>JAJDAV010000092.1 GCA_029261695.1 Nitrospinaceae bacterium | reverse complement strand
GAGAGAGAGGGCATTTCCCTTGAACTCCATACAATCATTTACAACCTTATAGATAGGGTCAGAGGCGCTATGGAAGGCCTCTTGGATCCAATAATTGAGGAAAAAATCACAGGTCATGCAGACGTTCGAGAGACATTTCATATCTCTAGAATTGGTACTATTGCAGGATGCATGGTGAGTGACGGAAAAGTATCCAGAGATAACAACGTTAGGGTTTTAAGAGATAGTGTAATAACTTATGACGGCAAACTTTCTTCCTTGAAAAGGTTCAAGGACGACGCAAAAGAAGTTAACACTGGGTATGAGTGTGGTATTACTATCGAGAGATTCAATGATATTAAAGTTGGAGATGTCTTCGAGTTCTACATTTTTGAAGAATTTAAACAAGAGCTATAATCGTGGCTAATGTTCATAGGAATACTCCGAATCGATTTATACATGGAAGGAAATAGATCCCTTAAGGATAAGAGGCAGACCTTAAAAAGCTTGATTCATAGAGCAAAGTCCAAATTCAATAACATTTCAATAGCCGAAGTTGATTCTAATGATCTTTGGAATAAGGCAACGATTGGAATTTCTTTCGTTAGCAACGAAAAGCGTCATGTGAACTCGATGCTCGATCGTGTAACCGATTTTATTGATTCTACCGGTATTGTTCAAATGGGAAGTAGGGAACTTGAAATAATAAATGTTTAGTGGGGGAGTTATTTGGCAAATACTTTTAAGCGCTCAGCAAGAATATCAGACTTAATAACAAAAGAAGTCTCCCAGATGATTATTAAAGGTGAAATCAGAGACCCTCGTGTAAGTGCAGCTTTTATTACTGGAGCACGGGTGTCAGATAATCTCAGTGATGCCAATATATTTTTTTCTGTAATTGAAGGTACCGCAGATAAAGAAGAAGTTCTAAAAGGGCTAGAAAGTGCTAAGGGTTTTATAAAGACTGCATTAGCTAAGAGATTAAAGATGAGGAAGCTTCCAGATATTCATTTTCAATATGATACTGCTCTTGAAACAGGTTATAAAGTAGACGAAGTTCTTAGAGGTATTAACAGTGAAGAATGAAATTAAAAAAATACAGGATTTGATAGAGCAATCCAAGAGCATACTAATCACATCACATGAAAACCCAGATGGAGATGCATTAGGCTCTACGCTCAGTCTTGGACTTGGGCTCCATAAAATCGGAAAAGAGATTACGCTTTATAATAAAGACGGCGTTCCAGAAATGTTGGAATTCCTGCCCCACTCAGAAAATATTGTAAAATCCCTCAACTCAGTATCAGGACCTTTCGATATTGCTTTTGCAGTTGACTGTACAGCTACAAGCCGGGCTGGCGTAGAATTTGAAGAATATGCAAAGTCTGAGAATTGCAAAAATGTAGTAATTATCGATCACCATCAAACGACAGGATCAGACGCCAATATACATCTTTTAGATGAAGGGGCTTCTTCAACTGGAATCTTGATTTATGCAATTCTAAAAGCACTTGATATAGAATTAGATAAAGATATTGCAGAGAATATATACACCACAATTGTAAGTGATACCGGATCATTTAGTTATTCAAATACAAATTCAGACACCCTTAGGATTGCTGCTGAGTTAGTGGATATTGGAGTTGAACCCTCTAAAATTTCACAGGCGATTTACGAGAACGAACCGCTCAGAAAACTAGAACTATATAAATTAGCTATCCCGACTCTCGAAATTACAGAAGATGAAACTATTGCTTCCATATACGTAGATAAGAAGATGTTTAATGAAACTGATACGACCAGGCAAGACACTGAGGGTCTAGTCAATATACCAAGGAGTATAAAAGGTGTTTACGTTGCTATGCTTTTTAGACAAGAAGGCCAAGAAAGTGATCCTGAATGGAAAGTTAGTCTTAGATCTAAAGGCAGAGTAAATGTTGCGAAGATAGCAGAGGGTTTTGGTGGCGGCGGACATGCCAGGGCTGCGGGCTGCTCATTGAAAGGAAGTATCCAGGAAGTTAAATCTCGAGTAATTTCAAGCGTTAAAGAGGCTTTAGCATGAATGGAGTCTTAATTTTAGACAAACCCAAGGGGATTACATCTCATAAAGCTGTTTCAGAAGTGAACAAAATAGTTAAAGCCAAACGTGCTGGTCACACAGGAACACTTGACCCCTTTGCGACTGGAGTATTGCCTATTTGTTTTAACAACGCTACTAAAATAATTCCCTATATGAAAGATGATTTTAAGAAATATGAGGCCGTAATTCATCTAGGAATATCAACTGATACTTTGGACAATACAGGGAAGGTACTTAAAGAGTCTGATCCTGGAATTTTAAATAAAAATGTAATAATTGATGCATTTTCTAAATATAAGGGTAAAATAAAGCAAATTCCTCCCATGTTTTCTGCAATAAAGAAAGATGGTGTCAGGTTATATGAACTTGCTAGAAAAGGAATAGAGGTCGAAAGAACTCCTAGAGAAGTAACTATTAATGATATAGAGCTTCTGGAGTTTGATTCACCGCTGATTAGGTTTAAGGTAGAGTGTTCCCGGGGTACTTATATAAGGGTACTTGCAGAAGACATTTCCAATGACCTTGGGTGTGGTGGACACTTAAAAGAATTGAGAAGAATTGAGAGTGACGGGTTTAATATTGAAAAGGCTTTAACAATAGAAGATATAAAGAATGGGCATATTGAGCTAACTTCCTTAAAAGATGTTCTTTCACATATGACTGAAATAAGTGTTTCTTCTGATTTAGCCTCTCAAATTAGACAGGGTAAACAAATACAGAAATCTCATATGAATTTAAACGACCTCCCCGATTTTAGAATTGGAGATCATTTAAAGATTTATGAGAATTCTAGTTTGGTCTCTATTACCGAGGCTTCAGTGGATTCATCTGAGCTTGGTAAATTGGATGACCAGACAGTTATTTTTAAATTGCTCAGAGTATTTAACTAACCACGCCGGAGTTAAATGAATCGGGGTAAATTTGCCAAATATTCAAAATATTAAGGAGGCAGTTAAATGGCGCTAGATAAAGATGACAAAGCTCAGATAATAAATGAGTTTGCTGTTCACGATAAAGATGTAGGTTCACCAGAAGTTCAGGTAGGTATTCTATCTCGCAGAATTGCGGATCTTACTGTTCATATGAGTAATGCACCCAAGGATTTTCATTCCAGACGTGGGCTCGTACTGCTTGTCGCTAGAAGAAGAAGATTGTTAAACTACATCAAAAAGAATAGCCCGGAGAAATATCCAGGGCTCATAAAGAGACTCGGACTGAGAAAGTAGAGTTATTAAGGAGGAAGTGTATTGATTAATGAACCTAAAAAGGTTGAAGCACAGATGTTTGGTACAAATTTTGTGCTTGAGACCGGAAAACTAGCAAAACAAACCAGCGGATCTGTGTTAGCACGTTATGGTGATACAGTAGTGCTTGCTACACTTGTTGCTGCGAAAGAAAAAACTGAAGGTGAGGACTTTTTACCATTAACAGTTAATTATCAGGAAAAAGCTGCAGCTGCAGGAAAGATACCTGGCGGATTTTTTAAAAGGGAAGGAAGACCTAACGAAAAAGAAGTTTTAACTTCAAGACTTATCGATAGACCAATTAGACCTCTATTTCCTAAAGGATTTACATATCAGACTCAAATAATTATTACAGTATTTTCAGCAGATGCTGATTATGATCCTGATGTGCTATCAGTGACTGCAGCATCAGCGGCACTTACTGTTTCAGATGTTCCTTTCGCAGGCCCTCTTGCTGCTGTTAGAGTAGCTAGAGTTGGGGGAGAGTTTATTTGCAACCCTATAAAGAGTCAGCTTGAAGAAAGTGACATGAATATTGTAGTTGCAGGAACAAAGGAAGCCATCGTGATGGTTGAGGGAGGATCAAAGGAAGTATCTGAATCCGATACAATTGATGCCCTAATGTTCGCGCACGAGAGTATTCAAGAATTCATCAAGGTTCAAGAAGATCTAGTTTCTGGATTAGATATCCAGAAAAGAGTTCTTGACACTGTTGAAGAAGATGAGGATTTCAACAGCAAAGTTGTTTCATTTGCCGAAGGGAAAATTAAAGAAGCAATTGTAATATCATCTAAAACAGACAGAAATGATACTATAAAGAAAATTCGTACTGAAACTCAGGAACATATCAGTTCTCTATATCCAGATGATGAAGTAGATGTTTCAAAACCTTTTGAAACTTTTCTTAAAGAATCAGTTAGAGGTCTTATAGTTAATGATAAGATCAGACTTGATGGCAGGGGATTTAGAGATGTAAGGCCGATCAGCGGCGAAGTTGGTTTTCTTCCTCGCGTGCATGGCTCAGCAGTTTTTACCAGAGGTGAGACACAGGCAGCAGTTACCGCAACTCTCGGAACAAAATATGATGAGCAGAGAATAGATTCTCTAGAGGGTGATGTAACAAAGACATTTATGCTACATTATAACTTTCCACCATACAGTGTTGGAGAAACCTCTTTTAGACTAGGGCCGGGACGACGAGAAATCGGGCATGGAGCGCTTGCAGAAAGAGCTCTTTCTTTTGTGCTTCCTAAACGGGAAGACTTTCCTTATACACTTCGTATTGTCTCTGAAGTTCTTGAATCAAACGGTTCTTCCTCAATGGCTTCTGTATGTGGTGGATCACTATCCATGATGGATGCAGGTATCCCCATTAAAGCACCCGTAGCTGGAATCGCAATGGGTCTCATCAAAGACGGTGAGCGTGTTGCAATCCTTTCAGACATCCTGGGTTCCGAAGATCATTTGGGAGATATGGATTTCAAAGTGGCCGGAACAGCAAATGGTATCACCGCATTGCAAATGGACATCAAAATCACGGGACTTGACCGCGACCTGATGAAAACCGCGCTGCAACAAGCTAAAGAAGGGCGTTTGCATATTCTTGGTGAAATGGACAAAGCACTATCCACTCATCGAGATGAAATAAATCAACACGCACCAAGAATAGTTACTCTCACGGTTCCAAAAGACAAGATTCGTGATGTCATTGGGCCTGGCGGTAAAGTCATTCGAGAGATCATCGACAAGACCGGAGTTTCCATCGACATCAACGACGATGGTTTGGTTTCCATCGCTTCAGCAGATGCCGAAGCAGCAGCGAAAGCTGTGGAGTTTGTCGAAAATCTTACCCAGGAAGTTGAAGTGGGAAGAATTTATCTCGGCAAAGTTAAGAAAATCGTCGACTTCGGCGCCTTTGTAGAAATTTTTCCAGGCACCGATGGACTCGTCCACATCTCACAAATCTGTGACCGTCGTATTAAGAATGTAAGCGACGAGATTCAAGAGGGAGATGAGATCAAGGTTAAAGTTATCGATGTCGACCAGCAGGGGAAAGTCAAGCTGAGCAGAAAAGAAGCCCTGAAAGATGGGATAGAAGACGCAGCACCGACTGCTACCTGATAATAAAGCGTTCTAAAACGGGAGAGGCTTTTAGCCTCTCCCGTTTTTTTTTGCCCTGCCCTCGCAAATTTCTACTAAGCCTTTCTATAATCCCCCCTGTTAAGGGGGGCTGGGGGGGTTGAAATAAATCACTTAAATCAACCAAACTCCCCCACATTTATCTTGCCTGCCAGTTCTTCCACAAACAGCTCGAGGTATTGCGGCGAGGCCGCGGAGATATGCGGTTGAATTAGGACATTGCCCAACCCCCATAGTTTGGAAAATTCAGCCAAAGGTTCTTTGCCAAACACATCCAGATATGCGCCGGAAATTTCTCCAACTTTCAAGGCTTCTACTAAATCATATTCTTTATAAATATTTCCTCGTCCCACATTATAAAGAAATGAGGCCTTCGGCATACTTTTGAAATGGCTGGGCTGTAGAATTTCATAAGTCTCCGGCCCACCGGGCAGTGCACAAATTAAATGATCGGTTTCGGGCAATGCTGACTCCAATTTATCGCAAGTCAATATTTCATCTTCTTCATCAAAATAATCGGGTGCTGGCGTTTCGGTACGTTTTATACCTGTTATTTTGCAACCGAAGGGTTTTAATAATCTGCCCAGAGTATTGCCAATTTTACCAAAGCCTAAAATAGTAACTCGAGCCTTATAAAGTGATTGCAACTTTTTAGAAATTTTTACACGCCCCCATTTATTCTTCCTCTGCATTTTTGTTGATAATGGAAACGCTTTCAGAAAATGTAGCATCGCACCAATAACGCTTTCTGCCATCATGGGTCCATGAAACCCACCAAACGAAAGTTTTAAATTCTCTGGCGGCGTCCAGGAAATCCAGTCATTCCCGGCAGCAGGGGTTGCAATAAGTTTTAGCTTGGATGCATTCTCTAACCATTCTTCCTTAAAAAACCAAACGATCACAGCATCAGCCTCTGGCAGCCTGTCTTTGAACTCTTTTGAGTTACCGCACACTCTCACCTCTGTTCCTGGAATAAGAGACTGCAAAAGATCCGTATGTTCGGCCTTAAAGTTCCAGGCATCAACATGGGGATGCGTTAAATAAACCAATATATTTTTAAATGTCACGATTTAATCCTATCTATTTTGTAGTGCCTTTGCTCAATGCTTCCGCCTGAAATCCATTGGATAAGCGGCACTTAAACTGTGCACAAATGTTAACACTTTTACTATTTATCATACTGAACCCCAATCAGGAAGTTTTTCATGTTTTCATCTAACGACTTGAAAAAATTGAACTTAAGAAATAAAAAAAGTTTTGGTCCGAATTTTGCTTTAACTCAATTGTAACATTCTTTAACTGATAACTGAGTAGGAGGGATCATGACACGAGTACAACTGGTAGACAAGCTGGCTTTCCGAATGAACATTACTAAAAAAGATGCAGAAACCTATCTCGGTGCTTTCCTGGATTCAATTATGGATGCTCTAGCTACGGATGGAAGGGTAGTCGTACAAGGGTTTGGATCATTTAAGGTCAATGAATACAAAGCTCGAGTGGCTAAAAAGCCGTTAACAGGAGAAGTGATCCATTTACCCGTTCGCCGCAAGCCAAGCTTTCATGCAGGCAAAGAGCTACGTGAACGAGTTAATGAAGAAATGGAATTAATGCACGAAGCCGAAGCTTTGGTGAACCGCATACATGTTCCAGAAAATTCTTTAGGGGCAACTGCGGGTTAAATTGCTTTTTATAAAATTTCATTTTGTTGTGCTACAATTGCAACCAGCTAGTTAAGACAATTAACCGCTCAACAAATTAAAGGAGCCCCGGCATGTCAGACAACCGGGATACCTGCAGTAAATGCGGGGAGAAAAGTATTCTTAAGGGTGACATCGGCCTCAGGAACAGTAAGACTATGGATCTGGTGGTCGTTGTCCGGCAGGATCACGGCATAGAAAAAAATGTTCCGCTACAACCCAGTGTCTGTGGCAGGTGCGGGTTCGTGGACTTGTATGTTAAAGATCCAGTACATCTAAAAATTTGCACCGAAGATAAACCTATCAACCCCGATTTTAAGCAACGCCCCCTCCTTGAAGCAGACTTTTAATAGTCTCTGCCACTGGTAACTCAGAAATAGCGTTTATTTCCCATTTTTCAGGGTTTATCCTTGTACGATGCCCAATTTTGCGCAAGAATGTAAAACAAGTCTGGATTCACTTGTTTTGTGGATTTTTTTACCACCACTTTCTAATAATATCTCCTTATGACCAGACCTTCTAAAGACGAAATACACTACCTTCTTTTAAAATTACATTCCCTCACGGGGATAGTTCCTATTGGAGCTTTTCTCGTTATTCATTTATCTATTAATTCCCTTAGAACGGTTGGGGTTTTACCGTATCAGTTGAGTATTGACGCACTCAACAATCTGCCATTTCTGTTAGCGATCGAAATTGGTTTTATATATATTCCGCTGCTGTTCCATTCGTTGATGGGCTTTTATGTAATACACATTGGTCAGACTAACTTGCTACGTTACCGACACCAACGAAATTGGCTCTACACCATGCAACGCTTTACAGGTGCCATTACTTTTGTTTTTCTCATTTATCATATGGGAACCACGGTTGGAGCGAAATTGTGGGAGGGCAAGCACTATTTTGAAGCCGCACCTTTTTTGATGGATATCCTAAACGGGGAATTTCAAACCTGGCAGGGAATTGTAATTTACACCATTGGTATTGTTTCCGCGACTTTTCATTTTAGCAACGGCCTTTGGGGATTCTGTGTCTCTTGGGGAATTCTTATTGGAAAAAATGCCCAACGAAATGGAGCAATCGTTTTCGCTGCTGTGGGACTGGGTTTAACATTTCTTGGGCTGGCAACAGTTCTTGAATTCTATTTAAATCCCATTCCAGTAGAAGCTACGGTGATAGGTTAAGACTATGATGAATCGCAAGAAAAAAATCGTAATTATTGGAGGTGGGTTGGCAGGTCTGGCCCTCGCTATGAAGTTTTGTGAACGAAATGGCGAAGTGACTGTTGTGTCCTATCAATCTTTAAAACGATCTCATTCGGTTTGCGCTCAAGGTGGAATCAATGCTGCCATCGATGCAAAAAACGAAGGAGATACTCCAGAGAAACATTTTTATGACACGATCAAAGGGGGAGACTTTCTAGCTCATCAACCTTTGGTCCGCGACATGTGCTTTCAGGCACCCGCTATCATTCATCTAATGGACCGCATGGGTGTAGCCTTCAATCGCACCGGAGAAGGTCATCTAGATTTTCGCCGGTTTGGCGGAACTCTTTTTAATCGTACCGCTTTTGCAGGAGCCACCACTGGGCAACAACTGGTTTATGCTCTTGATGAACAAGTACGGCGTAACATTCATGACGGAAATGCAACCGCATTGGAATGGCACGAATATCTGGGGGCGGTACTGGACTCTGATGGAATTTGCAGAGGCGCTGTAATCCATGATTTGAAAACAGATGAAATCTACACCCTTCCAGCGGACGCTGTAGTCCTAGCCACAGGAGGTCCGGGTCAGGTTTACGGCCGCTCTACAAATTCCGTTGTAAACACCGGGGCGGCGGCCACTACCGCTTATTTGCAAGGAGCTAAATATGCCAATGGAGAATTCATTCAAATTCATCCCACGGCCATTCCTGGACAAGACAAGCTAAGGCTAATGAGCGAGTCAGCTCGAGGTGAAGGTGGAAGGGTCTGGGTTCCGCGCAAAGCAAATGACAATCGAGAGCCGAAAAAAATTCCAGAATCTGATCGTTTTTATTTTCTGGAAGAAAAATATCCCCTGTTTAAAAATCTTGTTCCAAGAGATGTTGCGAGCCGTGAAATTTATGACATCGTATACAATCAGAAAATGGGAGTCAGTGGCGATCCGATGGTTTATCTCGATCTAACTCATAAGTCGAGAGAGTTTCTGGACAACCGACTGGGCGGCATCATGGATATCTATACTAAATTCACAGGGGTAGATCCTCGTGAACAACCCATGAAAATTTTTCCAGCGGTGCATTATTCCATGGGAGGTCTTTGGACTGATTATGGTCCCGACCAGCATGGTTTGATCGATCACGGTTCGCCCAGAAACCAAATGACTTCTATCACAGGACTTTTCGCTGCGGGTGAGGCCGACTATCAGTATCACGGTGCAAACAGATTGGGAGCAAATTCATTATTGAGTTGTATCTACACTGGGTTAATGATGGCCCGAGGAATTATGAATTATACCGATTCGCTGGAGAAATCGGTTGATGACATTCCCTCCACCGTATTCGATGACGCACGCAACCATTGGAAAACTCGTTTCAAAGAAATCAAGAAAATGAAAGGTCATGAAAACCCCTATCAGTTACATCAGGAGTTGGGGGAGGTCATGCTAGCCAATGTTCTTATCGTGCGTGACAACGAGTCTCTCGAAAAAGCAACTCAAGCTATCAATGATATCGAAGACCGGTTTAAAGATGTGGAGTGTGTTGACACAAGTGATTGGGCAAATCCTTCTCCGAGTTTCATTAACCAATTATTCTGTATGATCCACCTTTCCAAAATAATTACGAAAGGTGCTCTGTTGCGGGACGAATTTCGTGGCAGCCATTACAAACCCGACTTTGATTTGAAACAGCCCAAAGATTTTGATCCACATGAATACATCGACTATCTGGAACAAAAACAGTATGGCGAAATTTCAGAGAACAAGTTTCCCGAAGGTCATTTGGAATACATGAAACGGTTCGAAGAAAACAATGTTAAATGGTTAAAAACTACAGTAGCTCAATTTAAAGATAATAAGCCTGACATTACCTATGAAGAGGTGAATACCTCTTTGATAACACCCAGACCAAGAAAATATGATTAACAAATCCTGAGTGGATCTTAATTATTATTGCAAGGTCTTTAAAACAACAATTTTTTAGAGTGCCAACGCATTCCTAAAACTATGACAGATAAAAAAATTTCATTCAAAATCAAACGCCAGGACAAGCCCGGTTCGCCATCTTACTGGCAAAACTTCCAAGTCCCTTTTAAACCGTTTGCAAACATCATTTCCTGCCTGATGGAAATCCAGAAGAATCCCACCACCCAGGCAGGAAAAACAGTAAATCCGGTGACATGGGATTGCAATTGCCTTGAAGAAGTTTGCGGTTCCTGCACCATGGTCATCAATGGAAAAGTTCGGCAGGCCTGTACCGCACTGGTAGACAATCTGGAACAGCCCATTGCTCTGGAGCCAATGTCCAAGTTTCCGGTTGTTCGCGATCTGCAAGTCAACCGTAGCCGAATGTTTGAGAATCTAAAAAAAGTCAAAGCATGGATTGAAATTGATGGTTCCCATGATATAGGCGAAGGGGCCACCATGCCAGATTCGGATCGCGCCAAACGCTATGTCATGTCAGAATGCATGACTTGCGGTTGTTGTCTGGAAGCTTGCCCTCAATTCACTCTAAATAATTCGTTCATGGGAGCGGCAACCTTCAATCAAGTTCGACTTTTCAATCTGCACCCCACAGGAAGCATGAACAAGGAAGAACGGCTTGATGCCGTTATGGGGGAAGGTGGAATCACCGATTGTGGGAATGCACAAGTTTGTGTTGAAGTTTGCCCTAAAAACATACCGCTAACAGAATCCATTGCCGATATTGGCCGCCAAACCAGTTGGCAATTGATAAAAAATCTCCTGATAAAATAGGATGTTTTTTATTTAAAACCCGGAAACAGTTTGTTATCATTCAACTTTAAATTTATTTATTTGGCTCACTGCCATTAAAGGAAAAATATAAATGAAAGTCTCTCTAGCCAGTGCTATGGGCACCTGTTTTGGAGTTCAAGATGCTATCAATCTTGCAATGTCCCCTGAGTTCAACAACGAACTGACAATTGTGGGTCAACTGGTTCACAACCCTCAGGTCAGTGAATCTCTAAAACAAAATGGTGTGTCTTTAGTGCCAGGAATTGAAGAAATTGATAAAATCAAAACTAAAAAAGTGATGATCACTGCACATGGAGCAGCTGAAAAAACCAAAGAAAAACTCCATGAAGCAGGATTCACTGTTTATGATGCCAGTTGCCCCTTGGTAATGCGGGTTCATCAAACCATTAAATCGCTGGTATCCAAAGGATACTTTCCCGTGGTAATCGGCCAAAAAGACCACGTTGAGGTTAAAGGAATAGTGGGTGATCTGGATGATCATCTCGTCATTAATAATGAAGAAGACTTTCCTAAAATAAATGCATCCGGGAATCGCCGACTCGGAATTGTTACCCAAACAACTCAGCAAAGAGACAAAGTGGAAGCGCTGGTGAATAAAATTCGCGCTCTCGAATATGTCGATGATGTGGCATTTGTAAATACAATCTGCCAGCCTACTCATGACCGCCAAGTAGCCGTCCACGAGCTTGCAGATCAAGTCGACTTAATGATTGTTATTGGCGGCTTCAATTCATCCAACACCAAAAAGCTGGTTCATGTTTGTGATGAAAAAGGAATCCAAGCTCACCATATCGAGTCGTTTGACCAATTGAATAAAGACTGGTTCATTGACAGGCAACATGTAGGAATAACCGCTGGCACCAGCACTCCTGAAAATGTCATCAATGAAGTCCATACTAGAATTTTGGAAATTGCCAAAGAAGTAGAAGGCCACACATCACTCACCTCTTGAAAATTTCCCAATATTCAATCCTAGAAATATCTAGTTATTGGCAAACAAGCTCCCCAAATTTCCAAACTCCCTTTAACAGCTTGACTGCCATAAATACGCAAAATGTTAAAGGACATTCCTAATTTGTAAAATGGACGACTGGACTTATTGCCATCAAACACTTCCAAAGGTGAGCCGAACCTTTGCTCTTAATATCAAAGTATTGCGAGGTGAGCTTCATCGCAGCATTTTAATCGCTTACCTGTTTTGCCGAACTGTTGATACCGTTGAAGACGCCGCCCTGTTAGACCCTAAAATTAAAATCAAACTGCTTTTTGATTTTTCACGGTTAATAGAAAACCGGGAATATCGCCAAAGCCACATTGACGAATGGATAAAAGATTGTGCCATCGTCGACGGCAGCGAAAGCGATTTAGATCTGTTAATAAACATTAAAAGAGTTTTCAATGTTTTTGATTCCCTAAAAGAGAACCATCAAGACCAGATCATCCCCTCTGTCTCCAGAATGGCAAAAGGCATGGCTCACTTTCAAAATCGTTTTCAATTTGGGGAAATTACACCTTTGGAAAACGAAGAAGAACTGGAAGAGTATTGCTACTTTGTTGCTGGAGTTGTAGGAGAAATGTTGTGCAATCTTTTCTTTCAAAATCTTCCCTTACTCTCCGAATCGGCTCGAACACTAATGAAAGAAAATGCCGTTTCATTTGGTCTCGGTCTACAAATGACCAATATTTCGAAAGATGTAATGGCAGACCGGGACCGAGGCTGGTCCTATATCCCAGAAAGTCTGATAACCGAAAATGGACTCACTGTTGATGAATTTCATTCAGGAAAATCAGTTGAGAAAAACCTACAAATACTTGAAAAGTTACTCTGCAAAACCAACGGGCATTTGCAAGATGCATTAAAATTCACACTCGCTATACCCAGAACCGAAACATCCTTGCGACTGTTTTGCATATGGCCATTATGGATGGCTATGAAAACTGTCGCAGCCCTTCATAATAATCCGGCATTGTTAAGCTCGAGCGCTCCTGTTAAAATTTCGAGAAGCCAGGTAAAAAGGATTTTACTTGGAACTCCCTTGATTGCGTGGTCTAATTTCCTCCTTAGTTCATCTTTCAATAAAATCCTTGGAGAAAAAGAATTCAATGGTCATCCAAAGTTTGACTTGGAATACCTGCAAAAAAGATTAGCTCAAATTGATCTGGACGATATTCCCTCTAACATTCAAAGTACTTAACTATTATGTCTGCAACTGAAAGATTCATCGATAATCAGGATGGCACCGTGACGGATTCCACAACTCAACTTACTTGGATGCGCGAAGACGCCTGGCAAAGGGAAGCAAAATGGTTTTCATGGGATGAGGCTAAAGATATGTCGCATAACTTGAATGATATAAAGCTTGGCGGTTTTCAGGACTGGCGACTGCCTGTCGAGGATGAAATACTATCTCTTTATAGTGAAGAAGTATGCAATCAGGACAAATACGGAAAAGAAACTCACCTGTGGTCGGCGTTTCCTTCTGAAGGATTGTCAACGGTATGGCTGAAAGGTGAAACGGGACACGAAGGGACCATATTTGATTTTAAAAATGGAGAGTTCAGGCCCTTATATAAAAGTAAAAGTGGTCGCATGACCGTACGTCTGGTTCGCGGTGAAATGCTAAAATAAGTAATTCTTCGCCCAGAAAAAAACCTTTTTGCCCGACACATCATCTAATTTAAAATTCCTGGGAGTATAGATTGAATAAAAAGCGACTTACTACAATTGCAGGAGGCCTATGGTGCATTATTGGCTTTGTTCTTGTTGTCCGTGGGTTGGGTTTATATCATCTTGCAGAAATCGAGCAGAACTCCACTGAAATCGCCATCACCATCTCTGGAATAATTGCAGGTCTAATTGGTCTGGTTAAAGGGAAATTTGTATTGAGTAAAACAGCTCATCGCAATAAAGCCCGAATCCATAATTTAATTGACCCCGTAGGCATACAAGATATTTTTTCCAAACCCTTTTATTTTCTGATTCCTATGATGATGGGTCTTGGAATAATGCTTCGGTCCTTCAACCAATATCTTGGCGGCTATATAGTGGTCGCTGCCATATATTGTGGTATTGGCATGGCGTTAATTATCTCCAGCCGAGTCTACTGGTTTGCCGACCCTGAAGCCCCAGAACCAGAAAACCCTTAAATAAAAAACCATAAAATGAAAAATTTCTTTCTTACTCTACATATGATTTCAATGTGCCTGGTCATAGGCACTCTTTTCCTTCAGTCCCTGACAGTAGTTTTTAGACTGCGGTTAAAATCTGCGGAAGAAGCCAAAGGACTTGAGAAAACTCAGTCTCGCATTCATAAATTCATCTACTATCCTATACTCGGAGTTACTTTAATATCCGGTATCGTTCTCGCCGTTAAAACCGGGGCCTTTTCTGAAGGGAAATGGATTCACTGGAAATTAGCACTACTTATCATTTTAATTGCACTGGGAGTTCAAAACGGAAAACAGATTAAAGAAGCCGTTCTTCCCAAAAAATATGCGATGATGGTACATATAGCTATCTTCATAGTAGGTGCTTGTATGATTTATCTCGCAACCATCAAACCGTTTTAAATGGACATACTGTTCACACTAGTTGCCAGCGTTGTCTTGATCATCGGCTTTCTCGTCGTTTGCCGCGTTGTAGACGAAGAGGAAGATGAGGAGCCAGGCGATGAAAAAGACAGCACCTAAAACCTCAGCATTCAAAAAATTAGAAAAGAAAGCAGCGGGTTGCCGGGTTTGCCCTGCCCTTGCAGACCAACCTGCAGTATTAAGCTCCGCCAACGGCAACCTGAATGCAGAAATCGTTTTCGTAGCTGAAGCTCCCGGTCGTTTAGGGGCTGGACGCACAGGTATTCCTTTTCATGGGGATAAATCGGGGGAAAACTTCGAAACACTCCTGGCACATATTGGACTAAGTCGCGATGAAGTCTTTATAACCAATGCCGCACTGTGCAATCCATTGGAAAATGGCAGCAACCGCCGACCCAAGGCAAGCGAAATCAAAAACTGTTCACAATTTCTGAAAGAAACTCTGGAACTCATTCGTCCACAGATTGTTGTGACCCTAGGCTCCGTAGGGTTACAGGCACTCAATCTTCTTTTGGGAACCAAATATCAACTCAATAAAGAAGTTGCAAAAAAGCTCAAGTCACCTGAATTTATCCTTTTCCCTCTCTATCACCCCAGTCCCCGAGTCACTAATTGGATGCGGCCTCTTGCCCAACAAAAAAAAGATTTTAAAAAAATAAACTCATATAAAAAGGTCAGGACTTAAACTCATATCCTTTTTCACGGTGAGTGATGATATAGCGAGGAGACTGCGGTTTTTTCTCAAAATATTTTCTTAGTCGAGCGACAAAATTGTCAACGGTCCGGGTTTCTGTTTGCGGATCGTAACCCCAGACTTTCTCCAAAAGCTCTTCACGGCTCACGATACTATCTTTTTGTGAAACCAGTAAACGCATCAACAAAGCTTCTTTGGCGGTCAAGTAGAATTCTCCTGAGCTACCCTTTGCTCTGCCATTGATAAAGTTAATCCACATATCACCAAAATGAAATATTTCCTGGTCATGAACCGGCTCTTTATACCACTCCCATCTTCGCAAAATCCCTTTAACCCTAAGCAACAGTTCTGGCAAATGAAAAGGTTTGGTTAGATAATCGTCGGCACCTGCTTCCAACCCTAACTGCCTGTCTTCATCAGAAGATTTTGCAGACAACATTAATATAGGAAAACGCAGATCGGTTTTACGCACCCGCCTGGCAACCTCGAGACCATTTAGCTTGGGTAGCATTATATCGAGGATCATTAAATCAAAGACCTGTTCACCGAGCAGTTCAATAGCAGATTGGCCGTTATCTACCAAGGAAACGATATAGCCTTCGCGTTCCAGGTTAAACTGCAACCCTTTTGCCAAGTGCGATTCGTCTTCTACAACCAGAATTTTTTTTGCTTCATTCATAGAAATTTATTTTCGAGTTTTTCCTATCAAACAGTTAAACCACGACTTACCGGAAGAGATACGGTAAACACTGATCCCTGGCCTCGCCCGGCACTCATAACCTTTAGTTTGCCTTTATGATTTTTTACAATCTCCCGGGAAATGAATAACCCCAACCCCGCTCCTTCGATATTCCGGGTATCTTCATTTTGTACTCTATAAAATTTCTTAAAGACTTTTTTCATATCCTTTTTTTCAAATCCAATTCCTTTGTCCTCAAAATCAACATCCCAAAACCTGCCAGACCTGTGAAGTTGAATTTTAAGTTCTGAACCGACAGGAGAATAACGCAATGCATTTCCGATAAGATTATTAAACACCATCTGCAGAGCTTTTCTATCCAATGTTAATACTGGGGAAGCATCCAACTGCAATTTAACATCGCATTTTTTTTCTTCAAATTGTCGTCTGTGGTCCTCTACCACTTGTGATAAAAATTTTGCAAGATCCACCTTTTCCAGTTGCAGCTCCATACTTTTTGGGTCGGCCTTGCTGGATTGCAGAATATTCTCTATCAAAGAAGAAAGACGAGATGTATCAGACAACATTGTTTCGACAAAATCTTTACTTTCGTCTTTAGAAACCTCTTGGTACTTTAATGTCTCCAAATAAAGCTGAATAGATGCAAGAGGAGATTTTAATTCATGCGATACACTGGCGACAAAATTGCTTTGCATTTGATTCAAACGATTTTGCTTATTCCAGTAGACAAAAATTACATACACTCCAGCCAAAATGAGGAGCATTAAAAAACAACCTTCGAACAGAATCAACCACTCAACTTCCGCTGTAAATAAATCCGGGCGAATTTTCTGGGCTAACTCTTTTATGGAAAGATTGTTTTCCAGATACCAATTTATCCAGACCGCCATTAAAACGATCCAGGCAATTTGCACCCCAATAAAAACCATAATGGGGTGAAACAATGCACGTATCTTATTCACTCAATAACTCCACATTTCTACACATGCAAGTTCCCATATTCCCCCCATTTTACCAATGTCTTAGGTGAAAATTGAACCACGATTTGTTCTCCACCTTCAGACTCTGAAAATGGTCAATATTACATAAGTTTTACACATAGATACCCTTGAATAAGGATAACATAGAGCTATTAAAATAATTGAAATTATAGAGGCCACTTCATGACAACCAAACCAATTCCCAATTATTCGCTCAAGTTCAATCCCATTGCTCTCACACATTTTATCTTGATTCATGGGATGGCTTTGTTTGCCTTTTTTCCTTTTGCGTTTTCCTGGAGTGCTGTCGCCTTAATGTTTTTCATGTACTGGTTAACAGCGTCTATAGGAATTTGTTTGGGTTTTCATCGTTTTTTGACTCACCGCGGTTTTACTTTACCTAAATGGTTGGCTTATTTTGTAGTGTTTTGCGGAACCCTTGCTTGCCAGAACGGCCCCATCAAATGGGTTGGACAACATCGAATGCATCATGCCGGTTCAGATACTATTGAAGATCCACATAGTGCTGAAAAGGGATTTTGGTGGTCCCATTTTACATGGATGCTATTCACTCATTCCAAGTTTGACGACAAAAAAATTCTGAACGACTACACAAAAGATTTCAGCACTGACAAAGTTTATAAATTTATGGATAGTTACTTCATCATTATTCAAATCGTTTTCGGTCTTATGCTTTATGCTATCGGCGGTTTCCCATGGGTGGTTTGGGGCATATTTGTACGTCTGGTAGTGGCCTATCATTCGACATGGCTGGTAAACAGTGCTGCACATACGTTCGGCTATGTCACCTTCCCGCTTAAAGACGATCTTGCTACAAATTGTTGGTGGGTGGGGCTTTTGGCATGGGGTGAAGGTTGGCATAATAACCACCACGCATTTCCAAAATCAGCGCGCCACGGGTTGCGTCCTTGGGAAATTGATATGACCTGGTGGGCTCTCAGCCTACTTGAAAAGCTCGGTTTAGCTAAAGATATTAAAGTTGCAAAGCTAATACCCAATCCCGCTCACGAAGCTGAGTCAAGCGATAGCACTGAACCCGCATTCATCGGGAAAATGGTTACTCAAGAAGCTTAATCTTCAGGGAACGGTGGTCATATCAAACTCGAGATGATAACCGGCGTATTTTCTTAGGTTTATAACTCGGGTTTCGAAAATAAGATATTGGCCTTTAATCCCTGTTAGCGTATCTTCAAATTCAGGAATCTTATCTAGATTATGACTGGTTATTTTATCCGGTGCGGATTGTACCGGATAAACCAGTTCCTGAATTTCTTCATTTTCGAGTGCGTAGCATTTCATATCTTCAGGGAATAGCTCATGAGCTTTTTCACGATACTCCTTCAAATCAAAATCTTCACATTCCCCTTTTAGCATTTTTCGCCAGTTGGTTTTATCCGCGAAATTTTTTGAGACAGCAACCTCAATTTTTCCAGAAAGAATTCGTTCCGGCACCTTAGCTATAACCAAGCCTTTAACCGCCCCCTGATCTATCCAGCGATCGGGGATATTATAATGCCGAGTGATTCCCACCTTAACGCCACTGGTCAAAGACAAATATACGAAATGATCAATATTGCAATGAGTTCTCCAAAACTCCTGAGCAGCTTCATTGCCATTTTTATGGTCACATAATTCCGGGCGCACAGAACACATTTCGTTTTCGGGTAAATCGCGTGAACAGACGAAACAATAGCCCTGATCATAGGATTTTTTAGTTTTCCGTCCGCATTCGATACAGGTAATAACTCCCTGCCATTTAATTTTTAATTTACTGCCTATATAAGAATTTAAAAGATAGGATTCATTATTCAGATTGAGGAAATACTGAATTGGTGTTTTAAAATCCACTTTCATTTTTCGATTTTGCCCAGATATATTCATTAATGGAAATCCTGATTTGGGGGACTAAAGATTATTTTTATTCTCTGATTTCGCTAAAAAATATTCTAATGCGAAAACAGCAAAGAGAACGACAATTACTACCGTTTGGGAGTCAAATATTAAAAAGCTCGAAAGAAATAATAAAAGGTAAAAAAATATTCGAGTTAGTTTCGTTATTCCCATCTGCGTCATATCTAATTATAAACCGCAAAA
>JAJDAV010000091.1 GCA_029261695.1 Nitrospinaceae bacterium | reverse complement strand
CTTCTTAAAAAATGGTTTAAGAAGGCAGGCTTAAAATGATCTCGTCGTTTTCAATCTTTACGGGATAGGTGTCAACATAACACCCGTCGTCACACCTGTCGATAGTAATACATTCGCCATTGGTTACATCAAATTGCCAATCATGGGCGGGGCAGGTCACCAGTTTCCCGCTTAATTTACCGGTTCCCAAAGAAGCTCCCACGTGCGGGCATTCATCGTCAAAAGCAAAAAGCTCACCATCAATGCTAAACATGGCTATCTGCTGCTCACCGATAGTATAAGTTTTGCCTTGCCCATCGCGAACATGTTGCCATTTTCCTAAATTATGCTCTGCCATAAATTTCTTTCTTATGTAAGTGGAAGATATCTATTTATTATGATCCCTTTAAGAGTAGGGAAGTTAAAGAAAGCGATGGTGGTGTCATATTGTCTACCTCTATAAATTTTTGGAACCAGAAATCGGTTTGAAATTTTCGGTGAGATTCAGGTATTACCTCACTCAGGGAGGCGATTTTTCCTGTATTATAAAAAATACAAATAGACCTAAGGAGAGAAGATGGGAGAAGGGGATAAAGAATGGGAAAAACTTGCAGATTTTTATCTGGTTTTAGCGTCAGAAGATGCCAGCAAACTGCAAAACATGACGGCTATCAGTAATCTTTGTCTCTATATAATAGACAATTCATTTGCCAGCACTGTTAAGGGGGGAGGGGATGCAACACATGAGATTCGCATTACGAAACGCGACGGAAGTGACCCGGACAAAACAATTGTTATCGAATCCATTGAAGGTGTTGGACTAAAAATTCGTGTTCAAGATTCTAAGCAAACCGAAGATAGCGAAGGCAGTAAAGTTGACACCAATAGAATAATCGAGGCCTTTGTAAAGGCGATTAAAGAACTTGGCTGGTAGTCATCTATCCCATATTTTAGGCATTCCAGGCAGGTTCCGGTGTTTTATCCTTCGCTTCATTCTTATATTGCCAGCCTAATCGAACAAGCGTATATTATTTCTAGGCGAGTATCCTGCTTAACCTACATTTAACTTTGTACATCATGACTGCAAACCAGAAAATAGCTGCTTTAAAACAGGTTTCATTTTCAAAATTTATTGATGATGATGACCTGTGGTATCTCCTCTATGCTTGTGAGAGTGTTTCATTGCAGGCGGATGAGATTCTTTTTGAGGAAAAATCCTTTAAAGAAAGCATGTATGTCGTCCTCGATGGAAAGCTAGAAGTTTACAAACAAAATAAACACATTGCGTTTATGGAAGTTGGCGATTTTTTTGGTGAGATGTCGCTGTTGGAATCTAAACCCCGTTCGGCAAGTGTTAGAGCCGTTTCAGATTCATTGTTGCTGGAAGTAGAAAAAGGGGCCTTTTCAAATTATATTAGTTCCAACACGAAAGTAGTTTGGGAAATTTTGACAACTCTGTCAAAAAGAAACCGGGAAGATCTTGATGTCATTGATTCTGGATACGGGGAACTGATACGGAGTGAAGAAAAATACCGCAGGATTGTTGAGTCGATCTCCGACTTGATTTTACAAGTAGACCCTGATGGAATCATTAGTTACGTGAATCAATCGGCCAGCATCTTAGGTTATGAACCTGAAGAGTTGATCGGTAAGCCTTTTATTGAAATATTTGATGGCGAATGGGACAAGCGAACAAAATATAATGTTTTGACCCGCCGAGTCGGGCCTCGTACCACCACCAATATGGAGATATCTTTAAAGGTTAACCCGGACTCCAGCCTGTATGGCCTAATCTGGTATCTTCCATTTCTAGTTAGTGCTTCAGGAGTATGGAATGTGCCGCAAGAGTTCGTTGTGAAAAAGGATTCTCCCAAAGAATTCCTGGGATCATTATTAGTTGCCCGTAATGATAAAATGGACCTTACTCTCTAATAGTAGGGAACCAAAAAATAAGTTCATGCAGAAGTTTTTTATTGCCACCTCGTGTTAAGAAAATAGCCTCAAGAGAAATCACCCCCCTAACTTTAACCCTTCAAAACTTTCAGCTAACGCCTAACTTCGTTTTGGATTTTGGATAGTCTGTAGCAGACTTTAATAGTTCTGCATTTTCTGCGTAGGCCTTTACTCTGATTGTATAAGGGATTTATCGACTTTGGGAGCAGGATAGGTGAAACTTGTTGTTCTTCGAGAGTAGGGGGGGGCTTGTGGAACCAAAAAAAAACGGGAGGGTATCCCCTCCCGCTTTCAGACGTAAGAATAGATGTTCGACCAAAACTTCTATCCAAGGTGGAGTACTTAAGTAAGTATTAACAAGTAAACCATGACGCTAACTTAGCATTCTGGTTAAAATTGTAAATAATCAGAAATTTATTTTTTGCTGATAAATTTTATGAACTCATGTCACATAAAATACTATAAGGCGTGGCAATTTATTGTTGAGGACTGATAGCGGAAAAGATTGAGAGGCAATTAGAAAGATTGCTCTGTGCCTATCCTAATTGATGGAAGGGGTTGTTTTAGCTGGTTAAATTACAAGTTAATTTTTTATATAGAGTTTGTGCGTAAATGCGTATTGAGCCAATTGAACGTTATTTTTTAAATTCATTTTGGATAATATTCGCGCACGATGGGTATTTACTGTAGGTATGCTTAAAAAAAGTTGTTGGGCGATTTCTCTTACTGTTTCTCCTGAGGCGATTAAGCATAAAACCTGTAACTCTCGGGGAGAAAGTAGCTCGTGAGGTAATTGATTAGCCTTGCTTTCACCCTCGGTTAATTGATTGGCCAGTTGTTCTGTTAAAGCAGGGCCAAAATATTTTTTCCCAGATGCAACTGTTTTCAGCGCCTGAACAAGGTCATCCGGTGCGCTGGCTTTGCACACATATCCTGATGCTCCGGCTTTGATGAATTGAAGAGCATATTCGCTTTCCGGGTAAACACTAAATACCAATACCTTTAAATTGGGTTTTTCCATTTTAATGTGCATCATGGTATCCCACCCGCTTTTTTCTGGCATGCCGATGTCTAATAAGATCATGTCCGCTTCTGTATTTTTTAATATTTCCAGTACTTCATTGCCATTGCGTGCTTCTTGAACAACCGTGAACTCATCCAGTTCGGATATTATATCCTTGACGCCTCTTCGTACAACCGCATGGTCTTCTGCGATAATTATTTTTGTCTTTTTTTTGTTCATTTGGTTTAAGTTTCAAGTAAGGGAACTTGTATGGAGACTTCAGTTCCTTTCTTATTAGTGCCGCTTATTTTAAAATCGCCACCCCAGTCTTTAACCCGTTCTCTCATTCCTGTCAAGCCGAAGGAGTTCAGATTATAAACCCTGTCTGCTTCTATTCCCTTTCCATTATCCGTGATAATCAGGTTAAGGAAGTCGCCACTTTTAACAAAATGGATGTTTACCAGGGTTGCGCCTGAATGTTTGATGATATTTGTAAGGGTCTCCTGAATTACCCTGAAAATCATTGTGGAAAGATCTGGATGAAGAACGGGATTTTTTTCAGGAAGATGGATTTCACATTGTATACCTGTAAGATTGGAGAACTTATCGGCTTCCTGTCTTATTGCCTCAAATAGACCCATGATATTAAGAACATGCGGGCGTAGCTCAGAGGTGATCCTGTCTAATTCTTGGAATGTGATATCAATATGCTGAATCATTCCATTTAATTTTTTTTCTATTTCGCTTGAACTATTTTGGGTTTTAAATTTCAACCAGGCTAGATCGAGCTTGGTGATTGTGAGTGCCTGCCCAAGTTCATCATGAATTTCCCTGGCGATACGAGCTCTTTCCTCTTCTCTGATAATTTCAAGTTTATTGTATAGGGTGCGCAATTCGATATTAGAATTTTCCAACTCAGTGGCATTGGCCAATCTGCTTGCTACACTGCTCAAATTTTGCCCCAACCAGGTCAAAAGATTTTTTTCTTCGTCTAAAAAAGCCGAATTCGCCTTATCTGGAGGGGCTTCAGTGTAACAAATTGTGATAGATCCTTTTTTTTCTCCATTGACCCATATATCAGTCGAGAGAACCCATGGAGTGTCTGGAAAATTTTCAACTCCATAGACTTTTCCTTCGAAAATGATTTGAGTCAACAGTAAATCTGGAAACTGCCAGGCGGGTGCAATCAGTTTCTCTACTGAACATAATATGTCTTCAATTTTCTGACTCACTGTTATTAGTTTTTCTACTTCACTCATACAGGTTAATTCCTTGACACGTTCTTTTAATGATAGAAGAAGTTTTTCCTGGTCTTCTTCAGAGAATCTTTTTTCAAAAGCGCGTCCTATTTGAATCCC
This sequence comes from Nitrospinaceae bacterium, assembly GCA_029261695.1. Classification (GTDB taxonomy): domain Bacteria; phylum Nitrospinota; class Nitrospinia; order Nitrospinales; family VA-1; genus UBA8687. The sequence continues at coordinate 1,616 of JAJDAV010000091.1, read as the reverse complement.
TGTTTGTTCCAATAATTCTAAAAGTCCATCGTCAGAGTTTTGTTGTGAGTTGAAAAAAAACTCCATTACACCTGTGATTTTTTCGCCAATAAAAATCGGGAATGCGAAACCAGAAACTATTGGCAATTCCTTATTTTCGTTGGTTCTGGGGAAATTGATATCCTTGTTAATATTTTCAATCCAAACTGGTTTTTTGGTTTCATGGACTCTTCCCGGCAACCCGACTCCAGATTCAAAAATTTGCATTTCTGTAAGTTCTTTAAAACTTTGAAACTCCAACTCGTTATCCATATACCAGATTTTACCTGGTAGCAGCCGATCAGAATATCTATTCTCGGCCAGGTATAGATGCCCTACCTGAGCACCTGCTAAAGTGCAGATATGCTTTAAACAGAATTGAAATGTTTCCACAATATCCAGATTTTTATTCACTTTTTCTGCGATATCCTTGTGGATGTGAAGGTAGTCATTTTTTGTAGCGAGAATTTTTGTTGTTTCGTTTAAGGATTGGGTCCTTTCCATTACTCGCTTTTCAAGATCAAGACGAATTTCTTCTAATTCAATATCGACTTTCTGTTTTTTTAAACAAATAAAAGCTGTCATCCAAATAGTTAAAATGGCAATCATTCTGTTGGTTAAAACCTTCCATTCCTCTCCTTCAGGTGGGGAAAGAAAATATCCTGAAATAGTCAGGATTGTTCCCAGAATTGCTCCAACAATCATTAGCTTTCTGTTGAATGCCAATAGTCCTATTAAAACCAGGCTTGCGTAAAGGCTGCCATCGGCCACCCCCAATGGAAGATAAAGGTCTATCGCGAAAATAAAAAATGCAATAGTCCATACCATTGAGTAATAAATTATGAGTGAGAAATTTTGTCTTTGAAGGGGCATGTTAAGTAACTTTATGCAGCATGATTTAATATTTTCATTTGATATAAGGTGATTGAGTAATTAAGTTCTAGATTAAAAAACCATGTCATCCTTTTCTCATCGTGCTCTTCAAATGCTCGTTTTTGGTGAAAGATTATGACCTGTTGCTCCTAGCCCGGCTTTCCTCATTATAGACCACAAAGCTTTCATATATATCCACGATGTCCCTTGAGCATTAAGTTGCTACATACGTTTCATATTTTTTATTACATTAAATAACACTTCTGATGATTTCAAGAATCTTTGATAGGTGATAGTTTTCGTGAGACTAGGATAACCCTGAAATTAAGCTGGAAGAATATTGATGCAGTCGGGTTTTTGTTTAAGGGAAAACTTTCTTTTAAATGGGTGGTTCCTTGAAGCTAGTTTGGATGATTTATAGATTAAATTAGTGTTTGTGGGAAGTTTGTGGAATCTCGAATGATGGTTTTGGAGATTCTTTGTTTTAATGTTTTGTTTTATATAGGAGATATTATGAGGCTAAACAGAAGAAAATTCTTGCAGGTGAGTGCTGGTGTAGCGACAGCTATGGCATTGACAAGCAGGAGGGTTGGAGCGCAGCTGAAACCCGTAGTAAAAGTCGGGAATCCGCTGGAATCCTATCCTGACCGACGGTGGGAAGAAGTCTACCGTGATCAGTACAAGTATGAGCGATCTTTTACGTATTGTTGTTCTCCGAACGACAC
>JAJDAV010000090.1 GCA_029261695.1 Nitrospinaceae bacterium | reverse complement strand
TCTTCCTGCTTCATAAGCCATGCGCCCACACTCCACTGCCATTTTCATTGCCATGGACATTTTCAATGGATCTTTCGCGCCAGCGATAGCGGTGTTCATCAAAATTCCTGCAACACCCAGTTCCATTGCGCGACTGGCATCAGATGCGGTGCCGACTCCGGCGTCAATGATGACGGGGCATTTTACCGCTTGAAGAATCAACTTAATATTGTATGGATTACGTATGCCCAATCCCGACCCGATGGGGGCAGCCAGTGGCATGACCGCGGAGCAACCTGCATCTTCCAATTTTTTACAGAGAACGACATCGTCAGTGCAATAGGGAAGAACGTGGAATCCGTCTTTGATTAAAAGTTTCGAAGCTTCCAGAGTTGCTTCATTATCTGGGAACAGGGTTTTCTCGTCACCGATCACTTCTACTTTTACGATATTGCCAAGCCCTGCCTCTCTTGCCAACTCACAAGTCATAACTGCTTCCTTAACGGAATAGCAACCTGCAGTATTGGGAAGAAAAGTATATTTTTTAGGGTCGAGGTGATTGAGGATGGAGTCTTTATTTTTATCCAGCTCAATACGACGCACAGCCAAAGTGACCATTTCCGCACCGGAGATTTCTATGGCCTGCCGGGTTTCCTCAAAGTCTTTGTATTTTCCTGTGCCGACAATCAGCCTGGAGGTGAAAGTTTTATCCCCTATCTTCATGAATTCTTTATTGTTGCTCATAATCTCCCAAACATTAAAATGAAAGTATTGATTAAATACCGCCTCCGACCGCATGAACGATTTCAACCTGGTCGTTGTCTTTAATAGCGGTGGAATCGTATTTTGACCGAGGAACCACTTGCTGGTTCAAGGCCATCGCAAAATTGGGTGCCTGGATATCCAGCTCTTTTACCAGATCAGCCAGATTCTGGCTTTCTTTTATTTCTCGTTTTTCCCCATTGATGGTCAATTCCACGAAAAATTCTCCGAGATAAACAGTTGATAGGTTTTTTTAAGCCTTTGAAAAACCTAATCGATATTAAATTAAAACCTGAAGAGGATAAAAAGGAAGGCATAAAAAAAGCCGCATCCCGATCCAACAGGGAAATGCAGCGTATCTTTTCAGATGGCTTCACTTCCCTTCGCTGGTATGATCCAGATCAGGTTCAAAGGGTCGTCCAGAAAAGGACTCTCAGTTTAAAAACGCCCCCAGTGATCATGTTACGATAAGATTATTTCATATTTAACACAAGTCAAGTTATATTGACGAAAAAATAAAAAAGAGTAGTATTCATTTTATGAATAAAATAACCGTTTGGCGTTTATTAATAGGGATTTTGATGCTCAGCACCTGGGCTTGCGTTACGACTCCCAATACCATAAATCCCTATTTTGAAATGCCGCCTGAACATATGCTGAAAGCGGAGCGAGAATTATTTGCCCTGGCATTACAGCAACAAAAAAGTAACAAGCTCGAATCTTCGATAGACCTCTGGAAACGCTTTTTAACAAACAACCCCAGGTCGTTTAGAGGTTATAACAATCTGGGAATGGCGCACTACACGAACGATCAGTTATCCCCAGCCATTTCTGCATTTGAAACTGGGTTAGCTCTCGAACCCATTGACTCCAAAATAAAAAATAATTTAAAGAGAACCTTGCGGTTTCAGGTAACGCTATTACGTGAGAATAAAGACTATGATGCCGCAATTCATTTTTTAAAGCGCATCGCAGAGCTTTCTGTAGAGCCGGAACGCGAAAAAGTGGCTTTGGAAATTGAAACTTTGGAAGATCGTATTTTTGAACAAGTAAAACGATCTAACACTCTTGAAGACTACGAAGTTTTTGTCGCACGCTACCCCAATAGCCCCAAGAATTCCGATGAAGCCCGTCGCCAAATTGCACGGATGAAACCTCAGCAGTCTCCTATGGGCGAAATGCCAGCCATGGAAGAAAGCAGCCCCTCAACTGAAACAGATATGGGACTGGAACCTTTTATTCCCGAATCGATGGAAACACCGAAGTCTTCCATGCCCGGCACAGTAATTAGTGAAGAAACCATCGAAATTGTGGCTGAGCCAAAAATGGGATTGGAAGAAAATACCGATGAGTTTCCTGAAGGCGAACCTTCAATGGACCCAGAACCTGTGGTTATGGATGATCCTCCTGCTAAAGAAGTAAAGGAGGAAATGGCTAAAGAGGTAAAGCCTGGAATGAAAAAGGCGGCGGTAAAACCGACTAAGAAAGTTAAAATCACTACAAAAAGCACACCGCTTCGAGTTCGCTCAGATCCGTCCAGTAAAGCTGAAGTTATTGCACAATTGCCTACTGCCACTATTGTACCCATGTTTCAAGAAACCGGAGAATGGTATCAGATCGAATTTTTGCCTGGAAAAAAAGGATGGATATCTAAAAGATATTCCAAGCTGGTTAACTAATTAGTATCTTCTAAATAAGAATACTTTCCTTGCTTTAGAACCAACACCATTTCTCTTGTAAATTTTTGGTTCAGAAAATTGAAACCATTTTGACTTGACGCTTATTAAAAACTTTGTAATATATTCCTTCATTATTTCGATCAATCTCTAAACCAACCAAAATAAATTATGACCACAATTACCATGGAAGAACTAAACCCATTAATCCAAAGTGAATGGGATTATATAGAATCTAAAAAAGGTGAATGGAGCTTGCTCGAAGGTGAGCAAGATATGGAAGTTTTGGAGCATGTGTTGCGTTGCATTCTTCATATGGATGTTACTGCTGAAAAGCCTCTGGAATTTAAAGAATGTATAAAAGTGCAAAACCCAGATGGCGGATGGTCGAAGGAATCGCACACAGAAAAAACCTCTATGTGGATTACTACTTTTGTCGGACTAAAACTATGCCGTGGAAATATGGTTCTTAAAGATCCTGAAATCCAAAGCACCGTTGATAAAACCCTGGAATATGTTTTATCCATGCAAGAGGAAGACGGGCATTGGTCGGATGATGAGTGGTCGCATTTGGACACCACGTGTTCTGTAACCTGCTTCCTTACTATCTACCAGGTTACGCAAGATAAAAAAGGCGATGAGCGTATTAACAAAGCACGAATTCGCGGGTTCGAATATATTTCCAATTGGCAAAAAGACTCTGGATTATGGAAAGATGATACTTTCCATCCCGCAGGAATTGAAACCACCGCCCACTTAATGCAATACACCCTCGTGCCAGCCTATTTCATGGATGGTATCGAGTTCGCAAAAAAGATGTGCCTCGAAGCCGCCGACTCCCTAATAGCAGAGCAGGCTGAAAATGGTAGCTGGGATAATGAAAACACCGATCACACGATGGATGCCTGCCGGAATTTGATGCTGGTTTCTGATACTTTTAAAGCAAAAGAAAAGTATACCCCGATAATTGAAAAAGGCGTTCGCTGGTTGGTCGATATTAAGAATGAACAAGGGTGGGGAGATTTCCCCGATGAACCCAGTAATGTAGAGCGCACCGCAGATGGATTGGACACTTTACTAAAATATCGAAGGTTTCGCAGCGATGCACCTATGGCACACTTCTGGGCTTTCAGTAAATAACCGGCGTAGCCGCCGGTGGCTGTGATATTCTTCCTCCACTTTCATGCTCGGTGAATAGGCCGGGACTTTTCAACCAGCCCCCATCATTGAGCCCTTGGAATTAGTTCTTAACTAACCATAAATTTCAATCTCCAAAAATACAGGTATTTCGTGGAAGCAATAATATTACTGGCAGGTTACGGTTCGCGGTTGGACAGAGGCGACTTGCCGCATAAATCGCTTTTACCTTTTGGTGAAGAAACTCTTCTTTCACGACATTTAAAATGTCTGGAAAACCTGGGCATTCAAAAGGTCCACTTGATTCTTGGGCATAATGGAGAAGCAGTAAAAAGTTATGCCCAGAGTTTAAAGCTTGAGTTGCAACTTCACTTCATTGACAACCCCGTTTATCTTACTACTGGAAATACCCTTTCAATGGTGATGGGACTGCGCCACTGCAATAGCGACACTTTGGTTCTTGATGGCGATGTTCTGTATCCCCCAAAAGCGTTGATGGATTATGTAAGAAACGCCAAGCTCTCTTCCTTTGCATTGGTTCCTACAGATATTGATGACGAGGAATGTGCCAAAGTTTTATTAAAACCTTCAGGAGCCATTCATGCATTTATTACCAAACGCGCATTAACGGATGACGAAAAATCAGGTTTCGGGTTTGGGGGTGAGGCGATCGGGTTCTTCATGCTTTCCAAAAAAGATGTTCCTCGTTTTGTTGACCTGTATGAAAAAATGGAAGAAGAGTTTCGTCCCGTTCTATGGGAAATTCCATTCACCGAGTTCGCAAAAACAACCGAGCTTCACCCTTGGCAAGTTTCTGAGAAAGGTTGTTTTGAAATAGACACTCAGGAAGATTATTCTCAGGCATTAAAAAAGTTTGAATCAGAATCCAACCAATACCAACTTTAAAATCCACAAGGCTACCGCCTTGGTGGAATATAGGCGGACTTTATAGTAAAAGGCTCAACAATCTCTTTTACTTTGGCCAGCATTAAGAAGCTGGCCTCACGTCAAGCGGCTCACCTCATCCAATTGAAATAGTTATCGCTCTGGCGATTTAAAAAAATTGATCATGTGTAAATTTTTATACCCTAATTGAAAAAAATTCATACTCCCCCTCCTTCAAAAATTTAGAACAATTATTTTGGTTTGTTTTTTAACAAACTTTTTTTGTTTTGAAATACAGTGAAAAAACGTTAGTTAGACTTTCAAATTCTTAATACAAAAATTCTCCACTAAAGTTTGGTATCCATCTTGCTCTTAAATTAAATACCCTGGCAAAGTATTTTCATACGGGTTGCGGATCTTTTTAGACCGCAACCTCCAGGGAACCAATTTAATTAAGCTTCAGGTGATAATTATGGATGGAATCAATGGGCTGGTAGATTTTTTTGCGCAAAAGGTTTTTATAATTTCCTTCGGGCAAATCGGATTGATGTTTCTACTGTGTTTCTTTTGTCTGTTTAGTGGAAAATATAAAACAGGTCTGCTGTTATCTTATTTTTTCATTTTCTATTGGGGCTTTGTTTCTAACCGAGGTCATTGGCTGGAACTGTTCGGTGATAATGGCACCGGCCTCGTTCTATATTTATTTAGCGCAACCGCAATTGCATTGATGGGAGTGATCAGCATTTTTCAAGAAAATCACTAGTATGTCGCGATGCTGCATTGAAATGGCTTGCCCAAAGTTTGAGAAATCTAAAAATATATGAGTTTTAAGCTAATTTATCAAGAAGTTGCGCCGTAACGTTTTATATAGACCTTAGCTTTGAGAGTTCATATGCTTTTTCTAGATGAAATCAGAAAAGTGCCAAAAGAAACCCCTGTTCCTGCAGACCAAAGAAACCGACCTAAGAAGGTGTTTAAAGAGCAGCGCAGGCGGTCACCCTTAGATGATCAAGAGGGTAATAAAAAATCCAAGCACTTTATAGGTAGAATTTGCCGAATAGACGAAGAGGTTTAAGTCTGCTTTCCCTTGCCCTCATTTTTGTAATAGATAAAGTTTGAATTAGACTTAAATATCTATCTCTACTTTTCCCATTCTTCCGCTAGGTAGACCAATAGTTTTTTCCGTTGTTCCCTACTCACCATTTACAGTTTTGGATTCATGATTTTGCTCTGGAGAATTTTGAGCTGTTGAACGAAGAAGGGCTTCGGGTGTTGGGTAGGGCGTGGAAATTAAAATAAACTGATAGGAAAATAGTTTAGGAAATATTCGTATTAAAAACCCATTGATATTGAGCAGAAATTTGCTGAAAGGATTCAAACCAATAGCAAGGGGAAAGGGCGCGGGCAAACCTCTACGGTGAGTGATTTTAAACCCAGCTTGATCTAAAAGCCGGTTTATGGTTTTAAAAGTAAAAAGTCTCCTGTGCCCCAAGTCCAAAATGCCTCTCATTCCGTAACTAAATCTTCCCATTAATAACTGAAGGCGCATGGGGAAAAAACCAATATTGGGAACAGAAATTATAAAGGTTGGAGTTTTACCATTGGCCTTTGCTCTTAAGTGATATATAAATTCCTCTGGCTCTCCCAAATGTTCCAACACATCCAATAAAAGAATATAATCGAACCTTTCAATATCAATAGGAGGGTTAGGAATATTTAAATCCATTTTAGTAAAATATTTTATCGTTTTTACGTCTTTAGGGTCTTCCGCATCTATAGATTCTACGTGACAATTCTTTTTTCTAAGCTCTTGGCCTACCAAAGAATCTCCACATCCAATATCTAATACCTTTGATCCTGGTGGGACATTGTCAATCGCAAATTGATGTGAAGAGCGAAAGCCTGTTTTCAAGGCGTATTTTGAATTGCCTTCCACAACATCGTATTTTCTCTCGTAAAACAAAGAGACTCTGTGAAAAATAGGAGTCAATGTAGATAACACAATATTCCAAGCGTACTTTATTCCTCTTTCAGAAGGGGCGTTCAAATCATAAGATATAGGAATAGGAATCTCTTTCATACTCAGTTTTTTTAACAAAAATTGAATAAAGATTTCTGTATCGAAATGATAATCATTTGTATTTAGTTGAAATGGAATCGTAGCGAGGGCTTGCACACGGTAGGCTCGGTAACAAGAATGTAAGTCGGAAAACCGGGTTTTCAATAAAAAATTTTGAAACCCTGTCAGTATTTTAATACCCAGGAAACGAAGAACAGGCATTCCATTTTTGATGGATGTTAAACCTGGAGTAATTCTCGAACCCAACGCAAGGCTGACTTTGGAATCTACGAATACATTGATCAAAGTTGAGATATGAGCGAGTGAATACTTTCCATCCGGTGGCAGAACAACCAATATATCGAACTTATTTTTAATGGCGTAATGTAACCCTATTTTTTGATTGCCACCATACCCCTGGTTTTCTGGATTCCTTAAAATTTTAATATTTAGATGATTCAGTTCTTCTTTAAAAGCCTGGGCGGTTCTAAATGTTTTATCCAGAGAACAATCATCCAAAATTAATATTTCGTAGCTCAGATGCTCAATGTCCGGGGGTATCGCCGACAAAACTTCATGAATGGTTTTTTCCGCATTATAGGTGGGAAAAAAAATCAGTATCTTTTCTTGATTATTTTTGATCATGAAAGACTAACAACAAGAGTTTCTCAAATTTATAAATCGCTCTTTATTGGGTTGAATATCCCATAAAACCATCGGAGAATTCGTATAAATCTTCTTCTAAATGAGGAAAGGATTTCTTTACGAGGGCCAAGCCATCAATCCTTTGCGTATTCGGGCGTGAAAAGTTTTTTTAATGACCGACCTAGATCCGCCCGGGGGTTTTCTCGTAGTGAATGAGCCTTTAACGTCGTCCACAAATCTTCGATATGAGAATCATCTCCCCTAAAATCCCAAAAAATGGTGTACGAACCCATTCTATTTTTTTTATACTGTATCTCTTTTTTTTCAAGAAAAGCACTATATGAAATGGTACCAGGTGATTCACCTAGAATTTTTTGGCTAGTCCTTTCAACTAAATATCTATCTTGGTGATGAAACTTAAATTGTTGCTCACCTTCATTTAATATAACAGCGAAAGGTTGAAATTTTAGCAAACCAGGATCTGGAAGCACATTAAAGTACCAAGACATCACACTCCTGGAAAAGACTAGCGGTTTCTGGTCAATTAGGTGAGCCCTAACCGCCGTCCAATATGAAGCATAAGCTATCCCTATACCTTCAGAGTTTAAAAATTGCTTTACCTCCCTAAGATCCAATTTTTTTTCAACTGGAGCTAATCCACGGATCACACCACTATCTCTATAGAACCTATAGTTATTCAAACTGTAAAAACTAACCCAAATAACAATTAAAGCTACAAACGAAAATAGTGATCTATCTTTAATACGGAGTAAAAAAATGGCCACCCAAATAACTGCTACTGAGAAAATTGGGTATAGATACCTTACTGTTATCGCCCCGTCTTCTTTCAGCATGTTTGCAAGGACAACTAAAATTGGCAAAACGGTAATGATTAAAATAGGATCAAAACGACAACTATTAAGTTTAAAAATATTTTTAAATGTATTTAAATATACTTTAAAAAAAGAAAACCCAGCAACTGCAAACAGCCCTATCATTGCAAAACTCAGAATTCCTATCGCGGGAAACAAAGGATCATTTTCAGTATCCAGCAAAACTGCTTTCAAAAACGGGTCCGTGTTAGGGTCTGCGAAAATTTCCTTCAATGGGCTGTAAATCCCCAAGAGATCTGGGATTCGCACAAACAATATTATTTTGAGATGTTCAAATAGTCGAAAGAGACCAAGGTTTATATCAAACCCCTGCCCCCCACTAACAACTTCTTTATTCAAAACTGCAATGATTCTCGGTGAAATCCCCAAAATAAAACCCGCAATGCCACAAGTTATTAGAGCCTTCGTTCTGGTATTTATGCTTTGTGCTAAGGCTCTGACCTTTTGAAAAATCTCAGGCAAATCTTGCCGATATATCAAAATACGAATCACTAAAAGGACAAGAACTTGTATTCCGGGCTTATGAAAATTTTTGACTTGAAAAATCGAAGTCCCCATTATATCAATCGCAAACCCACCCCAGATATAACCCAAACTAGTTGCTAATAAAAAGCAAAGAATAATTAGGTCTAATACGCGTACAAAGCGCAATTTTTTATTTTCTAAACTTTTCCACCAACTTGAAACTCTCGATAAGCTAAAATTTGCGCGAGCTTTCTCCCACCATGTAGAAGTAAGTATAAAAATAAAAAATATTGTTGTGACATAAATAATAGAATATGTGTAAGCGTATATTGACAAGCCCATAGTAAAGAAAAGTAAAAATATCTTTAAGGCGAGTTTATTGCTGGATGTATAACATTCAAGAAAAAGCACTAGGCTCAAACTACCTAAAAATAGAATGACCGAATTAGACCAAGTATGCGTAATAAGGAAAAACATGACTGGAGAACAAAACACCATTAGCAAACCAACCAAAAAAGGCGCCTTCGGATTAATCTTTCCTGAAATCCAACAGGTTCCCCATGTATGGACGGCATAAAATAGAATAGCGGGTAATTTATAGGCTAAGGCCGTCTTACCAATAAGCCAAAAAAATGGAATGGCAAAAAGACCGTGAAGGATTCCATGATACGAAAAGTGAGTTATATATGGGTAGTAGAAAGTAAGGGGGCTGCCTTTCATTAAATTTACAGTAAAGGCTGCTTGAGCAGCCTCATCAAATTGCACAAAGAAATCTGCATTTAATAAAATTGGATAGTTAAGTATTAATAGTGCAGCCGTTATTAAAGCTAAGGATAAGAGATGAGTTATTATTTTCTTAGTAACCATGTTACAGCTTTACCTTCTTCTGAAAATTTATTTTTAGATAACCGTATTATCCCAAACCCTTGACATTCACTCCGAACAATTTTCTCGGAGCAGACTGCTAAACTAGTACTAAAAAAAATGGCAAAAGAGATTATAAATCCCTTAAATTATTTTAAAATGAGATTGGTATTCAATCCAATTAGAAAAATAGGGAGAAATTTTTTCTTATAAAAGAAAAAGAAGTAAACCTGATTCAAGTATGCTTAACTATTAGATAGGTCGTGCATTGTCAGGCACCCGCCAGTTTTTATCCTTTCTAAAGTCTAGCATAAAGATATTATTCCCTAAAAAGATCCCCTAAGATTAAGCATAAAATATCTCAAAACATTAAAGAGTTGGTTTATTATTTTTTCAATCTGAGGCATTAGACTTTAGATGATAAAATAAGAAGGAATACGGCATCAAGAATGCCGGTAATTGTATGAAAGGAAGATCCATGATTGGGGGGAAAAACTTAAATGGGGTCATCAATTTACATTGAAAAATAGATTCGAACTCTATAACCTCAGCTCCAAGGTCAGTCATCAAATTCCTATAAAAAGTCTCTGAATAAACAAAGGTTGGCATAAATTTGAGGAATTGAAGAGCAAGAGTTTCAAGCTGCTGCCCAATTTGAGGGACGAGAACTTCAACTCCAATAACTCCACTACGCGAAACGCGAAAGGCTTCATTAAAAACTTCTTTCATATTTATTGATGGTTCAGCATCTACATGACGCCCCAAGTGATGCAAGACATTGTTAATAGTGACATAGTCGACACTATTATCAGATAATGGAATGCTCCTCGCATCGCCAAGAATCTGCCCCTCTCTGATTCCATTTCTTGTCAGCATAGGAAAAGAACTGTCAAGCGCATAAAATGTTTGGATTGAGTCCGCAATTTTCTGGCCTAGCAGCTCACTACTGGTAGTTCCTCCATTCCCCACATCCAAAATTACTGCCCCATTTTTGACTTCTGCCAACAAAGATGTATTTCGACGCTGAAATTCTTCCTGTACTTTAGTAATTATCCCGTCAGCTCCACCTACCCATTTTTCATAGCGCGCAGTGATCGCTTTCCATTGTTTTCGTTGGAGACTACTCATTTGCAAATCGATTGTTTTTACCGAATCATTTTCCTCATGTTTTACAATTCGAAAATCACCTAATAGACATGGCACCCCATCAATTACAGGATACTGGTTCTGCCCATCAGCTGAAATCAATATAGAATCAATTGCTCCTTTAGGAATTGAACCCGCAGCTAGAGTTAAATCGCCTTTCCCTATAGCTTCATTAATAGCCAGAATTTCTCTATCATTATCCAATAATTCCAAACTGGAACCGGATAGGGGACAGCGTAGTGGTAAACTAGAGAGGCTGCTTGAGTTCATCAATAGTATTCCTAAGGGATATTTAAAATGCTGGATTTACTATAAAGTATAGTGTTGGAAACGGGATAACCATTCAAATTCGAGAGACCTTTAGGATATACCTCCGTCTATTTTTCGCTCTCTACCCTTGAAGTAAGTTATATTTCTAAGGAGATAATGCAGACGATTTTCTAACTTCTCAAAAATTCTTCCCACATACTAATGCAATCGGAAAGATTAGTAAATGAAAACCCAAAAGGGAATTTTTCCGAGGTATTAGGGCTATTTTAAAACCATAAAGCAAGGTGACCTGACTCTTATTTACCCATAAATATTTTTTTAATTAACTTTAGAAGGACTCCTGCTCTCATATCACTGAGGATTTTAGCTCTCTTTAGATAAGTAAATGACTTAACAAAAACCCCGTCTAAACTAATTAGAGTTTTTTCACGTAACCCATCGCGAGGTCTTGCTCTGTAATCAGTAGGGTGTGCTGCAATATTTTGCTCTCTCTCCGTAAAGTAATACAATATTAGGGATTTCCTAGACATGTCCTTTGGGCAAGTGAGGGGATTTGGATGCCCGTGAAAAGTTTTCTCTTCTGTTTTAAAGATCACACACCTGTTAAAAATAGGAACAGTGGATACCTTGCACTCCATCATATTTTCATCCCAGAACTCTAAATCTCCATTGTATTCGCTCTTCCAATCATGATTTAGATACAAGAGTAAATTTAATTCTCTTTTCCATTTTTTTTTAGTTGAATGGCTTTGAAAGTCAGAATGAATATTTAGAAACCCGCCCTCCCTTACTTCAGTCAGATTAGCTCCTTCTTCTTCTAGCTCATCAGTTAAGAGGTTATTAATTTTTGTAACTTTTTGTAAGAAATTTATGAAAGCGGCCGACCTTAAAGCTTCAAAGACCTCAAGGGTAGTATTTGAATATTTTTTTTGATCGATTAATGCTAATTTTTTTTCATTGTAATGACAATAATTTGTCCATTCAGAGGTGTCCTTAAAGTCTTTAAGCAGATTTTCTGCGTAAGATTCATCTAAAAAATTATCAATCACCACATAATGGAAAGGCCTTTTTTTGTTAAAATCAGACACAAGCTTTTCTATTTGGTTGTTTAAAAAAGAAAAGTTTATAATATCCATTAGTGGTTTAATAAGGAGAAATTTATAATGCCCATCTGTAAATTCCCTAGAAAAAATTAGCTAATTCTAGTTGAACTAGTGATTTGTATCTGAAAAACTACTCAGATTCAACATGATTTTTTGGTTTTTAAACACAAGAAAATTGCCAAAACCCTGCCCAACTGCAAAAATCTATTTATGGAATAAAATTCAAAAAATCTGCAAATTCAATTTTTTTAAATATCCATTCCCGGCAGGAAATTTAAAAAAATTGCCCTAAAAGGTTTCCATTCTCAGGCTTTCAGACAGAAATCTATGAAAAAACCAAAGGGTCTTGCAGCATTTTTAATGGGATTAACCATTTATAGAAGGGAGCTTTTCTAAAGAATTTTGGGGTTGAAATCTGCTGTATCTTCAACTAAAATCAGGGTTATTAAGGAGAAAATTGATGACCATTGATGAAGTACGACAGATCATTTTGAACATTCTTGAGGATATCGCTCCCGATGAGGATATCAGCTCGATTGATGACAATACCAAATTAAGGGATCAGATTGATCTGGATTCCATGGATTTTCTGGATATTGTGATGGAACTTAGGAAACGCTTCAATATCGAAGTTCCAGAAAAAGATTACGAACATCTGGCTACATTGGCGGGTTGTATTTCTTATTTGCAACCACTTTTAAAGGACAGGCTTGCCGCCAGTTAGGTTCCCCCTCCCGTTTTTTTAATCAAATACCCTTTCCAATTAAATTTATAAATTCGAAACTTTCGATGTTTCTGTTGGTCTATACTGCTTGAGACATGGCATACGACGCAATAATCATAGGTTCCGGTTTATCCGGATTGGCTGCTGGCATTCGCCTGGCCATGTTCAATAAAAAAGTCTGCATCGTTGAAAAGCACACCGTGCTAGGCGGGTTGAATTCTTTTTATGTTCGCAAGAACCGGACCTTCGATGTGGGTTTGCACGCGATGACCAACTTCACCCCTAAAGGGGTTCGTAATTCCCCTCTTGGTAAACTTCTCAAACAACTGCGTTTCAGCCATGACGACTTTCGCTTGTGTCAACAGCACATGTCAGAGATACGCTTTCCTGAACACGTTTTGCGGTTCACCAATGACTTTGAGTTTTTTCGACAAGAGGTCGCCGACCAGTTCCCAAAAGAGATCGACGGATTCAACAAGCTCGTTGAAAAAATTCTATCTTTCGATGAACTGAACCTGAATGACAATGAAACGTTAGGTTCACGACCCATCCTGGAAAGTTTTATCAAGGACCCGGTATTGATAGATATGCTCAACTGCCCCTTGATGTACTACGGCAACGCACGTGAAGGCGATATGGATTTCTATCAATTCGTCATCATGTTCAAAAGCATTTTTGTTGAAGGTTTTGCTAAACCTGTGGGGGGAATGCACTACATCTTGAATCTGCTCGAAGAAAAGTTTAAGCAACTGGGCGGAGAATTGCGTATGGGATCTGGAGTTACTTCCATAAACGCAGAAAAGGGTAGTGTGGAATCGGTTACTTTGGAAAGCGGAGAACAGCTAGCCGCCGAAAGTGTCATTTCTTCTATGGGATATATCGAAACATTAAACCATTGCTCACCCTCTTTAAAAGAAACCGATGAATGTGAAACAGGGAAGGTATCTTTTATGGAATCTTTATGCGTTGTTGACCGTGAACCGCGAGATTTGGGATATGACAAAAGTATTGTCTTTTTCTCTACACAACCCCGTTTCGATTATAAAGTTCCCAATGAGATGATAAATGTCAGTACGGGGGTTTTATGCTGTTCTAATAATTTTAATTACCCAGAACCTATGAAGGAAGGCCTTATCAGGCTGACAAACCTTGCAAATTTCGCCCAATGGGACGCATTACCACGAAAAGACTACATCCAGGCGAAGAAGAATTGGCGAAATCAGGCTTTGGAGTCCTTATTCACATTTTTCCCCGATTTTCGCGATAATGTGGTATTTTTAGACTCGTTTACGCCTAAGACCATTAAGAAATATACGGGTCATATTAACGGGGCCGTCTACGGATCGCCAGAGAAGATAAAAAATGGAAAAACCCCTGTCAAAAACCTGTATATATGCGGGACAGACCAGGGGTTTTTAGGTATTATTGGGGCTACGTTGAGTGGAATATCCATGGCCAACCTCCATCTTTTACGATAAACCGGAATAATCGACAATGAATAAACCACCAAAAGACTGGCTAAAGGGCGTTCTGTCAGCTTACGACACGGTTGTGATTGGAAGTGGTCTGGCGGGTATGACATCGGCCAATCTTCTAGCCAAGCTGGGGCATAAAGTTCTGCTGGCCGAGCATCATTATAATATGGGCGGCATGGCGACCTGGTTCAAACGTAAGGGTGGGCATGTCATGGATATCTCCTTGCATGGGTTCCCCTGCGGGATGATTAAAACCCTGCGGAAATACTGGACTCAGGATATTTCTCATCGGGTCATCCAGCTCAAAAATGTTCGTTTCGACAATCCTCAATTTTCTGTTAATACCTCTTTCGACAAAGTCGACTTCACCCATATATTGCGCGAACGTTTTGGTATTTTAAAAGAAGTGATCGACGAGTTCTTTTTTACCGTTCGTGATATGAATTTTTATGACGAAGTGGTCATGACCACCCGCGAACTTTTCGAAAAATATTTTCCCGGCCGCACCGATGTCTGGCGTTTCCTTATGGAACCGATCACCTACGCCAATGGCTCCACTCTCGATGATCCTGCAATAACCTATGGCATTGTTTTTTCCAACTTCATGGATAAGGGAGTTTTTACTTATCAAGGTGGAACCGATCATCTGATTAAAGAAATGAAGCAGGAGTTATTGCGAAACGGTGTAGACATTCGCACTCACTGTATGGTCGAAAAAATTTATGTGGATGATAAAACGGTGCAGGGGGTTCGCATCAACGGGCAGGACATCCAGTGCAAGTCGGTGCTTTCCAATTCAAATTTGCTGACTACTATCGAGCAGCTAACGGGCGAGGAACATTTTGAGCCCGAATTTATCGAAGAGGTTAAAAAAGTTCGGCTCAATAATTCCAGTTGCCAGGTTTATATGGGGATAAAAAAAGGCGAGGTCGTGCCGAATGTAGGCGACTTGCTGTTCTCATCCGATGCGGACGAATACTGCACCGATAAAATATTGAGCAAAGATG
>JAJDAV010000089.1 GCA_029261695.1 Nitrospinaceae bacterium | reverse complement strand
CAGGTCTTGATCTTGCTGCTTCCAGCATCGGTGGAAACTTTAGCGGTACAGCAGCGACTGGAGACATCACGCAGACAGGTGCTTTGGCTGTAGCGGGTACATCTTCATTTAATACGACTGCGGCGAATGCAGATATTACTCTGGGTAACATTGCGAATTCACTGGTCGGTACGGTTTCAGTCAATACCACGGGCCCTTCAGGTGATGTGACGATAGATAATGGCACAACGGCTCTGGATATTGGCCTGTCTTCAGTTGGTGGAAACTTGACTCTCGTCAGTGGAAACGCAGCGGGCATAACTGATAGCGGCACCGTGACGGTAGGCGGCAACCTGTCTGCAACCACTGATACCGGAAACGGTTCAATCACTCTAGATACTCTTGCGGTTGCGGGAACGATTGGTTTGGCAACAAACGGAACGGGTAACGCAACGGTAGTCAACGCGACAGGTCTCGACCTTGCTGCTTCTAGCATTGGTGGTAACTTTAGCGGTACAGCAGTGACTGGAGACATCACGCAAAGTGGGGCCATGACCGTGGCGGGCGCTTCGTCTTTCACAGTCGCAAATGGACAAGACATTTCTCTGTGGTGGGCAAACGATTTTGCAGGTCCTATATCTTTCAGCGCCTCTTCCGGAAATATTTCTGATGTTTACCTGAAAGATATCTCCGCAGTGGACTTGGCCGCGTTGACCTTGACAGGTAACCTTACTGTCGTTACAGATGGAGCCGTAACTCAGTCGGGCGCTCTAACCATTGCGGGAGTGGCGGATTTTTCAAGTGATAGTGATATTACTCTCGACAACGCCTCCAATGATTTCATAGGTTCCGTGGCATTCCACAGCGGTGGCAATGTGACGGTGGTTGATGTCAATGATATTGCCCTTGGGTCTACAGGTATGGCGGGCAACTTTATAATGACCGCGGGTGGAGCCATTACTCAGTCAGGAACCACTCTAGGGGTGACGGGTAATGCGACTATCACGGCCAATGGCGATATAACCCTGGACGCAGCCAACATCTTCAACGGAACTGTTAGCCTAACCGGCGCAAATGTAACATTATCGGCTCTCACTGCGATCGACCTGGGCGATTCAACGGCAACAGGTGATTTCTCGGTGACTTCGGAGCATTGGGGCATTACCGATAGTGGTGTCTTATCTGTTGGAGGGGCATCGAGCTTCACGGCGGCTAATGGACGGGATATTATCCTCGATAACAACTCTAATAATTTTGGCGGGCCAGTGTCTTTCGGAGCGGTAACCGGTACGCTAGCCAATGTGACCATTGTAGATACAACAGCGTTAGACCTTTCAAGCTTAACTTTGACAGGTAACTTGTCTGTAACGGCAGGCGGTGCGGTAACGGATAGTGGCACCTTGGTAGTTGGAGGCACCACCACAATTTCCGCTACAGGTAATGATGTCACATTAGATGATGCTGCCAACAACTTTACCGACGCGGTGAGTGTCAACGGTGCGAACGTCACTCTTGTTGATCAGAATGCCATTGACCTTGGAACATCAACCGTAACAGGAGCCTTGACGGTCGTAGCAGGCGGAGCAGTTACAGATAGTGGCACTCTTAATGTGATTGGAACGACCACAATCTCAGCTGCTGGTCAAAACGTAATCTTAGATTCAACAACAAATGATTTCACTGGAGCAGTCAGTGTTAACGGTGTGAATGTTGCTATTACCGATGTTAATGATCTCGATCTGGGAACCTCGACTATTACAGGAACCTTAAGATTGAATTCCGGTGGGTCTATAACACAATCCGGCGCACTAAACGTTAGTGGTGGCGCAACGATGGTTGCCACTCAAGATGTAACGCTTACCAATGCTGCTAATGATTTTGCAGGTATCCATTTCACCGCCAATAACGTATCCGTAGTTGATTCGAATGGATTTGTCATTGGAAAAGGGGCGGACTTGTTTAACTTTACGCCGACCATTATCTCCGGAAATCTAAGTCTGGTTGCTGGAGGAGCGGTGACTCAAGACGGCGGTTTTTCGGCTATTGAGATTGGCGGAACAACAGACATAAACGCTTCAGGGTTTGATATTAATTTGAACGGATTGGGTAATAAGTTTGGCGGCGCTATCAGCGTAACCGGTCACAATGTTCAATTGGCGGGTTACTCCTCTGATATTATTCTCGGGGCCTCAACGGTTACTGGAGATTTAGCTGTTTATACTTTTGAAAATATTTCTCAAACCGGAGCCTTGAATATTGCGGGAACAACAACCGTACAGGGTGTGGAAATAATTTTGGATAACGCAGCCAATGATTTCCAGGGTACGGTTGGCATGCACCCGCTTACAAATGTTGTTAATAACGTTACTTTGGTAGATATCAACTCCATTGATCTTGGAGTGATGAACTTAGACGGAAACTTATCTGTAACTGCAGGCGGTACGGTAAACAATAGTGGCGCGCTGGCAGTAGTGGGAACGACAACGGTTAATGCTGCCGGTCATGATGTCTTCCTGAATAATATTGCAAATGATTTTGGTGGCGCGGTAAGTGTAGATGGTGACTTTGTCGCCTTGTATGATGTGAATGATCTGGAGCTTGGAGCTTCAAATATCTCTGGCGCAAGCATTATTGCAAACGGTAACTTGACTCAATCGGGTGCGTTTAACGCTTCTGGCTCCGTCAGCATTTCAGCTCAAGATATAACCTTGACCGATGCAGCCAATGATTTTCAGGGAACGGTTTTTGTAACGGGTAACAATGTTTCTTTGACCGACATCAACGCCATTGAGCTTGGAAATTCCACCATCAGCGGAGACTTCATGCTCACCGCCGGGGGTGATGTGACACAAACCTTTATTGCGCCACCACCACCTCCGTTTCCAGTACTTTTTCCACCATTCGTGTTGCCTACAGGTTCAACGATAACCGTAGCTGGAACCACGATGATCAACGCGGCCGGAGACGTTACTCTTAACAACGATACCAATGACTTTGGCGGTGAGGTGGGTGTCAACGCCGTTAATGTGAAACTTGCGGATATAAACTCCATTACCCTCAAAGACTCTACTTTGACCGGTGACTTAAGGGTTGATGCTAATGATGGAATTGCAATAAATGGTTCTGTTTCCACAGGGGCTTCCTCCACTCCATATGGTCCGGGCGCTATTTTTAATGCTGATTACGATGGAAATGGCTCGGGAATATTCTCTGTAACTGCGGCAGGCAGCGTTGTAACCGATGACAATGGACTTCGAATTACAGCGGACGATGTTGACCTGCAAGGTACATTGAACGCGGGTACCTCTTCGGTTAGTATCCGAATTTCTGATGCGGGGACGATTGGACTTGGTAATGCAACAGGTGATTTAACATTAGATGGGTCGGAATTAGAAAACATTACGGCGGCTTACCTGGGTTTGAGTGGTACCCCTTCTCCATTCCCATTTTCACTTCCAACCAATGGAGATATTTCGGTTGATGGTGTCACTGCTGCGAACACTCAAAATATTGGATTTGTATCCTTAAAAACAGGCAGCGACATTAATTTTGTGAACAACGATTCGGTCTTTGATGCATTGTCTTTAAATGCGGCTAACGATATCAATATCAACACGAATGTAGAAACCACCTCAGGTGTTTTCCATGCGATTGCAGATGGCGATGCAAACGGAACGGGTACCTTTACAGTTGCGGCTACAGGGTCTGTGTTTACTAATGACCACAGCCTCACTGTTATAGCGAGCGATATTGATTTGGCAGGAACTTTGAACTCAGGCCTTGCTGATACGGGAATTTGGATTACTACTGGGGGAACAATCGGGCTGGGCAACACCGCTGGTGATATGACGATTGATGGTTCTGAATTACAGAATATTACGGCTGCGAACCTGTTTCTTGGTAGCACTACTGAACTCGAATTTACTAGTTTTTCTGGCTCAATTATAGCGACAGGTGGTCTACTTGGTGGATTTGCTACTGGAGACATCACCGTTGATGGTATCACTGCAGCAAACAGCCAAAACATCGGTACGGTAACTTTAGCTTCGGGCGGAAATATCCATTTCGAAAATAACGATTCGGTCTTCAACGCTCTGAACGTTCATGCTGTTACGGACATCAACGTCAATACCAACTTGGAAACAGATACAGGAAGCTTTGAAGCAATTGCGGACTTCGAACTGAATAACATTGGCGATTTCAACCTGGGTACAGGAAACACAATAACCTCGGCTCTGGACATCGACATCACGGCTGAAAACGTTAATCTCAATGGCAACTTGGACGCAGGTGGCACGATCACCATCAACGGCGAGATTTTCGCTGACGAAGAGATCTTCATTAACGCGGTTGATGGCGTCATCATTACGGAAGACATTAACAATAACGAAGCTATCACCATTGATGCGGATACAAACCGAGATGGCATTGGTGACTTTGAATTAGTCGGTGGTGTGATGATCAAGTCAAATGACTACAACATTTCAATCACTGCAAATGACTTCATCATTGACGGCATCATCGACGCTGGTCTGGGTAATGTGACTTTGATTAGCTCAGTGGGTGGCACGATTGGTGTGGGTGATGCTTGGGGCAATATTCGAATCGATAACTCTGAGCTTCAAAACATCAGCGCGGGTAACTTGATTATCGGTGACGAGAAAAACAGCAATGTATACGTTAAAAACGTACAAGCCAACGATGTTGCGAATATCGCTGAGTTGACTCTCAATGCCACCAAGTGGGGCAAATCAGTTGTCTTCTACGGACCGGCCTCTAGCTTGAATAACCTGACTGCAAACGCTTCTAACGATGTGCTTGTTTATGGCGGACTGACAGCTAAAGACACTTCCTTCAACGCGGGCGACGATGTGAAACTCTGGGGCGGTAACTATAGTTTCGATTCGCTGACTGCGGTTGCTGATGACGACTTAATTATCTATGGAACGCTGAATGCTACCAACGCTGACTATTCAGCAGGCGATGACATCTGGCTTGATGGTTACCAGACTTATGGAGTTCTCAATGCCACGGCAGGCGATGACATCTTCATCGATTGGGAATTGACTGCTGGAACGGCTAACTTGGTATCGGGAGATGATACAGACATCCGAGGCACAACTCGATTTGGTGATCTCACCATAAACGCTGGAGACGATATCAGTGTTCGTGGTGATCATGAAACAACGGGTACTGCAAACTTCACCGCGGGCGATGATGTCACGATGAGAAATAATTTAAGCTTCGGTGACTTGAATGTTGTCGCTGGGGATTACATCAGTGTTTACGCTACATTGGGTGCTAGCAATGCTAAATATGCTGCCGGTGGAGATATCTGGCTAGATGGCTACCAGACTTATGGAGACCTCAAAGCAACAGCAGGCGACGATATCACTATCGATTGGGAATTGACGGCAGCAACGGCTAAATTGACTGCTGGCGATGATGTTTATATCAGTGGCACGACTCGATTTGGTAATTTGAAAGTGAATGCGGGGGATGATATCAGCGTTCGTGGAAATCAACAGACCACGGGTAAAGCCACATTAACAGCAGGCGATGATATTTACCTGAATGGCTACAATGTTTTCGGTAAATTAATTGCCAATGCAGGTCGTGATTTTGATGCTCATGGTCTTGTGGACGTGAATGGCAGAGCCACTCTGAATGCGGGTAATGACATAGATGTTCACGGAACATTCTCAGTCGACGGTAAAGGAACTTTTAACGCAGGCGACGACATTCACCTTCATGGCTACAACACGTTCAAAAGCCTGGTTATGGATGCCGGTGATGATATTTCAGTGAAGGGCACTCTTGCTGTAACGAATAAAGGCACTCTGAATGCAGACGGCGATATCAACCTGAATGGCTACAATTCTTTCGGTAAGTTAGTTGCTACTGCCGGTCATGATATTGATGCCCACGGCCTTCTGAATGTGGATGGCAAAGCCACACTGAATGCGGGTAATGACATAGATGTTCACGGAACCTTCGTAACAGGGGGCAAAGCGAATTTGAACGCCGATGATGACATTCACCTTCATGGCTACAATACATTCGATAAACTCACCATGAACGCGGGTGATGATATTTCTGTTAAGGGCATTCTTGCTGTAACGAATAACGGCACTATGAATGCTGGTGGAAATGTTGACTTGGATGGTTATAACTCTTTCGGTAAGCTTCTGGTAAACGCAGGCTACGATATTGATGTCCACGGCCTTCTGGATGTGGATGACAAAGCAACATTGAATGCGGGTAACGATATTGATGTTCACGGCACCTTCGTAACAGGTGGCAAAGCTAATTTGAACTCAGGTGATGATATCCACCTTCATGGTTACAACTCATTTGGAAGCCTTGAAGCTAGCGCCTGGGACGATATCAATACAAATGGCGTTATATCGGTAGCAGGGAATGGAAATCTTAATGCCGGGGACGATATCAACCTTAGAGGATACAACACTTTTGATAAGCTAAACATCAGCGCGAATGGAGATGTTGATGCTCAGGGGTTTATTGGAGTAACTAATAATGCAACTCTAAATGCTGGAAACGATATTGATGTCCACGGTACTTTCGTAGTTGGCGGTAAAGGTACCTTGAATGCAAGTGATGATATCCATCTCCACGGTTACAACTCATTCGATAAGTTAACAGCAAACTCAATAGGTGATATTGATATTCGTGGCGCATTGAATGTAGCAGGTAAGGCCTCTTTAGCGGCGGGGGATGATATTCAAATCAACGGGTATTTCAGCTCGGCTAAATGGACAGCAGTTGCTGGTGATGATATCCGATTGAGTGGGTACTACAATGTTTCTTCAGCTAATTTGAAAGCAGATGACGAGATTCGCATTGATAGGGCTTACATAAATTCTGGAGATTTTACTGCTGAAGCAGATTTTGATAATAACGGGTCGGGTGCCATGAGACTCGAAAAGCATAGTTCCATCAATTCCACCGGTGACATAGACCTTTCTGGTTATGGTTTGAGTATCAAAGGAAACCTCTCAGCCGCTGGTACCGTTTCCTTGACTGATAAAAGCGAATAACCACTCCCTCCTTTTTAAGTTTTTTCCTTTTAGATTGTTCTAATACCTGAAATAATATTTTTTGTTGTAAATAAACCCTTGCTGGCTGCAAACGAAAAAATGGAAAGAAATGATAAGAAAATTTCGAAATGGATTTTCCCTAGTGCCATATTTTTGCTTTTATGCCTGATATTTTTTATTTTCAGGGTTCCGCTGTTAGAGAAGATTGGAAGTAATCTGGTTTTGCAGGATGAAATTAAGCCGTCGGATGCCATTGTTGTTTTATCAGGTTCTCATTCAGGCAATAGAATTGATGAGGCGATTCGGGTATTTAATAAGGGGTTGGGGAAGGTTCTCGTTTTTAGTGGTTATCCTTATTATCCGGGAATGGACAGTCATTTTGGAATGAAACAGTATGCAATCAAGCATGGAATCCCAGAAGAAAAGATTGTCATGGAAAAAGCTACTGGGGAGCGCAGTACCTGGGGAGAAGCTCTTTCCAACCTCAAACAATTAGAGAAGTTAAAGGCCAAGAGCTTTATTCTAGTCACCTCTTCATTTCACACCCGGCGCTCTAAGTGGGTGTATGAGCGTTCAATAGAAAAAGTGGGTATGGATATTAGTTTTAGTGTTCAATCTGCGCCTGACCCTGTAGTGCCTTTCCCCATTTGGTGGAGTGTACGAAGCGGACAAAAAAAGGTGTTTGATGAATATCTAAAATTAGCTTATTACTACATTGCGTATTGAGGAAAATTATCTCACCCCCTACGGTTTTGTGCTATCATCTAAGGGTATATTTATCAACTAGATATGAGGGATTTGGAATGAATTGTTGGAGGGTGCTTTTTTTGGCAGCTTGTGTTTTTAGCTTGTTGGGAAATGCGTATGCTGATGCATCTGAAAAAATAATAAAAGATGAGAGGGGAATTCATTTAGCCCAGTCAAGCGGCCCATTTGTTCTTGATGCAGATGATATTTTTCCAGCTTCCAAATCAAAAAGACCTGCCAAGGTAATAACAAAGAAAACGGCAACAAAGAAAAAAGCCCCTCCAGTTAAAACTCCTGCGCAAACCAAAAACCCAATTGTAAAAGCGAAAACTCAGAAGCCAAAAAGGGTTCGTCCAAGTTCTGTGCCTTCTCCCACGGCGAAGGGAAAACCTTTTGTTTTTGGACCAGAAGACGAATTGGAAATCTCAGTTTGGGAAAATCCGGATCTGGAATCAAAAATGCCGGTTCGCCCCGACGGCTTTATTTCTTTTCCATTAATCGGTGACGTACGAGCTCAGGGTTTGACCCCTGCACAATTGAAGGAAAAAATAGCAATTCGTTTGAAGAAATTTATAACAGACCCCATCGTAACGGTAATAGTAGAAGAGATAAACAGTATAAAGATTTCTGTTGCAGGAGAAGTCAACGAACCCGATTCGTACAAGGTTAACCGGCCAATTACATTACTGCATTTGTTTGCGCTTGCGCAGGGCTTTACCGATAAAGCAGACTTTAAACGCTCTTACATTCTTCGTGATGGGAAAAAGATGAATGTCGATTTCTTTGCTTTGGTTAAGCTAGATGATTTTTCACAAAATATATGGCTGCAAAGCGGTGATCTGGTGTTTATCCATGATAACTTCGACGGTCGAATAAATATAATGGGTGAGATAAAGCTGCCACAAGTTGTTAGCTTTCAGGAAGGAATGACTGTGTTAGATGCCATTTTAATGGCCAATGGATTGACAGATATTGCCAAGCCAGAGGGAACCAAGGTGTACCGAAAAAACCGGGGATCCGGGGGAGCTTCTAATATTCAAATCATTCCTGTTGAAATGGGCCGAGTCATTTTTGAAGGAGACTTATCCAAAAATATCCGCCTGAAACCTGGAGATATCATCCATGTCCCGAGAAGTTTTTTCTGATTATTTTATTTAGAAAAGTTAGAATTTTTGAAAAAGAACAACCAGGTGGAAAACTTCACCTTTGGATTCAAAAGGTAGGATAAATTTAGGCAGACCTTCTATTTCCATATCAAGAGTGTGTTCCTCACCCATTTTGGATTCGGGTAACCCCAAATCAAAATTTAATGTGCCACTAGCATTTGGGACTTCTTCCCCATGATAGGCCAACTCCATAATCTCTGAAGTATAATCATCAATTCTGGGTTTAACGATTCCTCCTAGAATATTGACGAGTTCCTGAACTACTCCAGAAACCTGCTCAAGGTCTACTTCTCCAAAAATTCCTTCATAAATATCGCAGGCCATCTTTTTAGGAAAATTTATTATCAGGTTCAACTGGACACGTTTATCAGACTCCATCAAATCGACCCATGAACTGAAATAGCCATTTAGTTTCCAGTCGTCTTTCAATTCGGTCAAGGTGGCATCAACCATGTATTGTTCCATGGCCTCAATAGTACTTTTGATAAACGGTTCGATTATTTTTTCGGGAACGACAATGTCAGACTTGTCTTCTGCTTCTTTTGCTACCTCAGGTTCTTCAGAAGATCCGTTATTATTTGAGTCTTCACCGTTAAGTGCTTTTTCAGCAGAATCTTTGATTTGTTGCTGATTAAATGGTTTGCTTAGAAAACCATTGGCACCCAATGCCTTGAGTTCATCTAAATATTTCTCCTCATTATCTGAACTGATAACCAAAAAAGGGATGCCGCGATGTTTTTCTTCACCACTATTCCTAAGTTCTTTTAAGAAATCTAATCCACTGGCATCTCTTAAATGAATCGCTGAAGTTATCAGATCGAAACTTTCCAGGCCGAGCATCATCACGGCTTGGTTTTTTGTTTCTGCGCGGTAAATATTATCTGGATTGTAACCAGATTTACCGAGAAAATTTTGAATAATCTTAGTGATAACCTGTGAGTGATCTACCACAAGAATTTTTTTTGTTAACAAGTCAGAATTCATTGAGTGTTTAGAGCAAGAAATAATATTATTCTAAGTTAAAGGCTTTTGCTTATCAGGTCAAGAACCTTGTTAGGCTAATTCGATCAAGGGATATTAAGGGATCCAGAATAGGAGGGTATCGGTTTTTAGTTTAAATCATCTTCCTCGATAATCTGTTCATCTAGTCCGCGTTCGAGGATTTCGTCAGCGATATCTCCATAACCCCCTGTGGTGTAATCATCCACATTTTGTTCATCGAAATCATCGAAGTAAACAGAAAATTCTTCGGTGCACCATTCTCGCGTAGAGGTACTGAATCTTAAAACTTTTTGAACGGCTTCAAGTTTTTCCATTTTTTTTCAGAGAAATAAAATTAATTCTGGGAATTAAGAGGGTAGGTATTTTGAAAATGTGGCAGAAAAGCAATTGTCCGGGAAAAGGGGGAAAACTGGTTTCTTGTAAGCTCCATGCCATCTCTAAGTTGTAGAACTTCTTTTAGAGTTAAAGGTTTAGCTTTAGGCGATATGTGGAAATTTGCTGATTTAGGTAAAGGGTTCATAGTAATTCAAGTAAGGGTTTTTGGGGTTAGATGCAAAGAAATCCTAAAGGTATTAAGATTTTATCGTTTGCAGTTTCCATTTTTTACTCGACCATTTATTGCAGAGACAAAGCAAATATAAGATTTCCCGCTTCCAACACTCCAGTTTTTTGCAGTGGAACGTACGGACCATACATGCACTTCTCTACCTGTGGAGATACTCCCTCGGATAGCAGCTTTACGATTTGTATGTGGAAAAAATTTTGGAAGGCCCTTCCATCCAATGATGACACTTTTCCCTTCAACTTTGTACCATTCTACTTCAGAAACATCATCAAGAAATTTCACCCCTTTGATAAGGTTTTTTTCTAGAGAAGTAGAATAAGCGGTTGTAGAAAGACTGAGGGATAATAAGATTGTAGAAAAAACAAAAATTATTTTTTTCATAAACTAAGAGAAGAATAAAACCAGCTGAGTTCTTAATTCCAAATTACTAATTAGAGTATCTCAAGAATTACAACCTTTCGCACCTGAAAAGTCGGTGTCTGTGGTATCTGCCAAATTTAAATCTGCACCTGTTAAATCCGCATTTCTAAAAATTGCTTCTCCCAGCTTGGAACCTGTGAGGTTTGATCCTGTTAGATTTGCCTGAGAAAAGTCTGCATGTTCACAATCAGAGCGCTGAAGATCGACATTTTTAAGGTTCGCTTTTTGAAAATTTGTGTTTCGCAGTTTCGCACCGGCAATATTTGCATCTTCTAAATTCACTTCTGCCAATTCTGCTTTTTGCATGTCGGCACCAATCAGGAAAGTAGTTTTTAGGTTGGCTTTTAGCAAAATTGCTTCAGTTAGGTTTGCACGACTCAAGTCGCAGTTTTGCAGATTTGATTCTGTGAGGTCTGCGCCAGTCAAATTGGCACCGCTTAGGTCGGCATTGCTTAGATCGACCTGAAACAATTTACCTTTGTTCATTTTAGCGCCGCATAATATTGCGCCTGATAGCTTAGCCTGGTTGAGTTTGATTCTTTCCATATTAGCGCCGATTAATTTGACTTCATTCAGGCTGGCTCCAGTTAGATCGGCAATGCTCAAATCGGCTTCTGACAGGTCAGATCCTTTTAAATCTGTTCTTCGCAGAATTGCTCCATTGAGTTTGGCGCGGCTTAAGTTGGAATTTAGAAATTTTGCATCGGTCAGGTCGGCTCCGGTAATATCTGCTCGCGGCAGGCTGGTGTTTTCAAAAATACCTCCCGCCAGCTTGGCACCTTTAACTTGAGCACGATTCAGGTTTGCATCCTTAAAAGTAGCTTCAAAAAATACCGCCATGCTCAGACGCGAATCGGTAAAATCTGCTGATTCCAAATTGGCTCCATTGAAGCGCGCGCGACTGAGATTGCTCTCGACGACTGTAGCGTGGCTCAAGTTGGTACGGGAAAAATCGGAGTTGCTGAGGTCAGCTTCGTTCAGGTTACATTTAGATAGATTCGCTTCCAGGAATATCGATTTTCTTAAATTTGCATTTTCGAGGTTGGACCCGGAAAGATCGCTACCGAGAAACTTTGCGCCTTGCAGATTTGTCGATTCAAAGTTGGCGTTTGTTACTGTAGCTTCCAGACAGTTCACATTTTCCATTTCAGCATTGCTTAAATTGGCTTCACTCAAATTGGTTTGATCCATATTTGATTCGGAAAGGGTACTGCCTGAAAAATTTGTTTTATGTAAATTAGTGTTCTTTAAGCTGATGCCCAGAAAATTGATTCCTGATAAATCGAGACCTGATAAGTCTTTGCCCTCAAAAACTTCTGCAGGACCCATTTCTTCAGGTTCAGAAACTTCAAGAGCCTCGGAGGCTTCTTCCTCAGTGTCAACTTCTTCGGGTTCTGCTTCTTCGGATTCTGCTTCTAGGGTTTCTTCGTCACCCGCTGTTTCTTCATCACCATCTATAAATTCATCTTCCTCTTCTTCAACAAGAGTGGATGCATATTCTTCAATCGCAGCTTCAACTTCTTCACGCGTAAAATCTACCATTTAATCGTTCCTGGAAAGTTGGGTCCGTGCCCGGATATGTTTGAGATATAGGCTTCTGAACATAATATAGAACTAAAGAAACTATATCAGGTCGGCCCGGAACGCAAGCCCGAACCGCCCAAAATTATTAATCTTTTTTTGATTAGATAGGGAAGTAGGTTTTCAGCTTGGGTTTGGCCACAGGTAGCCGGGAAATAGCAGGTATAATAGAAAGAATTATTGGTATTTTCGGGGTTATATGAGCGCAGAAATAAATAAGGGTAGGTTACATGTAGAGGTTCCGGTTTTGGTTTATGACGGGAAGTGCGGATTTTGCTCCCTCTGGGTTCGACGTTGGCAGCATATTACGGAAGATAAGGTCGTCTACAGGCCTTCTCAGGAGGTCGCTAGTCAATATCCTCAGATTGAGAATTTTGACTCCTCCATACACCTCATTTACCCCGATGGAAGCTATTATTCTGGAGCTAAGGGCGTATTTAAGGCTCTTTCTACGTCTATCCACAAACTACCCTTTTGGGCTTATGAAAAAGTCCCAGGCGTGGCTCCCATATCGGAGTGGGTATATCGACTGGTAGCCAACAATCGCGAGTTTTTCAGCCTTCTCACTCGATGGATCTGGGGGCGTACGCTGGACCGCCCCACCTGGCACCTGACCCGACGTATCTTCCTTATTTTATTAGGATTGGTTTATTTCTTCGCTTTTACCTCATTAGCAAGCCAAATTGAGGGCCTGATAGGCAAAGAGGGCATCCTTCCTGCCCAAAAATTTCTGCAGGAAGTCGAAAGCCAAATGGGCATGGAAAGGATCTGGAAATTGCCCACCCTTTTCTGGCTGGAGGCGGGAGATGGGTTTCTAAATTTCATTTGTCTGGCTGGGGCGGTGGTATCTTTGCTGGTGATTGCTGGAATTGCCCCGGCACTCGGACTTTTCATTTTGTGGCTGTTTTACCTGTCACTTTTCAATGTGGGGCAGCAGTTTTTAGGATTCCAATGGGACACTTTGTTATTGGAGACAGGTTTCCTGGCAATATTTCTGGTACCACTAAAATGGCGGACTCATCTGGCAACAGAACC
>JAJDAV010000088.1 GCA_029261695.1 Nitrospinaceae bacterium | reverse complement strand
TGCGGATTTATCAGCAAGGCGTTCAAGACCAGCGACCTCTTCTTGTTTCAAAGTATATAAATCAGAAAATTTTTTAATGCGGCCCGACTCCACCAATTGGTCGATAACAGCAGGACCCATATGATCGATATCCATCGCTTTGCGAGAAGCAAAGTGTTTGATCCGCTCTTTCAATTGTGCCGGACACGCAGCATTGACGCATCGCCAAGCTGCCTCTCCATCCGACCTGAATATATCTGTCCGACATTCAGGGCAGATTGTCGGCATTTTAAACGGGGCACTACGTTTTCCCGAAGGGTCAACCACACGAACGATTTTAGGAATGATCTCTCCTGCCTTCTCTATGATGACCCGGTCGCCTACCCTTATGTCTTTTCGATTTATTTCGTCTTCGTTATGCAATGTTGCTCGACTAACCGTGGACCCTGAAACAAAAACCGGTTTTAAATTTGCAACTGGGGTGATAGAGCCGGTTCTTCCAACCTGACATACGATTTCCAGAATCTCAGTTTCCGCCTGTTCGGCTTCATACTTATAGGCTACCGCCCATCGAGGAAACTTGGACGTACTGCCTAATTTCTTCCTATACGCTAATGAATTTACCTGAATAACCAATCCATCCACTTCATAATCCAAGTCATTCTTTTTTTCTCGCCATTCTTCGATGATTGCCAACGTATCCTCAAAGTTAGAACACCTGCGATTATGTTCATTAATGGGGAATCTCAAGGACACCAGTTTTTCCTGCAAGTCAGAATGTCGAGTAAAAGCCTCGTGATCCATATAACCCACGGTATAAATAAATATCCCGAGCTTTCTGGAATCCGTGATAGCTGGATCAAGAACTCTAAGAGCACCCGCTGCGGCGTTTCTGGGATTTGCGAAAGGAATCTCCCCCTCTTCTTCGCGAAGGACATTCAACCTTTGGAATTCTTTTCGCGGCATATAAACTTCACCCCTCACCTCAATTTTTTTAAATGTCTCGGTAGAAATTTCAAGAGGAATGGAACGAATGGTTTTCAGGTTTGCAGTAATATCCTCTCCCTTGATACCGTCCCCGCGGGTGGCCCCCCGCACAAGTTTCCCATCTTCATAGGTTAATGCAACAGCCAACCCATCGAACTTAAGTTCTACAACATATTCTATGGAGTTTTCATCAACATCGGGCAGCCCCTTTGCAACACGCTGGTGGAAAGCCCGCACTTCATCTACGTTATAAGTGTTGTCCAGACTGAGCATAGGAACGGAATGTTCCACCTGTCGGAATCGTTGCTCTAATTTTCCACCAACCCGCTGAGTGGGAGAGTCAGGTGTCACGCATTGCGGATATTTAGCTTCCAGTTCTTTGAGGCGATGGTAGAGGGAGTCGTATTCCCTGTCTGTAATATCAGGAGAGTTTTTGACGTAATACAGGTGATCGTGTTGGTGGATCGTATTTCTTAGAGATTCAATTTCTTTTTTTTCAGCTTCTTTCATTCAGGGTTCCAGCGTCACATAATATCCCTGCCGCCCTCTCTGCACCAGTAACAAAATCCGATCTGGATTATTAAGGTCGGCAATCGATTTATTATAGTCCTCTTCAGTATCAATTCGATCTTGATTCACCTGGCGAATAATATCCCCCGCGCTGATGCCTATTCTTTCACCAGCACTTTTAGGGACCACATTGACAACGACCATTCCTTTACTCGTTGCCAGACGATTGTTTCTCGCAAGGACAGGATTATTTTGCTGAACCTGTAGGCCTAACCAGTTGCGGGTAAACTCCGCAACATATTGTTTGGGAATTGAGATAACTCGAACGGCAAACTCCATACTTTTTCCATTTCGGAGAATGGAAAACTTAACTTTATCGTCTACTGTATATGAAGCCATTCGCCCATGAAAATCAGATTTCCCTGCCACTTCATGGCCTTCAATAGCAATAATAATATCGCTTCGCTTTAATCCTGCCAGTGCTGCCGGGCTTTTTTCAGCCACACGAACAACGAGCACTCCCTTTTTCCTATCGAGTTGAAAATGGCGCGAGAGTTGCGAGTTCATTTCCTGAACCGAAACCCCAAGCCAACCCCGTCGCACTTTTCCGAACTGAATCAATTCATCAACAATTCGCTTGGCATCATCAATGGGGATGGCAAAACCGATTCCTTCTGCCTTTTGATAGATAGCCGTATTAATACCAATCAAAGATCCATTTATATTTAGAAGAGGTCCACCGCTGTTTCCCGGATTAATAGAAGCATCGACCTGAATAAAATCGCTGTACACCTTATTTTTACCAGCCCTAATATTTCTATTTAAGGCACTGATGATTCCTGTGGTTACCGTATGTCGTAAACCAAAAGGGTTGCCAATAGCGAGGACCTGTTCTCCAATCATCAAATCGTCAGAACGCCCCATGGGAACGAAAGGCAAAAACTGGTCAGAGTCTATTTTAATAATCGCAAGATCGGATTTAGTATCTGCACCTATCACCCTTGCTTCAAATTCTCGTTTATCACTCAAAGCGACACGGATCTGCGATGCTCGAGCAATCACATGTTCGTTGGTAATAATATATCCTTCTTTATTTATAAGAACCCCTGAACCCAGGCTTCTTTTGTTATTTTGGTTTTGAGAAAAAAAATCGTTAAAGAATTGGTCAAAAACTTTGTTACCAAAATCTCTGAAGGGATTACGAGGGGACCGACCTGTTTCGGAAGTATATATATTTACAACAGCGGGGCTAACTTTTTCGACAGCAACAACAAGGGGGGTTCTACGTCTATTTTGTTCCGCTGCAAAACCAGAAGAGGCGTCAAGCAATGCGAAAAATAAAAAGTACCAAAGCCAATGGATGCGCACGTTAATCAAAATTTAGAGTTTATGAAACGGATACAGGGAGAGCCAAGTTCATCTGGCTCTCCCTGTAATGATAAGAAGTGACAAACTATCCGGCCTTAATGGCTACATAAATAGTGGTTCCGCCTCTTTTGACGAGGAAGAGCACCGAAGCGCCTTTTTCTAAAGAACTCAACAACCTGTGATAGTCTTGAGTGTTGTTAACCGGACTGCGATTCATTTCTGCAATGACATCACCTCGGCGAATTCCAGATTCTGCCGCAGAGGCTCCGGGGGTCACATCTGAAACCAAGACACCCTGATCATCCTCAAGTTGTAGGCTTTGCGCCAGTTCGGCGGTGATATCTTGAACCTGTAAACCAAGAGGGTCTGCCTTAGCAACAACCGTCGCTTGTGAATCCTTAAGAACCTCAATTTTAACCCGCAAAGTTTTACTAGCACCTTCACGAATCACATCCACATTCACTACAGAGTTTGGAGTGGTTGCTGCAACAATTTTTGGAAGGTCTTCCATATCTTTTACAGTCTCACCATTAAACCTTACAATAACATCACCGCGTTTGACTCCACCCTTGAATGCAGGGCCATCTGGAATGACATCACCCACTAAGGCTCCCTCACTTTGATTCAGTCCAAACGATTTTGCTAGCTCAGGGGTGATCTTCTGAATCATGACTCCCAACCAGCCGCGGGTAACCGAGCCCTTCTCTTTCAAATCCTGCAGAATTCCTTTGGCAATATTGATGGGAATGGCAAATCCAATACCGACATTGCCTCCGGTATTCCCTGAAATAATTGCTGTATTGATTCCTATAACATCACCCTCAATATTGATTAAAGGGCCACCACTGTTTCCAGGGTTGATAGATGCATCGGTCTGAATAAACTCATCGTAAGGGCCTGCGCCTATACTTCTGCCCAAGGCACTGACCACTCCAACGGTAACGGTATGACTGAGACCAAATGGATTTCCAATCGCCACAACCCACTCCCCTACTTCAAGGTTTTCAGAGCTACCCAATCTTAAGAATGGAAATTCCTTTGGCGTGTTTGCATCCCGATTTATTTTTATCAAGGCAATATCTGTTTTTGAATCAGACCCTATCAAAGTTGCGGTATATTCTTTTTCTGTCCCTTTATCTTCAAGCATGACAACGATTTCTTCCGCATCTTCGATCACGTGATAATTTGTAAGGATATGACCTTCCTTATCAATCACAAAGCCTGACCCCATGCCTCTTTTCGGTTTTTGATTTGGGCGCTCACCAAAAAACTTGTCATAAAAATCCCGAAAAGGATCAGGAGAACGCCCCTGACCTGGCCCCGGTTTTGGGCCACTCCTAGGACCATTCCTGGGAGAACGAAAATTATTGTGCGCTTTTTCTGTTTTAGATTTCGTACTAACATTTACCACGGCCGGGTTTAACTTTTTGGCAATTTCCACAAATAAGTTACTGGAAAGCTGCTGAGGAGCACTGCTCAAGGCATAGGTAAAATCAGGAGCAGAAGCCATAGAGAATGTTAGAAGTAAAGCTGCGCAGGATGAACGAAAAAACAGAAGAAAAGATTTGTGCATTTAATTAACCCTCAATAGTATGAGTATGTATTTAAGTCCGAAAAAGCATTCGTATTTTAAAGCTCACTTATCAAACACGAACCTGACACCTAACTCTATTCGGCTGAAATTAAACTGTAGTTAAATGGAGATTAAATAATTTTAATCTAGGCAATAATAACCCCAAATGAATGATCAAACTTATATTGCGAACATTTGAAGGGAAAAAGAGAATTGCGATTAATTATATAATGCTTTTTTCGCCATTTACAACCTCAAAACCCTTTGTAAACATTCACAGCACTTATCTAGATCATTCCATTTAGATATTGACTCAAAATAGCAGATAAATGATAATCGGGTTGAGCACAGGCCCGCCTAATGACCTCTATTAATGGATAATATGAGTTAGTTTTGCGAATCAAGGTTTTACGTTTATTTAAATGTGAACAACATATTTTTGCCCTCTTATGAGTTTTTTTCTTTCCGCATTAGGCCTAATGATGGTTTTCGAGGGTATTCCCTATTTTTGCTTCCCTCAGAAAGTAAAGTCGTTTGCGGCAAAGCTGCCTGAGATACCTGATTCTACATTGAGAGTTATCGGTTTTTTTCTTATGATGATTGGATTACTGGTTGTGTATTTAGGAGGGGGAAAACATGATTAAACGCACAAGCATATATATTTGGGTTTTGTTATTTTTATCGGGATGCGCAGAATGGGATCTTGGTTTGGACGCGAAAAACGATGGCCCACCGCCACCACCCCCTCCTCTTGAAACCGCCTATCCTTTTTCTGATATACCTGTCCCCTTTGATTTTACCCGGGACAATTCCAAGTCCTTCATCTATGAATCGGGGTCAGGAGCAGTTAAAGTTGGACGATTTATCTATTCCGGTTGGGAAAGCTTGGACAACGTCATTACTTTCTATCAAAACGAAATGCTGAATAAGGGTTGGAATTTGGTGAACTCTATTAAACATGAAAATTTCATTCTGAATTATGAGAAGGAAGGCTGGGTCAGCACAATCACCCTTCATTCTAATATTGGAAGAACTTATGTAGAAATCCAGGCCGGCCCTAAATAATCGGGCATTTTATGGCTTACATTTAACCATGCCCGACCAATCCTCAAAACAATTACTTCTCAATTTTCCTGCACGTCCAGAATTTAATTTCTCTAATTTCGTAATATCTCAAGGCTCGCAATTTGCTTATGACGCAGCCATGAATTTTTGTTCTAGCAGTCAAACCCTTTACCAATCTCTTTTTATTTTCAGCGAAAAAAACCTGGGCAAAACCCATCTACTTCTTTCGATTGGAAACCTTGTAGCGGAAAAAGGTGCACGCGCCCTTTATATTCAGGGGGCTGATTTTTCAAATCGAATAGGTGATGGCAAGTCCCCCCAGGCACAACAAACTCTTCAACAACTATTGGATGTGGATTACTTTCTTCTCGATGATGTTGAAGAGGTGGCTCACTCGACCACGGCGCAGGAAAAGCTTTATCATATATACAACACCGTTATTGAAAAAGGAGGCAAGGTCGCCTTTACAAGTTGTTTTCCCCCTGAGAAAATTAAGAGCGCTGAAAGTTACCTGACATCCCGGTTTCAATGGGGCATGCTCACAGAAATAAAGCCCATCGATGATAATACAACCGCTAAAATCATTCAAAAACTAGCCAAGGATATCAACCTCACATTGCCAGAAAATATCATTCACTATCTTTTGGTACGAATTCCAAGAGATTTTATCTCTATACAAAATGCCGTATCGACTATTAATAAAGAATCTTTTATTCAGAAAAAAAAGGTAACATTACCTTTGGTAAAAACGGCCCTCAATTTAATTTGACTAAACTAGAAACTTGCAATATTGCCGCCCGACTCGCTCAGTGGGCTAAGGAGATGCCCGACACCTCTGCTATGATTGAAATGCGCAGTGGGTTTCGTAGAACGTTTAAAGAACTGGAACGTGAGAGCAACCGGCTTGCTTCCGGGATGATTCAATCGGGTATGAAACCAGGCGAACGAGTTTTACTAATGGTTCCGTATGGAATCGATTTTGTAACACTTACCTTTGCTATGTTTAAGGCAGGCCTGATTCCTGTTCTAATCGATCCCGGCTTGGGCAAAAAAAATGTCCTGAAATGCATCCAACAGGTTCAACCCCAAGGGATGGTTGCTATTCCCCTCGCCCATGCCATTAAAAAATTTCTTCCTGGAACTTTTAAATCCATCCAACACAGTGTAACCGTTGGGAAAAGATGGTTTTGGGGTGGCAATACTCTCAATAATTTAAAAGATTTAGGAAAAGCGGATTTCGAAATGGCCGCCATGAAAGAAGACCATCCTGCAGCAATCTTGTTTACAAGTGGCAGCACGGGGCCAGCAAAAGGAGTTCTTTATAATCATGGAATTTTCAACCATCAGGTAAGAATTCTGCAGGAACAATTTGACATCCAATCAGGAGAAGTCGATCTCCCGACGTTCCCTCTCTTTGGTTTGTTTGGTAGTGGGCTTGGAATGACAAGCATCATTCCCGATATGGATGCAACCCAACCCGCCCGTGTTGACCCGAAAAATATTATTCGCCCCATCAACGAATATAAAATCACCAGCAGTTTTGGTTCTCCTGCGCTATGGGATACCGTCAGCAAGTATTGTCTGGATAAAAACATTCAACTACCCTCCCTAAAGCGAATCATTATGGCAGGGGCTCCTGTTTCAGGTGAACTGCTACAGCGATTTGAAACCCTGGTAAATAAGAATTGCAAAATCTACACCCCTTATGGAGCCACGGAGGTTTTACCCGTAAGCCTTATAGACAGACGGGAAATTTTAGAGCAAACGTGGCACCTGTCTCAGAAAGGCGAAGGAACTTGTGTGGGTCAGTCGATTCCGGGAGTTGATATAAAAATTATCGCCGTATCAGACCAGCCAATTTCAAAATGGGAAAGTGCCACAGAGCTTGAAGAAAATAATGTAGGCGAAATTACTATTAAAGCGCCGTGGGCCACGCGAACTTATTTTAATCGCGAAGACTTAACTCAGCTTGCAAAAATTGAAGATGGCAATTCCTTCTGGCATCGTATGGGAGATTTGGGAAGGCTCGACGAAAAAAATCGTCTCTGGTTCTATGGCAGAAAAAATCAGAGAGTCATTACAGAAAATGAAACGCTTTACACCATCCCCTGCGAAGCCATCTTCAACCAACACCCCGATGTTAAGCGCTCTGCCCTGGTAGGAATAGGTCCCAGAACCAAACAGGAACCGGTAATTATTATCGAGCCAATAAATCCGGAAAAAATAAAATCTCCAAAGGAGCAACAAAGTTTTGCAGAGGAGCTTTTAGTGAGAGGGGCAGAAAACTCTTTGACACAATCGATAAAAAAAGTACTTTTCCGCTTAGACTTTCCTGTTGATGTGAGGCATAACGCAAAAATCTTCCGCGAGAAACTTTCTCTCTGGGCAGAAAATCAATAATCAGCTTTTAAAACTTTTTGGACAATTCAATTCCACCACCGTGCCTATCGGCTCTCGGGTATATAGTGAAATGCTGACCCTTTTTGTTGTTGTGTAATCGAAGGATGGTTTTTGAAGTGAAATAGCCTAAAGCTGCGCCAAGAAATATATCAGACGCCCAATGCTTTTCATCGTTAATGCGCGATAGCCCGGTCAAGGTAGCTAGACCATAAGATAGGGGTTTTATGTAGGGAACTTTTTCATATTCGTTTGCAACAACCGTAGCAATTGCAAACGCGGTGGAAGTATGTCCTGAAGGAAAGGAATTATGATCGGTGGTGAACCCATCAAAACTTGTTGAAGAATCTCCGGTTGATGGCCGATGGCGCCCGAACGCGGCCTTGATCACGGTGGTATATAAACCCGTGATAAGAAAACTTTCTGTGGCAATCAATGCGGTTCGCTTGGCTTTATCATTTTCATCAAAATGCCCAAAAACATAAAAAGCCGCCAATGCGGGGAGTGTAAAGGCACCATTACCAAAGGGTTCAAAAATATTTGCTAAATCATCGGTAGTGGAACTTCTAGCATCCTCAAAGATATCTCTTATTTCTTCATCCAAGGCAAAAAGCATGCCTGTTCCACCTGCCACCCAACCCGCCATTATCCAGTCCGAACGATCCCACCTTGATGGGGAGGTAGCCGTATAGGCTATGTCTGAAAATATCCCCTTAAAATACTTGCTGTTCAGTTTGAGTTGATTTTGTGAGTCTCTCAGGCTTTCACGCTTCCTGGGTGAAGAAGTATAGCTTCGACCCTCCGACAGTTTAAATTCACCAAAATTTGAATCGAAAAATTGACTTCTTCCTTCAAATCCATTTCCTGAAACTCCCGGCGCAGTTATTTCAACTTCTCGAGTCCTTCCTCCTTCAAAATTTTCTTCAAAAAAATCATCCTCTGAAAGTTTATCTGTATCAGGTCTTTCGCTTTCAAAACTATCTCTAAAAAAATCATCCTCTGAAGATTCATCCGAATAAGGTCTTTCTCGCTCAAAGCTTTCTTCAAAAAATTCCGATTCCGAAAGTGCCTCAGCAACAGACTGTTGTCCTCCCGCCATCATTAAAAATGCCAGGAAAAATACTGCGATCTTCAGAAAAATTGGAATCTTGGGCATAAAAAGCTAAAAAGTAATTAAAGGAGAAAAGGTTTAATAACCTATCATGGTTTTAACGGCTTCTTAACCATTGATAATTAGACATTTTTGCCATTTCCCCATAGAAATTCCCTGAGTCACTCTAAAGTGGCCCTGACCTTCCGACAAAAACCTATACGAGAACAAAGAAACAAAAAGGATGGGGGAATTGAAAAATCCTGAAAATCCGCGATTAACTCTCTAAATGCAAGCAAACATAATGGTTTGGTTGATTCATCCGATAAGAAATAGATTGATAAATGCACTTCATCAAGGAGGATAACGTGCAAACATACCCAATAAGAAATTCCACGAAGTCAAAAAACCAATATCTATTCCCTGTAATAGTGCTTGCTATAACCGCTCTACTTATTAGTGCTGTCAGTAGCATGGCCGTTCCAGACCCGCTGGGAAACTCAATTCAAAAGCATGTGGAAGAAACAAGAAAATCGCACAAATAATCAGGTAAGGTTTACGAGGAGTTTATTTAATAGATAAGGATAGAGAAGCCGAAGTAAACCATAAGCCGGGTTTTGTTCTTCATATAAAATGAAGCGGTGACCATCAATCTAGGCCTGTTGTTGCCAATAGGCTCAAGCAATCAACCCGAAAGTATCGGACGGGCAGCCCTCAAGCACTTTCCTATTTGATCTTGCTCCGGATAGGGTTTACCAAGCTACCGCTGTCACCAGCAGTACTGGTGAGCTCTTACCTCGCCTTTTCACCATTGCCGCCGACCTTGAAGGCCGGGTAGGCTGTGTATTTTCTGTGGCACTTTCCTTAAGGTCGCCCTCACTCCGCGTTACGGAGTATCCTGCCCTGTGGAGCCCGGACTTTCCTCTCTCTTGACCCAAAGGTCAAGACAGCGATCACCCAGTTTACTTCGGCACTGGAGTTTCAGGAACTTCATCCCAATACAAAAACCGCAGACAACCACCGCATTGATGCATCTTTTCTCCAACTTTTACTTCAATGACCATTTGTGGTAAAACCTGCTGGAAACATCCCTGACAAATATTATCGCGAAGACCCGCTACAGCCCTGCCATCGCGTGAAT
This sequence comes from Nitrospinaceae bacterium, assembly GCA_029261695.1. GTDB lineage: Bacteria > Nitrospinota > Nitrospinia > Nitrospinales > VA-1 > UBA8687. The sequence continues at coordinate 10,150 of JAJDAV010000088.1, read as the reverse complement.
TAGAAATTTTTTCATATCGTTTGAAAATAACAGTATCCAACTGATCCGTTATTACTTTTCTTTTCGTAATCAACTCTTCCAGTTCCTGCTTAAATCGTTTTTCTTCCACTTCTTTTTTTTGCTGATATTCACTAAAATACGCATCTTCTTCTTTGCATTTTTTTTCCACGCCAGGAATCTCTTTAGCCTTTTCCTCTAAAACTTCCATAATTTCGAGTTCCTTGTCTTCAATCTTTGAAACTTTCTCCTTAATTGCATCGACTTCAGAAAGAATGGCTGTGTATTCTTTATTGGTTTTGACCGCAGGAAGTTTGGTTTTGGCTTTTGCCATATGATCGTTTTCCCCCTGCACTTCCATTTCCATATCTTTGCGCTGCTTTTGTAAGGCTTCTATCTCATCCTTTACAACTTTTAGAATACTTTTCTTCTCTTCTAATTCCGCACGAGCGGATTCCAGTTGCCGTGGGATATCTTCAAGAATCTTTCTATGCTCAGAAATTTGATCGTCAACCGATTGCAAGTCGACCAATTGTTGGAGCTGTATCTTTGGGGATGCGGTCATAATTCTCCATCTCAGAAAGGGAATTGAAAAAAATGTAGCATGGGCTTCGAGTGAAATGCAAGTGATTCCACTTTTCCCACTCAAACTGGGTCCAAAAGCCTGTCAAACGGGTTTTCGCAGCCTAAACTTGATATCAGGTCCCACCGGGGCGCGGGACACAAGAGGCCACTAGCGGCGGGCGGTTGCCCGGGAATCCCAATAAACCAGAAACACACTTGCTATAAAAATGGAAGAATAGGTTCCTACAAAAACTCCTACCAGCAAAGCAAAAGAAAAATCATGAATGATTTCGCCGCCAAAAAAGAACAGAGCCAATACCACTAACAAGGTGGTTCCCGAAGTCAACAAGGTTCGGCTCAATGTCTGATTAATACTGGCATTTATAATATCTGTAGTGGAAAGCTTCCCCTTACGGCGTAGGTTTTCCCTTATGCGATCAAATACAACTATGGTGTCGTTGAGTGAGTAACCGATGATAGTCAGAAAGGCTGCTACAATAACAAGCGTAAATTCCTTATCGAAAATCGAAAATGCCCCCATAGTTACCAGCACATCATGGATCAATGCAATGATCGCAGCAATTGCATATTGAAGCTCAAAGCGCCATGAAATATAAATTACAATCCCTATTATTGCGTAAAGAATTGAGAGCAATGCTTTTTCGCGTAAATCTTTCCCTACTTTTGGCCCCACCATTTCCACCCTTTCCAGGGTGATCTCCTCGACATTAAACTTTCCAGAGAGACTGCGCTTAACCATCGCGCCAACGGCTTCCAGCTTCTCTTCAGACCGTTCAACTCTTATTAGAATATCCTTTTTCGAACCGAACTCCTGAATGGTGCTTTCGCCCAGCCCAATAGTTTTAAGGCCATCACGAATCACTTCAATATCGGGTGGGCTTTTGAATTGCAATTGAACAAGAGTTCCTCCGGCAAAATCGATTCCATATTTAAGGCCTCCCGAAATCACAATAGAAACCAATCCAACCAGAATCAATATGGAAGAAAATATTTTTGCAGTCTGAATCTTCCCCATAAAATCAATATGGGTTACATCTTTAAACAATTGCATAATTAGATACTCAATTTATCAAGTTTTTTCCGGCTCATAGTACAATCAAAAAATGTTCGGCTTACAAACACAGCCGTAAACATGCTTGCTGCAATGCCAATACATAAGGTAATCGCAAACCCTTTAATGGGCCCTGTGCCAAATTGAAACAATACTACCGCGGCAATAAAGGTGGTTATATTTGCATCGACAATAGTGCGGAACGCCTTGGAAAATCCTGCTTCAATGGCTGCTCTGACAGTCTTGCCAATTTTAATTTCTTCACGAATTCTCTCAAAGACAAGCACATTGGCATCGATCGCCATACCAACCGTGAGGATGATTCCTGCAATACCCGGCAATGTAAGTGCAGCACCAAAATAAGCCAAGGCACCTACAAGAAGAACAATATTTAAAGACAAAGCCGTGACTGCAATCGCGCCCGATAATTTATAGTAAATAAGAATAAATATGACGACCAGAATCCCACCAAAAATAATCGAGTTCACTCCTTTATTGATCGAATCTTGCCCTAGAGAAGGGCCTACCGTCCTGTTTTCCAGAATTACTACAGGAGCAGGCAAAGCCCCTGCCCTTAGAATTATTGCTAGATCGCGCGCATCCTCCGAAGAAAACTGACCGGTTATCTGAGCTCGTCCTCCCGGTATAGCATCCTGAATTACTGGAGCGGAATAAACATTATCATCGAGAACAATGGCTAGGCGTTTTCTGACATTTTCACGTGTGACTTCATGAAAGATCATCGCCCCAACGCTGTTAAAATTAAGCGCAACATAAGGCTCATTAAAATCCCCATCAAACCTGACTTCCGCGCCCGTCAATGTTTCTCCGGTTAAAACTGTGCGCTTCTTTAGTAGGTAGGGTTCTTTAGTAACTTCGCCGGTTTCCTTATTTTCTTTTCGCGTATACAGAACCTCTGATTCCTCTGGAACACTTCCAGACAGGGCTTCCTGCAGACTGTTTTCTTCATCTACCAGCTTGAACTCCAACCGCGCTGTTTTACCAATAAGGTTGATAGCTCGTTCAGGATCTTTTACCCCAGGCAACTGGACGAGGATGCGACGTTCCCCCTGAACCTGAATGGTAGGTTCGGACACACCGAACTGATCCACCCGGTTGCGGATTGTTTCCAGCCCCTGGCTCACAGCATTTTGTTCGATTTCCTTGACCTGCTCCTGATCCATTTCATATATAAAACCCAAGCCATCCGCATCCTGACTTATCTTCTTAAAGAATGCATAACCTTCCATAACCTTTTCTACAGGAGGAAGATCCAAAGCATCTACCATTCGGACATTGATTTGTAGTTTTTCGAAATTAGCTTTAATGCGGTCGACTTCTAAATCTTCTTCGCCAATATCACGCTTGATATCGTCGGCTAACCGTTCCAAGCTAGCTTCAACCGCTTTTTCAACTTTGACTTCGAGAACCAGATGCATGCCGCCCTGTAGATCCAATCCCAAAGAAATCTTTTCCTTGAGAGGATAAGCCAAAGCAACCGCCCCCGATATGACAAGGAGGATTATGAGGATTCGCCATTTAAGATTCTTGTACATTCTTTCCTTACTTCTTAAGTTCTTTTATTGCCAATAGAAGACCGATTGATCTTCACTCGAACATTATCGGCAATCTGTAACATTACCGTTTCATCTTTTATTTTTTTAATCGTCCCATGAATACCACTTAGCGTAATCACGTTATCGCCCTCTTTCAAATCGTCCAGCATTTTTCTGGATTCCTGTTGTTTTTTCTGCTGCGGCCGAATTAAAACAAAATAAAAGATCAAAAACATCATGATCATGGGCGGCAACAAAGCCAACAAACTGCCACCCCCAGGGTCGGCTCCATCAGGCGGAGGAGCCATCGCAAACGCTATATCAAGCATATATGAGTACCTTTATATAAAGCGGGAACATCCTTCGAAGCGGAAAACTACAAAAAGCCTCCCCGTTTTTTAATTCAAAGGTTTAGCTTCTATCAAATCCCATCCCATTTGTCAAACTCACTACCCGCGGAAGGAAGGAGCAGTCTGTATATTGTCCGTGTATTTAAAACCTCAGACCAAATACAATTGCGCCTCATTATTGAGGTAGTTCGTAGCAATATCGGTTAATAAAACTTATTCTGGACATTTGCTTCGTTGGTGAGTTCGTAATAAAGAGAATGGAACTCCTCCGTTGTCAACTTCGGGTCTCGCAGCCGGGCTAAATCATCTTGTGTGATAGGGATTTGCGACAGTTCATCCCAGGCTGACGTGGCAATGGCAACATAATTTGGAGGATTGAGTGGACGAAGAACAAGAAGGTCAACCCGGTCATTATATTTAAGGGCAAACTCTATAGCCATACGCGCATCTTCTGCGCTGACAGCACTACCAATAGCGATATTAGTTGGCGGATGACCCCCTTTAGGCCTCCAATATTGTACCGTATGCCCTAGAACCTTGAGGGATTTGGATTTCAATAATTTCTTTATATCCCTTTTTTTCTTTTTATGTTTATTTGCAAGCCATATTTCTATTGTACATATAGTGGTTTTAGAAATATCACAAGGGGGTTTATATTCCGGGCCGGGGAATAAAAACTCCTTAGACACCGCCAAAGCCATGCCATTAGATAAAAATATCGATACTAAAGTACAAACCAAAACAAAACGCTTCATCTTTTCACCTTCTCCAAAAATTCATATCACTGAAAGAGATTTATTGTAATGCATTTATTCCCTGGAATGGAAGAAAAGCACACAACATCAAATAACAAAATATCTCGACAAACAGCTTAGTCCGACATACCGATATTACAATGTTTTTCGGGGATTCGGTCTTATCTCCAACTTAAAAATAGGTATAATCAGGCGAAATAATTTCGTTCGAATGGGGAGGATATGGATTACGATTTGGTGGGAATGAAGGTTCTAATTGTCGAAGACATTCCCGACAATGCAGAGTTGATACATAAAATTTTAAAAAGGCTAGGGTTAAATATAGCTGTCGCCGGTGACGGCGAAGAGGCTTTGGAGAAAATTCCAGAATTTCACCCTGATGTCATTCTCCTCGATGTGGGCCTGCCGGGAATCAATGGATTCGAAGTCTGTCAACGGCTCAAACAAGATCCCTCTTATAAAGATATCCCTGTTATTTTTCTTACTGCATTTTCTGATTCTTCAGATATTGCAAAAGGATTTCAATTGGGAGGAATTGATTACATAACCAAACCCTATCGCAAAGAAGAAGTATTCATCCGCATAACAAATCAGCTCAGGCTCATTAACGAACACAGGAAGTTACTTGTTAAAAGTTTCTCCTTTAAAACCATCATGGAACAAATTCCTGATCTGGTTTTTCAATTGGACCCTGATCGCAAAATAACTTTCGCCAGCCCAGCCTTTAAATCGCTTGGCTATTCGCCAGAAGACCTGGAAGGACAACTGATCGACAGTCTGGTCACGGAAGGAGACAAAGAAAGTCTCGTTTCACAATTGCCCAGTAAAAAAGCAGACTCATTGATTGTTCGCGATATGAAAATCCGTTTCATCTCCGAAAAAGAAAACAATCCTCTTTATTCACTGGATGCTTTTGGAATCTGGGACATCTCTCATGACATGGTTTTTGAAAGCGATGCGAAGAAAAAATTTTTAGGTTCTTTCTGTATCGGCACCTGCCCTGCATAGAGGGTCAAAAAGGATATGGACCGCCCTCAACTTCCATAAAAGCTTTCATAATCATTCCCTGCTATTTCAATTTTCCAGTCCTACTATAAGCAACAAGGGATGGTCCCTGACTCACCGGCATTATTTCCATTCGATTAATATTTACATGAGCCGGTTGAGTTAAAACCCACAACACGCTTTCAGAAACATCTTCAGGACATAAGGGCTTGAGGCCTTCATAAACTTCCTTTGCTTTATCCTCATCACCTTTGAATCGCACCAATGAGAATTCACTATCGCCCACCATGCCCGGTTCTATACTAGTAACACGGACAGAAGTACCCAATAAGTCGGATTTTAAATTGATCGTAAAATGTTCTACGAAGGCTTTCGTCGCGCCATAAACATTGGCACCTTTATAGGGATACGTTCCAGCGGTGGATCCTATATTTACGATATGTCCGATGTTTCTTTCAACCATACCGGGAAGCAATAAGTGGGTGAGATAGGACAATGCAGTGCAGTTCACATTAACCATTGTTTCCCAATCCTTCCAGTCAGCTTTATGAGCAACATCCAAACCCAAAGCCAAGCCTGCGCAATTTATAAGAACATCAATTTTTGAAAATGTATCGGGAACTTTGTTTAGCTCATCAGAAACTTCCTGATGGCGAGTTATATCGCAAGCTATGATATGAATTTCAGTTAACGACTGTAAGTCACTCTTTAATTGCTCGAGCTTATCCAATCGACGAGCCATTAAAATTAACCGGACATTCTGTTTAGCAAGAGATTCTGCAATGGCTCTACCTATTCCTGAAGACGCACCTGTAACAACTGCAACTTTATAATTCATCCCATCCACTCCAATACGGACACAATCCAATAAATGCCAATTTTTCAAAAGTTTTTAATTATTTTTCTAAATTCACTAAAGTTGAAAAGTTTTCTGCCGATAATGACTTTGAGCAAAACTTTAACCGAAGGGAATTGATTATGTCACCTGTTAGTAGTTCAAGTGCCTCACAGGGGGTAAGCCCACAGTTTCAAATTGCGGCGTTAAAAACCGCCCAAGACACACAAAAGCAAGAAGGTGAAGCTGCTGTAAACCTCATCCAAGATGCGGTTCAGTCCAGCGAACATTCCATCACGGGTAACAACGTAGATGTAACGGCATAAAAAATTCGATCGGCCCCTGACCTGGGACTATCGTTTTCGCAAAGTCTTTAATATCTCATCCCGTCTGTCCACCGACAGACGGGATGTTTTATTTTGGAGAACTTTTTGTTTTAGTAAATTCAAGCGAATCACATTACTTCCAAACCGTCCTTTCAATACCGCCCTGGGAAACACAACAATCGAAATAAAAAAAACGGGGCCTATCAATTTTTCCAATGCGTTCACATGTTTTCGATTCTCCCATAGGGGATTTGGAATAAAATCGTTCATCCTTCCCGACTTTACCTCCCAGTCACTGTCCCCTTCCCTGCCAAATATTTTACCGACAGTTTGTTTTACGGTAATAACGAAAACTCCATAAGGCGAAACCACTACATTTCCCACGTCAAACATTCCACGATCTGCCGGCACCACAACGTTCGACAATACTGTGTAATCCTCTCCCAATTGACTTAATACTTTAACTACAGCTTGCGGATCTGCATTCGCCTGATTCCGACTTTGACGTATAAAAAGAGCAATCAATCCAACGAACACAATCAATGATGCGAATATCTTTATCCAATATGCGGTGAGAAAATTTTCTGCCATTTTAAATATAAAATTTTAACGAGCAAAAGGATCAGGCGGTTCGAATCCACCAGAAGTTTCTGAAGAAGATGAATCAGTAGTTTCTGCTTCAACAGCAGACTTACCAATCTCAAGTTTCATTTTTGATGCTTTCGGAAAAAATGTTGGGGAAGTTATCTGTTTTTGAAGTTGGCTTTTTCTAAACTCATTCAAGTTATTGAGGGTCAAGAGCTTTCGTTCTGAAATCTTTTCTTTTACAGATTCTGCGGCACGTCGACCAAAAACAAGAATATCCAGTAGCGAATTCCCCATGAGACGATTTTTTCCGTGAAGGCCACCCGTCACTTCTCCACAAGCCCACAGACCTTTTACTTCTGTCTTGCATTGAGAGTCTATGGATATCCCGCCATTCTGGTAATGCAAGGTGGGATAAATTAAAACAGGGGTTTTTACAGGGTCAATTTTATAACGCTCAAATCGATGGATAAGCCCCGGAAACTGTTTAGCCAGAGCGCCTTCTCCATTTTTCAAATCGATCATGGGGGTATCCAACCATACCCCGACTTTTCCATTAGGGGTGGTGATCCCGCGTCCTTCCTGAGTTTCTTTTATTATGGCCGCTGCCAACACATCGCGATAAGCCATTTCATTGATGAAATGAACCCCCTCAGAATTCACCACCTGAGCACCAGCAGACCGAATCGCCTCAGTCACCAATTGACCCGCCAACGCCTCTGGGTAACAGGCTCCAGAAGGGTGATACTGATAACTATCAAGAAAGGCAAGTCGACACCCCTGCCGGTAAGCCAAAACCAATCCGTCGCCAGTCGCACCAACGTGATTGCTGGTGGGAAAACCCTGTAAGCGAAGCTGACCACTGCCCCCTGTAGCGAGTATCACAGCCCGCGCCGAGACATTAACGAGACTGGCCTTTTTTCTGTCATACAACACAGCACCAGAAACCGTAGAGTTTCCATCATCAAAAAGTTCAACGGCGGCATGGTCTTCCAGAACATTTGTCGAACTCAATCTAACCGCGTCTTTTAAAACGCGCATGATTTCCAATCCCGTATAATCACGACAGGCGAGCACCCTGGGAACGGAGGTTCCCCCTCCCCCACGCAATCGGAAGGTACCATCGGGGTTTCGGTCAAACAAGCAACCGAGCTGACTGAGCCATTCAATACTTTTCGGTCCACCTTCGCAAAGAATGCGTAAGAGATCAGGTTCGTTTTCACCGTGACCGCCGACCATGGTATCTGCAAAATGTCGCCTCGGTGAATCGGTTTCCGCCAAAGCCGCTTGAATGCCGCCTTCAGCCATCACAGTATTGGAATCGCCAAGACGTAGCTTGGTCGCAAGGTGCACGTTCAGGCCCGATCCTTCAAACGCCAGGGCAGCTGCCGCACCGGCTCCACCGCCGCCAATGATCAATACATCTGTCTCAATATCCGTTACTGTTGAATGCGTCGCAGGAAGCGGACTGTCCGCTTCCAACAAGTCGGCAAGTTCCAAAGGAAATTTTTGATCACCCGCATTCGGACCCGCATTCACCGTTCGCTCTTTTCCAGAATAATCAGGGTGAAAATTTTTCAAAATGAGATCAGGGTCGCTCGGCATAGGCGCCTGTTGTTTCATCCGTGCTGCTCGTGATCCTTCAACTTTTTCAAGGGATTCCTTTGCCCATTCCATCATTGGCTCCCCTTTTCACGAAAAGTTTTGGCTCTTTGTATTCTTTCCTGTTTGTCGTCGGTCATTAAATGCTGCCACTCTTTTTCAATCAGGTTTAAATCTTCATCCGCCATTTGTAATTCAGGCTGACTCTTTCCCAGTGAACGACGAACCCAAAGTCCCATATTATGAGGTTTGACTTTATCCTCACAAACAAAGCGACACAGTCCGCAATGAATGCAGGTGGTGAAATCTTCCGCGACCGCATCAAAATCTCCCTGCTGCATACGCATCACCGAATCCATTACCGGGATAGACATCGGGCAAGCCGTGGTGCAACTGCCGCATTTCGTGCAACGATTGACCGTGGGAAAAACCGATTGCAGAGTCAGCGCATCGGGATTAATAACAGGTTCTACAGCCTTATCCGGTTCTACGGGACAGGGGAATACTTCCATCCCTTCTTCCACCGGCTTCATACAAGCCAGCTCTGTTCCACCCGGTTTACCATCGGCATAACGCACGGTAACGGTGCAAGCACCGCATACTCCACCCGCACAACCTGTCTGAACCGATTCCGCCATTCCCACTGCCCAAAGAGCATGAACAATAGTTTCACCCGGTTGGGCTGAAATGGGTTTACCAGCAATTTTTATTTCAATGTTTTTCATAGTTTCAAATTATGTTAGATTAAGCAGTGGTTCGCAACTTAAACGCATAAAAGGATTTAAAGGGACATGTCAGGTCATTCCAAGTGGGCAAGTATAAAACATAAAAAAGGCGCATTGGACGCTAAACGCGGAAAAATTTTCACCAAGATTATCAAGGAAATTACCGTTGCGGCACGTATTGGCGGCGGTGACCCCGATGGCAACCCTCGATTGCGCACCGCTATCTTGACGGCTAAGGGACAAAATATGCCGGGCGATAATATCACCCGCGCCATTAAAAAAGGCACTGGCGAGTTGGAAGGCGTGCATTACGAAGAAGTCAATTACGAAGGTTATGGTCCCGGAGGCGCAGCTATCTTTCTCGAAGCCATGACCGACAACAAAAACCGCACCGTCAGCGAAATTCGCGCCGCTTTGGGTAAGGCCGGTGGCAACCTCGGTGAAAACGGTTGTGTTGCGTGGATGTTCGAACAAAAGGGGATGATCGTTGTAAAAACTGAAACTAAAGGCGAAGACGAGCTCATGGAACTGGCTATCGATGCAGGTGCCGATGACATGCAGACGGTTGACGACCATTATGAAATAACCACAGCGGTTGAGAACTTTGAAACTGTACGAAAAGCTCTGGAAGATGCAAGCATCGCAATGGAAAGCGCAGAGGTCACGCGCATTCCCGCAAACACCGTGGCTGTGGATGAAAAAAAAGGCAAAGCACTTCTCAAACTTATGGATCTCTTGGATGACCATGATGACATCCAAAAAGCCTATTCCAACTTCG
>JAJDAV010000087.1 GCA_029261695.1 Nitrospinaceae bacterium | reverse complement strand
AAAGGTTGTCGTAAAACTTCGAGTACGTTGCGTTTGAATTCTGGCAATTCGTCAAGGAACAAAACACCGTTATGCGCCATCGATACTTCACCGGGCATGGGCACTCGTCCACCACCGATCAAGCCGGCATCAGAGATGGTGTGGTGCGGCGAACGAAATGGGCGAAGACTTAAAAGTCCGTTTTTCAATTGACCGAGAATGCTGTGAATTTTTGTGGTGGTGATGGATTCGTCCTGTGTCATTGACGGCAGGATGGTTGGAATACGTTTTGCCAGCATCGACTTGCCACTGCCGGGTGGGCCGATGAGTAAAATATTATGTCCACCAGAAGAGGCGATCTCTAAAGCGCGCTTGACATGATGCTGACCTTTGACATCGGTAAAGTCCAACTCATACTCCGATGGGCTTGAAATTTCTTTTTGAGTTTCGGGTTTTACGGGTTGGAGTTCTAACTCCCCGCAAAGAAAATCTAATGCCTGTGGCAGGTTTTCAATTGCGTAAATGGGGATTCCATCGATCACCGAAACTTCGGCGGCGTTTTGTGCAGGCAGTAAAACCCCTTTCATCCCTTTTTCGCGCGCCATAGCTGTGATGGAGAGGCTACCACGAATGGGTTTGACTCTTCCATCAAGAGACAACTCCCCCAGGATGACCCAATCTTTTAATTTTTCGTTATCGATCATGCCGCTAGCGGCGAGGATGCCGAGCGCGATGGGAAGATCGAACGCCGAACCTTCTTTGCGGATATCTGCGGGTGCCAAGTTGACAGTGATTCTTCGGACAGGTAGAGAAAGTTGGGTGTTGCGAATGGCGGCTGAGACTCGATCGCTGCTTTCTTTTACAGCGGCATCGGGCAGACCAACAATCGACATACCGGGAAGTCCCTGGGATAGGTTGACTTCAACCTCTACGGGGTAACCGTCGATGCCTAATACCGCTCCACTATGTACCAGTGCGACCATGTTGCCTCACCTGTTAAATTTTGGTATTCCGATTGAAATTACACCAATGCAGTTATTCAGGCAACCTTTTAAACGTTTAGCGGGTTATGGTGCTGTTTGGACTAGCAGGTTCTGCAATATCTGTATTTGTTGGGGAGTGGGGTTCAGTTTCAGAGCTTCTTTAAGATGAGTGGCGGCCTGGGTTTTATCGTTTTTATAATCCAGCAAAAGCTTGGCAAGGTTGAAGCGACCTTCCAATGATTTGGGGTTTTGCTTAACGGATTTTTCAAATTGTTCCAAGGCTTCATCATATTTTTTTGAATTGATGAAAGCAATTCCCGCTTGATTGTGGGATTGGGCTTTTTCAGCATAAAAACTGTGGGGGGGACGGTTAACGTGTCCATTAAAAAGTCGTGCTGAGATATCAAATTCTTTACTGGCTTCAATGGCTTTGCCTTGGTTGCCATAAAGACCTGCAAGGTTGTAATGGGCTTCCGGCGCGTTGAAGTTTATGCGAATGGAATCTTTAAACTTTTTTTCTGCGTTGGCCCAGTCCCCAAGGTGTTTGTAGGTGAGACCCATGTTTTGGTGAACGTCGTACAGTCCGGGATTGATCTTCAATAAAGCTTTCAGCGTTTGGAGTGCTTCGGGATATTTTTCTTCCATCAAATAATGGATGCTCAATGTTTTTCCGACGCTCAGTTTTTGCGGAGTTTTCTTGAAAGTGTCGGCCCACAGGGATGAGGGGGAGGCGTAGGCCTGGTTTCTTTTTACTACCATTGACGAAAATCCGAATCCGATTGCCAGAATTAGAGCAGCGCCGATCAGGGTTTTTTTTCGGTTTTGGTTCTCATGGAAAAATATCAGATAAATGATCACCGCAAAAAACAGGGAAAGCCCAAAATAAGGGATGTACAGGTTTCGTTCGCTGAGCAAATGCACTCGGGGCATGACCGAGTTGGTCGGAGCCAAGGTGATTAAAAACCATAAAACTGAAAAAGAAAGGATAGGTGTTTTTAGATAAAACTTTTTGATCACTAGAAAAAGCACAATTATTAATAGAAAGATAGATATGAGAAACGATCCCCACATCACCTGAGTTTTAAAATCATATTCAAAGGTCAGGTTCATTGGGAAGAAGAACATTTTTAACGGATGTTTAAGAATATCCAGTTGCACCCATAACAGTGAAAAATTGATTTTTTGCAGTAGCTTTTCAATAGCGAAAAAGGATTGCGGGGACTGCAAAAATCCTAGTATTGCCATAATTGGAAATAGTAGGTAAAAAACCAATCGCGAGCGAAAAGATTTCCAGTTTTCTCCCTTCATAAAACAAACATCGTAAAGTAGAAGCAGTGCGGGCAGGATCACGACGGTTTCTTTGCAAAGTACGGCAGCGAAATAGGCCAGTAAGGAAAAAATATAGAAAATAAATCGAGGTAGCTTTTGTTTGTTCAATCCGCCCAATAGGAACATGAGTAGAGAGAAGAAGGAGAACATTGCGGCGAGTCCGCCGGGTCTTCCTGATATATAAGTGATGGTTTCAGTTTGTATGGGGTGAAGCCCGAATAGCAGAGCGGTTGTTGCGGCAATTTTAAATGCGGCTTGCTCCCCCCATTTTGTGGAATTTTTTATGGTAATTGAAGCGATTGAAAAAACCAGAATCACCGTGAAAATATGGGTGATAAGATTGAAAAGGTGATAGCCGAAGGGTTCTTGTTGTCCCCAGTGATAATTCAAGGCAAAGCTCAAACTGGTGATATGCCTTTCCATGATGAATTTTGGGTTCAGGTAGCTTCCAAGGTCATTTACCAGATGATGAAGAATCACATGTCTTTCGTCATCACTCTGGAGAGGAGTATTGAGTCCGTTGGCATATATAAGGAAAAGAATTCCCGTGAGAATGAGTAAAAATAGCGGTGTTTTGAGCCGGGACTGGTTGGGGGTCACATCTTCTCCTGAGTTTTTAACCGTTTATAGAGTATAGAACGGCATTTGCAGGGATATTTTAAGCTATTTTCTTCTAAAAAAAGTTAAAATGAACGGGATTGTTCGGGGATTCGTTAAAGCTGACCATTTTATATGACGTTAAGCCATTGTTGAGTAGTAACAAAAATTTTATCTAACCTTTCAGGAAGGTTCATGCCTGTAAATCGTCCTAAACATTTAATGATCATCGGTGGGGGTGTGTTTCAGGTTCCCGCCATTAAAACTGCCAAGTCCATGGGGCTTAAGGTGGTGGTAACTGATTACAATCCAGAATCGGAAGGCATGTTGCTTGCCGATTATCCTATTGAAGTCAGCACTCGTAATATTAATCTCACAGTTAATACAGCCAAACAGTTTCACTTGTCCTGTCCTTTGGATGGTGTGATGACTGTGGGTACGGATGCATCGCAGACGGTTGCCGCTGTTGCCAATGCATTGAACCTTCCGGGTATCCCTTTCGAAGTTGCCGAGCGGGCAACAGACAAGATCAAGATGCGTCAGATTTTGCAGGAAAAAGGGGTTCCGGTTCCGCAGTTTCGTCCGGTTTGGACATTGGATGAAGGGCGCGAAGCGGTAAATTCCATGGAACTTCCGCTGGTTATAAAGCCTTGTGACAATATGGGTGCGCGCGGTGTACGAAAAATTGAGCGTCCCGACGATTTGATCTCGGCCTTTCGCGAAGCCAAAGAGGCTTCTATCAGTGGCAAGCTGGTCATTGAAGAATTTATGGAAGGACCGGAGCTGAGTCTGGATGCGCTGGTTTATAACGACACTATTCATATAACCGGTGTCGCAGATCGTATTATTGAACGTTCTCCTTATTTTGTTGAAGTGGGGCACACGCTGCCATCGAACCTGCCCGAAAACCAAGTCAAAGAAACGATGGATGTTTTCAAACAGGCGATCCGTGCTTTGGGTATCAACACGGGCGCGGCGAAAGGGGATATCAAATTCACGTCAGAAGGTCCAAAAATTGTAGAGATTGCCGCTCGCTTGAGTGGGGGATGGATGTCGGCTTACACCTACCCATTATCATCAGGGGTCAATTTATATAAGGCGGCAATTCAGGTCGCATTAGGTGAAGAGCCGGAGGGTCTGAAACCCAAAATTTCTCTGGTTGCTGCAGAGCGTTCTTTGATTCCTGCTCCTGGGAAAATTCTCTCCATCCGTGGAGTAGAAGAAGCGAGGAAAATTAAAGGCGTCCGCGAAATCATTCTAATGAAAGAAGCCGGGGAATGGGTGGAAGAACCCAAGAGTAATATGGGAAAAGTGGGCTATGTCATCACTGTTGCCAAGACCCGCGAAGAAGCGGTTCGTATAAACGATTTGGCGAGAGAGACGATTCAAATTGAAGTCGGTGCTTCGAATGCTTTGACCTGGGATATCATTCGTAACAATGCCAGGAAAAAATTCTACGTTGCTTGTAAGGCTTGCACGGTTTGCGATGGTCATGAATGTGCTGGCAAGGTGCCGGGCATTGGTGGAATCGGAACGGGAAGTTCTTTCACAGAAAACCTTACGGCGTTGGCACGCTATCAAGTGAACCTGAGAACTATCCACAAAATAAAAATTCCTGATACATCGATAGAGTTGTTTGGTCATAAACTGGCGATGCCAGTTTTGGCAGCACCCATCACAGGTATGGAAACAAACCTGGCGGGTGGTATGGATGAAAAAGAGTATGCGAACGCCATTCTCGATGGTTGTTTGGAGTGTGGAACTTTAGGGATGGTAGGCGATGGCGCCAGCCCTAAAAAATATTTGATCGGTCTGGAAGCGATTAAAAAACACGGCGGATTGGGAATTCCCATTTTTAAACCACGTGAATTTAATTTGGATATTATTAAGCGGTTTAAAGCTGCTGAAGATGCCGGCGCTCTTGCCGTGGGTGTTGACATAGATGCCGCTTCTTTCAAAACCATGTCGATGAAAGGCCAAGCGGTAGGACCGAAAACCATCGAAGAATTACAGGAATTAAAGTCTCACCTGAAGGTTCCCTTCATTTTAAAAGGCATTATGAATGTAGAGTCTGCATTGTCTGCTATTGAGGCAGGAGCGGATGCCATTGTGATCTCCAATCATGGAGGGCGGGTCATGGACCATATGCCGGGAACAGCAGAGGTGCTCCCAGAAATTGCCAATGCAGTTGCTGGCAGAATCAAAGTGCTAGCGGATGGGGGGATTCGAGAAGGAATCGACATTCTTAAGATGTTGGCGTTGGGGGCTGATGCGGTGATGATTGGCAGGCCCATTTGTATTGCTGCGTTTGGTGCGGGGCAAGAGGGCGTTTCGTTTTATCTTCAGGAAAAAATGAAAGAATTGAAAAAGGCGATGATCCTTACCGGCTGCGGTTCCATTGATCAGATTGATCCTTCTATCATTTTTAGAAAGAAAGGCGAACGTTAATGAAGTCGAAAAAAACTTCACTGAAAATAATGCCGGTTAAAAAGGCCGAATCTTTTCAAACGACGTTGGCCCGTTCTTTGAGGCGTTTAAAAAATGAATTTGGTGCTTGCGGGTTAAAGCTTTCTACTGAAGATGCAGCTATGACCATTGACCAGATCAAATTCTGGGCAAATGTTTCGCTGTTGCCGTCTGTTGTTAAAATTGGGGGGCCCAACGCCAGAAACGATATCAAGCAACTGGTTCCCCTCAATATAGACGGGTTGATTGCGCCGATGGTTGAGTCGCCTTACGGTTTGGAAAATTTCATTGCAGCAGTCAAAGATTTCACAACCCCCATGCAGTTTGGGAGATTGAATAAACATGTCAATATTGAAACCGTAACCGCCATAAAACAATTGGATGATATTCTCAATGCTCCCGAAGCAAAATTTCTTGATGAGATAACCATAGGTTGCAGCGATTTGTCCAGCTCAATGAAAAGATCTGGAGTGGACCGTACTGTTTTAAATCGCGTGGCACGAGCGGTAAAAAAAATTCAAGCGAAGAAGCTACCGGTATCGGTAGGGGGTGGAATTCAACCGGAGACGATTGATGGGTTTTTGAAAAAAGTTCAGCCCGATAAATTTAATACTCGGGTAGTTACCTTCGATGTGGTCTCTGGTCAAAAATATGGTCAGGCGGTAGCAGAAGCGTTGAGATTTGAAATTCTTATGCTGGAGCATGATGCGGGTATGGGATTTATTACCCGAGATGAAGAAAAGTTCCGCATCAAAGAACTTAAAAAGCGCCTGAAGTAGGTTGTTTTAGAAGGCCTTTTACTCCCTTTTCCTTTTCCGGAAATACTCCCCTTATTATCTCGCAGGATATTATTGACAAAAGGACGAAATATCATAAAATACAGCCCTCGTTTTACTCTTAACCCTTGTAAAAAAATATATTTAGCGGGTTCGACCGCAGTTGGGTCTACTTAGCTTTTGAATTGCTAGAACCTCATATCCATTTCAATTTTTAATTTGGAGGACAGGAAAACAAAATGCAGATAACTGGCATGCTTTGGGGAAGAAAATTGTTGGACCTGGTGGAATTTACCCACTCTGAAGTTCGTGGACCGGAACTCAGTGTCGATGAAATTAAAGACATGATCAAACGTCACGGACAAATTTTTATCAAACCCGTTTTTAAGGGCGGTGTTGGTAAAAAAGGTAAGTCGGGCTTATTGGGCCGAGTGGACAATATTACCGACGCGTTAAAAGAAAAGGAACGTCTCTATTTTGCTGAACATGTAGATGGGTTTAACAAGGTAAAGTCTGACGGTGTTACTTATGAAGGTGGAGTGCCTGCGGATTACGAAGTTTATTTTTCTATTACCGAAAGCACCGAACATCGATCTCCTGTTATGACCATCACCCATCATGGTGGAGTGGATATTGAAGAATTGGACCCCAGTAAGTTGGCCGTGGTTCCGTTTGATGCGTTGACTGGTTTGAAAGCATTTCATGTGTCAAATGCGTTGATGGACCTGGGTGCGCCACCGCAAGTGATCAGCCCTTTGGTTCAGAACCTGCCAAAACTGTGGGATTTATATAACAACTACGGAATGTTGATGTTGGAGCTCAATCCAATTCGCATGCAACCAGGTAAAGGGGGACGCCTTACTCCCGTTGCTTGCGACTTCAAGTGTGCGTTTGATCAGGATGACCCAGCATGGAAAAGATTGCACTTGCCTTCACATCTATTCGCATCCGACTATTCCGAGTTCGAGCAGGAGATCAATCAGCTTCGCACCTATCAGGGGCAGAGTGATGTTTTCGTTATGAACGACAAGGGAAGTATTACCGCACCTACTTTTGGTGGTGGTGCAAATGCGATGGTTACTGAGTTGTTGGGTGAAGAGGCTACTATCTCTTCAGACTTCGGCGGTAATCCTCCTTACGAAAAGATGAATGATATTTCAAAAATCAGTTTTAAATACTGGCTACCGCAGTCGAATGTCTTGTTTATTATTGGCGGAAAAGCCAATAACACGGATATCTATGAAACATTTCGCGCTATGGGAGATGGACTACGTGAATTCTTTCAAACTCATGGTCCTATTCCACTTTTCGTTGTTGTCGGACGAGGTGGCCCTAATGTAATCCGTGGAATGAATTATCTACAAGAAATTCTTGATTCTCTGGGACTTCCCTACCGTTTCTTCGGTCACGACAGTGCTATGTCCGAAGTTATAAATTATGCTCTCGCAGTCAATGAGTGGATGAAAAACGGTGGGAAAGACGAAATTAAAGCCAAATTAAAAATTTAACTTATCGTAACTGTTGGAGGTTTGAATGCATAAGCAAGGCGTAGGGGATTTCCCCTTTTACTGTGGCATCAACTCGCTGTCTGAATTGGCAACCAAAGATGACAGATGCGT
>JAJDAV010000086.1 GCA_029261695.1 Nitrospinaceae bacterium | reverse complement strand
GGTTTGTAGTGAAAAACGGCCATTAACCCTGCTGAAGGAATTGCCGCGCACATCATGGCAGGTATCTTGAGCCAGCTGTTGCGGGTCACATCATCAAGAACATTTAAAGCCGCAAGATAGCAAACCAGATAATACAGACCTGTTAATACCATCCAAATTAAAAAGGAAACGAAAGTTGTCCCACCGGGAATATCGTCTAAGCCTAAAATCATATTTCTATCATAACATTTTGTGTTTTTGTAATGGCGTAAAACACTATATATCGTTACCCTATTCGTAATAACTTTCTATCTTAAAGTAATGAAATACGCTCTTGCAACTTTCGACTAACTTGATTTTAGGATTGTCAATGATTCAACGAGTTTTAGTTTTTATAATCATCTTGAGTTATTCGGTAACGCCGGTGGCTAAAGTCGAGGCTATTGTTTACGAGCCTGTCCCTGAAATGACTTTTCCTGAAAGTAACCCGTGGTCACAAGAGAAAGAAGAATTGGGACGAAAACTTTTCTTCGATCCTATTTTATCTGAAGATAACACCATAAGTTGTTCTTCTTGTCATTTGCCTAAAAAATCCTGGACAGATGGATTACCCCAATCGGTGGGCATAAAAAATCAGGTTTTAAAAAGAAATTCACCCAGTATTTTAAATTCTGGATTCCTTAAAACTTTATTTTGGGATGGTAGGACTAAATCCCTTGAAGACCAAGCTCTAATGCCTATTCAGGATAAGGCTGAAATGAATCAGGGGCTAGATAAACTGATGGAAGAATTGGCGTCTAAGCCGGATTATAGAAAAATGTTTAAAGCGGTTTTTTCTGGTTCAGAGATCACACCTGAAAAATTAGCAATGGCAATTGCTACGTTTGAAAGAACCATCATAACCGGTAAAACGGCCTATGATAGATATTGGGAAGGTGATCTTGAAGCCATATCCCCTGCAGCAATAAGAGGGATGAAACTATTTTCCGGAAAAGCCAAATGTTCTATCTGTCATAGCGGACCTTTGTTCACAGACCAGCAATTTCATAATATTGGTTTGACCTCTGATCAAACTAAAAAAGATGAGGGCAGAAAGTCAGTAACGGGGGAAGCCTTTCATGATGGTGCATTTAAAACCCCTGGACTCCGGGGAATTAGTTCGACAGCTCCCTTTATGCATGATGGGGGAATGCCCGATTTGCTATCGGTTATTGAATTTTACGATCAAGGTGGCTTTCCAGATGACAGAAAGAGTCCGTTTATCAGCCCCATCGGATTGGATGATAATGAAAAAAAAGATCTGTTGGAATTTTTACTGACATTAGGTTCTCAAAAGAATGCTTATCCACCTTTCAATCAGGATAGTCCATGAAACTTAGGGCTGAACCTGAATCGAAAAAGACAAAAACCAAGAAAGTTCCTTCCTCCTTTTTAGTTCCGAGCTTTAGTTTTTCATTTAGTTTTCTTGCCAGTGTGTTTATTTTGGGTTGGTTCAGTTACCAAACTGTAGAGAGCGAGGTGAAAGGTTTACTGCTCAAGCAGTTGAGCATGTCCCTACCGCGTTCCGTGAAAATATTCAAAATCTGGGAAGAGGGTATGAAGGATGAAGCCCAGGCTTTGGCATCTAATCCAAAAATTCAAAAAGATTTATCGGTTTTAAAAGATATGTTTGACGCCACCAGTTCTAATGGATCGTTGATTCCTAGAGATGAGGATTTGAAAATACTGAGGAGAGACCTAAGGTCTAGCCTTGAAAATTTTAGGTTCATGGGGTTCGTTTTCTTAGATGAGACAGGGTTTTGTATTGCCGCTTCTGAGGATATGTCAATGGGCCACCGAAAAATTGTGGATAGATTGGGAAGGCGGTTCGTAGATTTAGCCCTACTGGGAAATACCATTATAACCTTGCCATTTAAGTCTGAAATTGAAACTCCTGATAAAAGCGGTGTTTTGCAAAAGGATTTGCCAAATTTATTGATTGCTACTCCAGTTTACAACGAGAAGAAAGAGTTTCTCGGCATTCTAGGTTTTAGAGTGAAGCCGGAAACAATCTTTTCCCATATATTCGAGATTGAAAGAACAGGGGAAAGTGGAGAAATTTATGCTTTCAATAGAACTGGCTTAATGATCTCGAAAAGTCGTTTCGAGGATCAAATAGAAAAGCTTGGGTTGATTAAAGAAAATAATTCTATTCTAAACTTGTATGTTAAGGATCCTGAAGTGGATTTGACTCAAGGCTTCAAGCCCGAAAAACCAATTAGTGAGCAGCCTTTTACTCGAATGATGTTGAGTGCTTTGGCTGGAGAGAATGGGCATGATCTGGATGGGTATAGAGATTATCGCGGGGTTAAAGTTGTAGGGGCATGGGCTTGGCTGCCGGAATTTGGGTTTGGAATTGCGAATGAAATGGATTATGACGAAGCTTTTTCCTTTTTGCATAAAATAGAAACTTGGTTTTATATTTTATTTAGTTTTTTGCTGGCCACTTCCATGTGGACACTGTATTTGAGTTGGCAAAGAGAAAAGTTTCATAAACTAATGATAAGGGAAAAAGAAAGTGCCGAAAGTGCCAATGCAGCTAAAACCGAATTTCTTGCCAGGATGAGTCATGAATTACGCACACCCCTGAATGCAATTCTGGGTTTTTCTCAATTACTATTGATGAACCCTGACAACAAATTTTCGGAAATTCAAAAAAGCAATATAGAACACGTTCGCCAAGCGGGAAACCATTTGCTCATTCTTGTTAATGACATCCTGGATTTATCTCGAATAGAAGCGGGAGAACTTGTCGTCAAAATGGAAGAACTTGAACTTTTCCCATTACTGGATGAGTCTATACAATTAATTCAGCCTTTGGCTAAAAGTCAAAATGTAAAAGTTGAGTGTCTTATTTCAAAAGAGGATGGTCTGATGGTTCGAGCAGATTCTTCGCGCATAGTCCAGGTGCTGCTCAATCTTTTATCCAATGCCATTAAATATAATCGTGAGGCGGGTTCCGTTATTATTTCACATGAAAATGGTATTGAAGGTAAAGTCCGGATAAAAATTCAGGATACAGGTATGGGAATCCCCAAGAAAAAACAGGCAGAAATTTTTGAACCATTTTCAAGGCTGAATATTGACAAGACGAGCGTTGAAGGTGTGGGGATCGGTTTAAGTATAACTCAAAACCTAATTAATGTAATGGGTGGAGCTATCTTCTTAGAAAGCGAAATGGACCGGGGGAGTTGCTTTACTGTAGAACTTCAAAAACCTATCGCAAAATAGATTCATCAATATCATTGGCTACAACTGAATTTAGTAGGCAATGATATCCTTCCTAAATGTAGCTAACATCTATTATCCCAAGCCCCTATTTTACCTAATTAGGGGGAGGATTATTCCTCGATCTATAAAAATTGAAATTTATTAAGTTTATGGGCTAAATTTTTAAGGAAAGCGGTCGATAAGTCGTTCAAGGCCAACATATATTTGAAATAAGGCAATTTACAAGGCTAGATAACATTGTAAATTGTTTTATTCAAAGTGTTTAGTGGTCTTAAGAGCATCGGGAGATACAATCTTGCGTCTGGATGAACGCAATCTAGGATTGATATTGACACTCGAAAGACTGAGAGTAATATTGTAATAATAATTCACGGATACGAATTAAACCATCATGGCGAGAAAATATACAGGACCTGAAAAAGCAGCAATTTTACTAATGACTCTGGGCGAAGAAACTGCTGCATTGGTTTTAGCCAATTTGGATGAGCGTGAAATCCAAAGTGTGGGGAATTATATGTCGGCCCTTGGAGACGTCGATACTCAGGTCATGGATGTCGTGAATAAAGAGTTTTATGAGTTGGTGGAGTCGGGTGGTGGGGGCTTGGGTGTAGGTGGTGTTGAATTTCTAAAAACTGCATTGATGCAAGCGATGGACCCTGCCAAGGCAACCGAAATTTTGAATAATATTACAACTCCTGGTGAAGAAATGGGCGGTGGATTAGAAACCGTTCGTTTGCTGGACCCGAAAATTATATCCTCATTTGTAATCAATGAGCATCCCCAAACGGCTGCTATTATTTTAGCTCACCTTGACCCACCTGTGGCGAGTCTAACGATTCGTGAACTTCCCGAAGAAAATCGAATGGAAATTGTTCATCGGCTTGCTACTCTTGAAAGAGTTGCTCCCGCTGTAATCCGTGATCTGGATGAAGCTCTTCAGGCCGAATTTAGAACTTCTGGTGCGGTTTCTGGTAATAAATTGGGGGGTGTAGAAGTGGCAGCGGCTGTAATGGGTTCTCTGGACCGGACAACAGAAACATCTATTCTTACCTCTATGGATGAAGTGGATCCTGACTTGGCGAATGAAATAAGAAACCTGCGGTTTACTTTTGAAGATATACTCAAAATTGATGACAACGGAATCCAGATGATCATGAAGGAAATCAATCAAGAAGATCTCCTTATTGCACTGAAAACAGCTACCGATGACCTGAAAGAGAAGTTGTTCACCAACATGTCTGAACGTGCAGCCCTGATGCTCAAAGAGGACTTGGAATCTTTGGGGCCAACAAAAATCAGTGAAGTTGAAAAAGCTCAACAAAAAATCATTGCAGTCTGTAAGAAACTGGAAGAAGACGGCAAACTTATTATCGGTGGTGGTGCCGATACCTTAGTTTAAGAGTTATCCTGCTCAGCCCGTTAATAATTTTATCGGCCGCTAAAAAAGGCTGCTAAGATTATCTTTTCGGCGCATCCTGGCTTTTCGGCCATAGTTATTTAAGAACATTAATGTAACAACAGAGCTATGGAAATGTTTTGAGAAATTCCATCGAAACGGAAAATATTAAACCCACGTCTTTTCCATTTTTGCTCGGCTTGTTTCTGATAGCTCTTTCTGTGCGCCTTTATTATCTTATAGAGCTTTCAAGCGTTCCTTTTTTCGATACCGTCCTCGATTCTTTTGATCATTATAATTTTGATTTAGGTGCGCAAAGTTTTGCGCAAGGAGATTGGCTAGCGCAATCCCCTAACAATAGCTATTCCCCACTATACAAGTATTTTCTGGGTGCTATCTATTTTGTTTTTGGGAGAAACTTTTACTGGGTCTATGGTATTCAATTTGCCTTAGGTGCTTTGGGGGCAGTTCTTCTTTTTTTGATAGGTGAAAAACTATTTGATAGACGTGTTGGTGTTTTAGCTTTTGTGGGATTTGCGTTCTATTCAACAGAGATCATTTATGAGGGGATTATTCTAAGAGCAGCTTTCATAACTTTTTTGGCAATTGCATCCTTCTATTTGTTGCTTTGGTTGAAAGAGTCTCCTGCTCCCTCCAGGTTGGTAGTTACTGCTTTAGTTTTGTCTTTGTTTTTTCAGTCACGCCCCAATACTCTTCTTTGCTTGCCTTTTATAATTCTATTTTTAAAAAATGATGTTTTTGATAAATGGGATGCCGTTGAAAGGATGAAAGGGTGGGGCTACTTTTTGATGCCCCTTTTTCTCTCCTTTATTCCTTTGCTGGTGCAATGTTACCTGATTCATGGCAGATTTGTTTTGTTTGATGCCAGCGGGCCGACAGCTTTTTTAGGTGGGAATTTTATTGGTTACCCAGGGGCGGGGTTTGAGTCCAGTTTGTTGCTTGATTTTCAAAAAGAAAATGGCCTGGAAAATCTTTCCGTCGTTTCTTTTATTTTTCAGCAGATAACTACTGAGCCTTTGGCTTTCCTGTTGATGTATTTGCGAAAGATCTTTTTTTTCTTTAATGATCTGGAGGTGGCTTCAAATATTTCTACTTATCTTTACTTGGAATCTTCAAGTTTGTTGCCATATTTGTTCTCTCACTTTTCACTTTTCTCATCTCTAGGACTGATCGGTTTGGTGTTGGCACTTTGCAATAAGGAAAAAGTGTTTTTACTTTACTCTTTTCTTGTGGCCATGTTTTTGTCTGTCATTATTTTTCATGTCGTAGCGAGATTTAGAATACCTTTCGTGCCATTTATGATCCTTTTTGCCGCTTATGCCGTGAGCAAAATTATTTCGTGGATTGAGAGAAAAAGTTTTAAAAACGCTGGATTGGCAGTAATAGTTTTTTCTTTATTGCTCTATGGGTTTCGAATACCTGAAAACAACCCTGGCGCGCGTTATGTTGATTATTGCAACTGGAGTCATTCATACTTGAGACTTGAGAAGTGGTTTGATTTAAACAAATCTGAAGAATATGCCTTGGGTTGTTACCACTCACAAAAAATGTTTAGTTTGGAGCAAGGTTCCGCAGATTTGTTATTGATGAATATTTATATGGTCTACGCCCATCATTTGATTTCTAAAGATGATAAACGTGCAGGAGAAATAATAAAAAATGCAATCCTGATCAGTCCCTTTGATTACGAAGCCTATCGAATGCTCGCTGAATTTGAAAAGAATCGCGGGAATTTTGATTCTGCCATTCGTAACCTACACTTAAGTATTATCGCCAATAAAAATAGTCCGACTGCTTTGAAAGAATTGATTAAAATTTATTACGCGAGAAATGAAGACTCCGGAAGAATTTCAGCTGCATTAAAAGCTGTTTTACCTTTAGAGGAAAGTCCCGAAAAAAAGAAACTGGTTCAAGAACAAATTTTTCAACTCAACAATAAGATGATGGAGAAAAAAGATTTTGTTGATAGGGGATTGACCGTAGCAGCGAAATATTTTTCTGAGGAAAACTGGCAAGCCGCCATCGAAAAATATGAGGAGATAAACGTATTCAATGATTCAAATATTGATGCTTTGCAAAAGCATGGGATTGCCTATGAAAATTTAAATGAAAAAGAGAAGGCGCTATCTAGATATTATGATTCGTTGTTGATTAATTTTAATAATGAAAATCTTTATAGTGATTTGGGGAATTATTATTTCTCGAAAGGAGAATATGCATTAGCGGCGCTTCATTGGGGAATATATCTGGAAATGGCTGGTGATTCTGAAAGTTATCAAACTGTAAAATCTCATCAGAAGAGACTTCACTTTTATTTGAATACGAGAAAGGTGGAAAAACTAATTCCTCCTCTTTCTTCAGAAGAGAATAAAATATTATTCCGTGCTTTCAATTGAAGATTGAAAGGCGATTGGAGTTAGGAAACCTGAGCGTTCACAGGGATGAGGTGAGATTTAATTCCTTTTTCTTCTTCCAGTTTTTCTAGTGCCTTGGAAATAGGGGGTAAGCCATTCAAGAGAGTTCCCTCTAAATGGATGAAATAGGTTCCTGATTCACTGTCTTCACTGAGGTTTGATTCTAGGTGTAGAATGTTTAACCCTGCATTTGCTAAAGGCACCGTTGCATCTTCTAAAACACCGATCCTGTCTTCAGTGAAAAGGCTGACTCGGATATCGGGTTCACAGTGTTGTACATTGCCATCTTTAAGCTCTACCAAATGAGAATCTAAATTTAGAGGCGCGCCAACAGATTTGACAATTTTTTT
>JAJDAV010000085.1 GCA_029261695.1 Nitrospinaceae bacterium | reverse complement strand
TCCACAATTGCGGAAAGCACACCAACTATTACGTTCGAATATGTTGGCCCCAGGGTTCCATACATGCTTTCACTTATGAGAGCCAGATAGCCTATATATTGTAGGGCTCCAACAGCAGTAAGGACCCCGAAGAAAAATAATAGAGTGTCGAATTCAACACCTTCCACTTTTGTGAAGATGTCGAAGCGAGGACGGTCTCTTCTTTCCTCGGTGATGCCCATTTTTTCGAGATGTTTCTGTTCACCCCATCGCTTTAAGTAGTAACCCTTAATCATCAAAAGGCCGAGACCAAACATCATTCCCATAAATGGGGGAAGATGAAGGAACTGATGGAAAGAAACAGCGGTTGCTATAGTAAAAATACCCAGGCAAATAATGGACTTTGCGCCAGGTTTCATTTCGATTTTTTCGTCACCCGCTTCTGGATGTTCGTCCGGAACAAAAAAGTACATGATTGTGGCGGGAATAATCCAGTTTACGATGGATGGCAATATAAGATAAGAAAACTGCATGGTCTCGACTTTTCCAGAGGTCCACACCATAAGAGTTGTGATATCTCCGAATGGGCTCCATGCACCGCCGGCGTTGGCTGCTACGATAATATTTACAAAAGCCGGAACGATGAATTTTCCATTTCCGTTACTTACCGCTAGAGCTACTGTAGACATGAGCAGAGCACTTGTCAGGTTGTCTGCAAGCGGTGAGAGAAAAAATGTGATAATGCCAGTAGCCCAGAAAAGTTTTTTGAATCCCAATCCTTTTTTCAGTAGCCATGCTCGAAGGGCTTTAAATACGTTTCTCTCGTCCATAGTATTGATGTAGGTCATTGCAACCAGCAGAAAGAAAAACAGTTCACCAATTTCTGCAATCAATTCTTTTACGAAGTCGTGGGCGTGCCCTCCGCCATGCTGCGCTTCATAGAATCCGATCAAGCCCCACATGAAACAACCGATTAAAATAACCGGTTTGGATTTTCGCATGTGGATTTGCTCTTCAAAAATGACCAGAGTGTAGGCCAAACAAAAGCAAATTAGAGAAACATAACCGACCCATGTAACTGTTAGACTATGCATATTGGAATCCTATGTTTTAGGAGAATTAAAATTTAATAGCAGGCATTTGAAAAAGAATGACAAAGACCTGTTCAAATTATTATTTCGAAATGAACGTTGAATGATATAGAAAAATTGGATAAATTACAAGCGTGAGTCTTTGAAATATCAAGAAGATGAAAGAAACACGCGATTATTTTTTTAGGCAATAATCTTTTCAGTATCTAAAAGATTTTAACTTCCTTTTTCTTTGATTGAAACAGGACTGATACAAGAGCATTGCTGAGGCTGGAAAAAGCTTATGTTTTAATAGTTTGCCTTGTTAGTGAGACGCCAACTATTAGAGTTGACTGTTTGTAGATATATGTTAGTATTTTGTTTGATAAGCGGTACCTCGGAAACCTTAATAATTGTTTGATTTTATTGAGTGGTTTGTCTGCAACCCAGTACCTTTCAGAAGGTAAAAAGCTGATTGATGAACGGATGACGGGTCTTCTGCCTCAAGGGGAAGCCTATCCGAAAAGCATTCATGAAGCGATGCGCTATAGTCTTTTGGCTGGAGGGAAACGGTTGCGCCCCGTGCTCGTAATGGCGGCGTCAGAAGCGGTAGGAGGAGACCGGCATTCAGTTCTGCCATTTGCGGTAGCTGCTGAGTTGATACATACCTACACCCTGATTCACGATGACCTCCCTGCTTTAGATAATGACGATCTGCGGCGAGGAAAACCTACAAACCATAAGGTTTTTGGAGAAGCAATTGCCATATTAGCTGGCGATGCCTTGCTCACGCAGGCATTTATTGTGATGACCCGTGCGGCTGGAATGGAATCCATTCCACCCGATTGCATCTTAAAGGCAACGCATGAAATGGCGGGCGCTCTAGGTTCAACGGGAATGATTGGTGGGCAAGTGGTTGACCTCGAATCTGAGGGAAAACCCATCACAGCAGAAACTCTGGAATATATCCATATTTATAAAACCGGGTTTCTGATTAGAGCTTGCATACGATGTGGAGGGATTTTAAGCCAGGCGACAGCTGGGCAATTGAATTCCCTGTCAAGGTTCGGAGCCCATATCGGGCTGGCCTTCCAAATTATCGATGACATTCTTGATATAACTGGAGACCAGGAAAAACTAGGTAAGGATATTGGCAGTGATCTGACTAAAGATAAGGCCACTTACCCGGCTTTGTACGGCTTGGAAGAATCAAAAAGAAAAGCCGAAGAATTGGTAGAGGAAAGTATTAACTGTTTAAAAGAATTTGATGACCGAGCGGATCCTCTCAGGGAAATCGCGCGGTTTTTTGTCCAACGAACTTTCTAACTGGGACCGCCCATGAGTAAGTTACTAAATAGTGTTAATAGTCCCCAGGATTTAAAAAATATACCTGTTGAAAAACTCCCCGAATTAGCGAGAGAAATTCGTGACATGCTTTTGGATACTATTTCCAAAACCGGTGGTCACTTGTCTTCTAATTTAGGGGTGGTCGAGCTTACAATGGCGATGCATTATGTTTTCAATAGCCCGGTTGATAAATTTGTTTGGGATGTAGGGCATCAGTCCTATGTCCATAAATTATTAACGGGAAGAAAAGATCGATTTGAGACCATCCGTCAATACGATGGTCTCTGTGGTTTTACCAAACGTGAAGAAAGCGAGCATGATCACTGGAACTGTGGGCATGGCGGCACATCAATCTCTGCTGCGCTCGCTTTTGCCAAGGCACGCGATCTCAAAAAAGAGGATAACGATGTAGTTGCTGTCATCGGTGACGGTTCCCTCACAGCGGGAATGGCGTTTGAGGGCCTCAATCATACGGGCCATATTCAAAGCGATATGATTGTTGTTTTAAATGATAACGAAATGTCTATCTCTGCCAATGTCGGAGGTATGTCAGCGCATTTGAGCAAAATCATGACCGGGCAGGTCATGCTGAAGATCAAACAGGAAATCGACCAACTTCTACTTGCTGTTCCGGGGATCGGAAAAGAGATTTCTCGGTACGCTCACAAAATTGATGAAGCGATAAAGGGTGTATTTATTCCAGGTCGATTGTTTGAAGATCTTGGTTTTCGCTATGTTGGGCCGGTAGATGGCCACGATGTAGAAGCTTTAATCGATACATTTTCTACGGTAAAAGATCTCAAGGGACCAACTCTTATGCATGTTATTACACGCAAAGGGAAGGGCTATGAACAGGCTGAAGAAAAAGCAGATGTCTGGCATGGTGCTAAACCGTTTAATGTTTCGACAGGTGAATTCCACAAGAAAAAAGCAAACCCCGCATATACTAATGTATTCGCTGATGCGCTTATAGAACTCGCTAAAGAAGATGAAAAAGTAGTTGGCATCACAGCCGCCATGCCTGATGGAACGGGTATCAGTAAGTTTGGAAAAGAGTTTCCAGACCGTACCTTTGACGTAGGTATGGCTGAACAGCATGGTGTTGCTTTTGCGGGTGCATTGGCTATCGAAGGATTTCGTCCTGTAGCAGCGATTTATTCCACATTCCTGCAAAGGGCATACGATCAAGTAGTCCATGATATATGTCTGATGGATCTTGATGTCACGTTCTGTTTAGATCGTGCTGGAATCGTGGGCGAAGATGGTGCCACACATCAAGGGCTTTACGATATTGCGTTCTTACGCACATTGCCCAACATGGTGATTATGGCTCCCAAAGACGAAAACGAATTACGCCATATGCTTAAAACCGCTGTTTACCACAAAGGCCCTGCGGCTATGCGTTACCCGAGAGGTTCCGGTCTGGGCGTTCCGATAGATGCGGAAATGAAAGAACTTGAAATTGGTAAAGGCGAAGTTCTAAAAGATGGCTCTGATATTGCCATCTTTGCATACGGTCACACGGTGGATTGGGCAATGACGGTCTCTGCTATGTTTGAAAAAGAAGGCGTCAGTGTTGCCGTAATCAATGCCAGATTTGCCAAACCAGTAGATAAAGACCTGATCGTCCAATATGCTAATAGTACGCGTTGCCTGGTAACGACAGAAGAGCATTCCTTGAAAGGTGGATTTGGTTCAGCGGTTCTTGAAGCACTTCAAGAAGAACAGACCGTCGTGCCTGTTAAATGTATTGGCCTGGAAGACATAGTTCTAGAACATGGCGCAGTAGCGTTGCAAAGAAAAGACCTGAAGTTGGACCCTGAAGGACTCTTTGAAACTATTATGACCTTTTATGGTTCAGTTGCAGAAATGGCCGCATCTGGAAATGGTAAAAAATGGGTTGCCGGTAACGGGAAAAAATCGATTGTTGGCAATGGAACTAATGGAAACGGTAAAAAACACGATCTTACCGTTAAACAAACTCTGAATGGCTAGAACCTCCCACGTAAAACGCTCTACCAGCGAAACTCAAATTGAAGTTAGCTTGAATCTGGATGGTTCCGGGATTCAGGATATAAAAACTCCTGTGCCATTCCTTGATCACATGCTGTCGCAATTGGCCAAACACGGTTATTTTGATTTGACAGTAAAGGCTCAAGGAGATACCCATATCGACTTTCATCATACGGTTGAAGATGTCGGTATCGCAGTGGGGCAAGCTTTTAAAGAAGCACTGGGAGAGAAAAAAGGCATTCGCCGATTTGCAGAGGCCAATGTTCCACTCAATGAAGCTCTGGCCCAATGCATCGTCGATATCAGTGGCCGTGCTTTTTTTGTTTTTAATGTCGATTTGCCAAAAGCAAAACTTGGGGAGTTCGATGTTGAACTGGTTCCCGAGTTTTTTCAGGCATTCTCCGCCAACAGTGGAACAACACTCCATTTGAATTCCCCTTACTGGAATAATCTGCATCACATAACCGAGGCTCTGTTCAAAGCGTTTGCACGGGCACTTGATGCGGCTTGCTCCATCGATGACCGAACCAGCGATATCCCCTCCACCAAGGGAACCCTTTAGTTGATCGCGATTGTTGATTACGGAATGGGAAATCTCCGTTCCGTGCAAAAGGGATTCGAAGCTGTGGGTGCCGAAACCATCGTCACCAGCGATTCCAAAAAAATACTTTCAGCGAAATCTGTTGTGTTGCCCGGTGTTGGCGCGTTCAAGGCTTGCATGGATAACCTGGAGCAGTTTGGTCTTATTGATACGGTGAAAAAATCGATTCAAAGCGGTAAACCGTTTTTGGGGATTTGTCTGGGGCTGCAGCTTCTTTTCAGTCAGGCGGAAGAGTTTGGTTCTGTGGCTGGCTTGGATATTCTTAAGGGCAAGGTGGTTGGCTTTAAAGATATGCAGCCGAAATCCGATTCCGGCGACCCACTCAAAATTCCTCATATGGGTTGGAATAATGTGAAGGTAAAACCTTCTCATCCGCTTTTCGATTCAATTCCTAACGAATCCTATTTTTATTTCGTCCACTCTTACTATGTGGTGCCTGAAGATAAGTCTGCAGTTGCTACGACTACGAATTATGGAGACGATTTCGTTTCTGGAATCCATCACGAAAACATCCATGCATTTCAATTTCATCCAGAAAAGAGTCAGCAGCTTGGGCTCACTATCCTCAAAAATTTCTCCAGACTTTCTTAGCATTAGTCTCAATACACCTTCCAAAGGCCTGAAACAGGAATGAACAAGGAACGTCATTTCCTTCGAGGCATTTTATTGTCTGTCGCCACTGCCCTGTTGTGGGGAGTGCTCCCTATCATTTTAAAAATTTCACTACAAGATTTCACCACCGGAACGATTGCCTGGTTTCGTTTCTCGTTGGCTTTTTTGTTACTGGGTATAATTTTGTCATTGAAGGGATACCAGCCTTTACAAATTCTTCGGAAGCCCCCTTGGATGGGAGTTTTTGGCGGTTTATGTTTAACCGCAAATTATTACTGGGTCACCTTAGGTGTAGACATCAGTGGGCCATCCAATATGGCAGTTCTGATTCAAACGGCGACGGTATTTCTTGTTCTCGCCGGGGTGTATGTTTTTCGTGAACGATTAACGCTGAGACAGGTTATAGGAATGTTCATCGCCGGAGCAGGACTGACCTTGTTTTTTATGGATCAGCAAAGCCGAGTGGAAATGACAGGAGAATACTATTTCGCTGATTTTCTGATTGTCATGGCGGCACTGGTGTGGGTAGGTTATATGGTCTCGCAGAAATTTCTAAGTCGAGATTACGGTGCTCAGTCTTTGAATTTTCTTGTTTATACCGTTGCCACTATTGTGCTGATAGGAGGCGTGGAGTGGGGGGAGTTCGCCTCAGCAGGTTTTAACGCATGGTGGGCGCTTATTTTTTGTGGCATCAATACCTTGTTGGCCTACGGGGCTTTGGCTGAAGCCGTAAAATATCTGCCTCTGGCAATTATCAGCGTTATTATTTCTCTCAATCCCCTGATCACTTTGATTGGAATGAAAATTTTACCAGCGATGGGCTTTGCAAATTTACAACCTGACCCAGTCGGCATGGTGGGCTACTGGGGTGGCGCGATTGCCGTGGCTGGTGTGACCTTGGTTGTCTATAGGTCTAATAATGCCTAAGAGAAATTTTTTTGTTAAGTTTTAACGCCCGTTATCACCCCTGTGGGCATGGCTTCAACTCGGAAATAGCGAATATCGGAAATCCTGGCTCCCTTAAGCCAATTGATTTTTTCATGTACTGGGTGTGCTCGTCCGCCTTCGGTCAGCATACCTATGTTGAGGCTGAACAAGGTATCGTCTAAGGGACCGGTTTGGTCTTCATCGGTGCAAAAGCCGTGCAGTACGATTCGTCCTCCGGGTTGCAATGCTTTTGCTGCTTTAGTTACCAGAGCCTTGCCCATATCAGCATCGTACATATGAAGGATATTGGCCATCAGTAACAGGTCGTATTGCGAATCACCCAGCTCATCCTTGTGGAAATTTCCTGGCTGTGTTCCAACCCGTTCCCCAAGCTCATATTTTTCGATATAGTTTTTGGCCACTTCAAGAACCGGGGGAATATCAAACACCGTTGCTTTTAAATGGGTGTGCAGTTTGCACCATTCGAGGGCATAGGTGCCGGGTCCACCGCCCACATCCAACATGTTCTTTGCGTCTCCAATGGGAATTTCGCGAGCAATTTTCCAAGTGGCCTTTAGTGCCTTGTCGTGCATGGCATCGGTGAATGCCCGCATTTTATGGGGGTCATCTCCCAACATTTCCATAATACTTTTTATGAGAATGCCAGATTTGATAAACGTGGATAATTGTCCCCAAACAGGATAGAGGTCGGCAGAGAGTTGAATCCACTGTTGCATCGAATGGCTGCCACCGGTGAGAAGATAATCCTGTGCTGCTTGGGGTAAATGGAATTGGTTATTTTCCTTGGTAATTATCTCAAGTGAAGTGAGGGCATTGAGTAACCTTTCCGTTGCTTCTGAGTCCAGGTTCAGATTACTGGCAACTTGTTGGGCCGAAGTGGGTTGCTTGAGTTGATCAAATATTTTCAATTCGTTGGCAGTGATGACAACGCAGGCAGGCTGATAGCCTTGTAATATTTTTCCAAGAAGTTTATCTATTTCCATTTCAGTCCCATTTACTTGTTTTAAATTTAAACTAGCGGTTACGGTCTTTAATTGCCCGATCGATTTCCCTGTCCGACTCTTGTTTTTTGAGTGTCGCACGTTTGTCGAATAGTTTTTTTGCCTTGGCAATCCCCAGATCCACCTTTGCTTTTCCATTTTTAAAATATATTTTCAAAGGGACCAG
>JAJDAV010000084.1 GCA_029261695.1 Nitrospinaceae bacterium | reverse complement strand
AGTTCTTTGCCTATTCCCTCGCGAATTTCTTTAGATAAATTCCAGAATTCTTTTTTGAATTCACCGAAGCCTTTTTTGCGAGTCTTGTAGATGAATTGCTCATCGGTTTCTCCATCTTTTTTCTCTGCTGCGAATTTCTTCCTGAGATGAGTATAAATTTCTTCTTTAAAATCTTCCGGGAACAGGCTGCTACCGTAGGTCATGTTTTGAAAATCTGTAGCGAGATGGATTTCAGCTGTTTCCAATTCTGGAAATTTATGGAATAGGTCTTGGGGCAGGGTGGAGGCGCCATGTTGCACGGCCCCCGCTAAACCATAACTTTCACGTGAAATTCGAGACAGGCTTTCAAGGGCATCGAAGTCTAGATTGACGTCGGCTACACTGCCATCGGGTAGAGGAACTCCTCCATGTGACGTTCCGGTTTGAATGGAAATTTTACTGATTCCCACTGCTCCTGGCTTTTCTTTTTCCAGTAATTCGTTGAAATTGTCGAGATAGGCCCTTAATTCTTTCTCGTTGCTGTTTTCTTTTCCCACTTCGCCGATTTCTCCACCCACTGAAATAGTTATTCCCGCTGGTTCTAATTCTCGGACGTGCTTAGTGAGTTCGACTCCCACTTCAAAATTGGCTCGTTGTTGCTCCACCACAGTGGGGTGGCTCAAGTCTACTAAAGTGGAGGTGTCGATATCGATATTATAGAACCCACCGGCTATTCCATTTTCGATGAGGGTTTTGAGTCCGGCTATTTCCTTATCTTTATCCTGTGCGTAGTTTTTTGCGTTGACTTGAAAATGGTCCCCTTGGATGAAAACGGGACCTTTGTATCCTTCTTTAATGGCTGCACCCAATATTACGGCGGAAAGTTCCTGTGGTTTTTGGAAGGTGTAGCCCATTTCTGATTTGGCTAATTCAAAGATAAATGCGCCCGCCTGAGTTTTAAGGGCTGTTCGAAATATTGCCCTGCAAAGCTCATAGGGAAGCCCCCGAATATTCAATGCCGGCACGGTGAAGCCTTTAATCTCTCCTCGCCCACGGGCATCATATAGCCCTTGAATGGATGAGGGGATAATGCCCAATTCCAGGGCCGCTGATTTAAGGATAAAGCGACTCAAACCTTTTACCTCAGCGGAGGGGTTTATAGCGGCATTTAGGACTATTCTGTCCAGAATTTCCCCGCGTAATTTATCTGCGTCATTTATTACCAAATCGCCATTATTTTGAGTGGCAATTCCTGATAGGCTTTGTTTGATTTCTTCCTGGGTATTAAAAAGCATTGTTTCTCCTTAAAACAGCGCATCTGGGTATCTGAATTGAGTCTCTGTCTGGTATTTTTGCGGTTGCAATTTCTGTTCAGCGGAATGAGCGTGGTTTACTTATTCGCTCGCATTGTATCTAAAAAAGAGGAATCAGGCAAAGACAAGTTTTAAATTATTTTAAAATTAAATAAAACATTTAATAACAACCATTTAGATGGTGTTTGTTATAATTTGCATCCATTTATAGGTGGGGATATTGCCAACTTATTAAATCATTGAATTTGTTTAATTCACATATGATCAATTATGCGACCATCGGATAATTTTAATCAATCCAAAAAGCTCCAAAAACCCCATAATTACAATATTATCTTACGCCGTTTATTATTGACAGGTTGGAAATATTTGCTAAAATTCCCAGCGTTAGTTAATGCGTTATAAAATAATTTTTCTTATGTCTTATTATTAAAGAATTTTTTATAAAATTCTTGGTTTTTGAATAATTAAATACCCCATTTTTTTCAAAACTTTTGTTTCCCAGGCTACGGGAAGGGAGCCCCATGTTTAAAAATATATATATACCTGTCGATAACTCTGACTACTCCAATGCTTGTGTTGATGTTGCAATGGAACTTGCTCAGGGTTCAGATGCCATAATTACTGCCAGTCATGTATACGCTGCAAAGATGCATGACGTTCGTTTCCGGCAAATGGAAAGCGGACTCCCTGAAGAATATCAGGACGAAGAAGAACTCGAAAAGCAAAGAAACATTCATGATCAATTGATTACCAAAGGCATGGAAGTAATCAGTGATTCATACTTGGATGTCCCCAAAGCAAAATGTGAAGAAAAAGATATCCCGTTTGTGGGTAAATCCCTTGAAGGGCGCAATTGGACGGAATTGGTTCGAGACATAAAAGAATCTCCTTATGATCTTGTTGTGATGGGTGCATTGGGGCTCGGTGCTATTAAAGACAGTTTGATAGGCAGTGTTGCAGAGCGCGTGATTAGACGGTCAACAAAAGATATGTTGATAGTTAAGCATTGTCCTGAAATTCACGATGATGTTGCTTCCAGTGGAAAGATCGTAGTTGCTGTTGATGGCAGCGGTCATTCCTTCGGTGGTTTGATGACGGGTATTGAAATGGCCAAGAAGCTGAACCGTCCTCTGGAAATTATCTCGACATTTGACCCTTATTTTCATTACGCAATGTTCAACAGTCTGACGGGTGTATTGTCCCGTGAGGCTTCTAAAGTCTTCAAGTTTGAGCAACAAGAAAAGCTTCACGAAGATATCATTGATAAGGGATTGGCGAAAATCTATCAGGCGCATCTGGAAATTTCTCGAAAAGTTTGCGAAGAAGAAGAGATGGAATGCACCGTTCGGCTTCTGGACGGAAAAGTATTTGAAAAAGTTCTTCAATATGCAAGAGAAGAGAATCCTTACCTCCTCATTCTAGGACGCATTGGGGTTCATAGTGCTCCTGATATGGATATTGGAGGTAATGCAGAAAACCTTTTACGACTTGTTCCTTGTAATGTTCTTCTTTCCAGCAAAGTTTTCAAGCCGCCCATAGATTTGCAGGCGGAAGAGAGCATTGAATGGACTGTGGAAGCTAAAGAACGATTGAAGAAAATTCCCGGATTTGTACGCCCAATGGCGACTTCTGCCATCCTGCGATATTCTTTGGAACGTGGACATAGCATGATCACTTCCAGCGTTATAACGGAAGCGGTTCAGGAAATTCTTCCGGCGGGTGCAATGCAGGCTATGTCTGCCATTGGTGAAAGAATGAAAAATGAAGGAATGGATCCCAACAACCCAGAAGGTCTGGGTATGTTGAAAGAGGAATTGGCTGAAGCGCATGCAGGCAAGCCTCCTGAAGAGATTACGCTGAAATGTACCAGCTGTAATACTTTCTATAAGGGCGATGTTGTTAAATGTACTGTTTGTAACGCGGGGCCAGAACGCTTACTTCCTGTTAACAAGGAAGAGTTTGAGGCAACGGAAGCAGAGGCTAAAGATTCCACCACCTTTACAACTTTGCCTGATGGGGTTCAAGTTTCATGGACGCAGGAAGCGCTGGATCGCCTCAATAGCTTCCCGCAAGGTCATTTGAGAAGGAAAGCCCACGCTCGAGTTGAGAAAAATGCTCGTGTACAGAAAATTAATAAGGTAACGGCGGCCTTCCTCGATAAAATCCTAAATGAAAAAATTGTAAAGAATGATAATGGAAGCGGAACAACCGATAGTATTCCGGGAGACATTAGCAAAATTGGAGCTCAACTCAATGCTGAGGATTTCAATTGGGCACCGGAAGCACTTGAGCGTTTGGAGAGAGTTCCTCAAGGTTTCATGAGGGATAACACACGTAACCGGGTAATGGCTTGGTGTTCGCAAAATGACATCAAGGATATATCCTTGGATGCCTGTGAAACAGGAATCAAGGAGTCTGTAAAAATGATGGAAGATGCCCTTAAAAATGGTGCGACTCTGGAAGACTTTCTCCCTCAAAAGGAAGTAAAGGCATAATTGATCATTCCATTTTCATAAAAATTTAAGCCCCTGTATATTGAACTTTGTTCAATAGCAGGGGCTTTTCTCTTAGTAAACGATTTTCCTTTCTGTAGTTGCGGTTTCTGCATATGTCCTTCCAGTTATATAAACGGCTTTTCTTTCATGTAAAACCCTATATGTCGAGGTTGTACCTCGCCATTTTCTTTTCTATTATTGTTGGTATTATTGCAACCTCTCCTGTTCCCATAATTCAAAAGACTTTCGATAGTATTTTTACAGAAAAAGACTATTTCATGCTGAAAGTCATTCCCCTGGCCTTAGTAGGTCTATACACCTTAAAAGCTGTTTTAATGTACGCCCAGAACCTAATCATGTTTGGGATATCTTGGGAGCTGGTAGTTCAGTTTAGAGAGAAAGTGTTTGCTCATATTCACCGATTGCCATTCGGCTTTTTTGAGGAAAACGAAACAGGGAAACTTATTTCACGAATAAACAATGATGTGGCTGTCATGCAGTCCACGGTGACTCGTTTACTGAAAGAGTTTCTTCAAAATAGCGTTACTTTGATTGGTCTAATGGCATGGGTATTTTATTTGAAATGGGACTGGGCGCTTATGGCTCTCATAGTTTTTCCAGTTATGGTTTTCCCGGTATCTAATATAGGAAGAAAACTTAAAAAGTTTAGTCATAAGGGACAAGAAATACTTGGAAACATCAATGCCACAATATTGGAATCTTTTTCAGGAATAAAAGTCGTCAGGGCATTTGGTCTGGAACCCCGTGAACTTAAAAAGTTCCAAAATTATAACGATGAATACCTGAAGGTTATGAAGAAGAACGTCAAGTATGTCGAAATGACATCTCCCTTTCTTGAGGTTCTAGGTGTAGCAAGTTCCGCATTTATTTTATGGTATGGCGGTTCTCAGGTTTTAGATGGGGAAATTAGCCAAGGCACGTTTCTGGCCTTCATCGTAGCATTGTTTATGATGTACACACCCATCCGGATTCTTTTCAAAATCATTGCAAATGTTCAGACTTCTCTTGCAGGTGCTGAACGTGTTTTTGAAATTCTTGATTTGCCCGAAGAAAAGGTTCGCGAAGGTCAAAAAGAGTTGATCGATTTTAAAGGGAAAATTGAATTCCAGGATGTATGTTTTCGTTACCCTTCTCGCGCCAAAATGGTTTTGGATAAAATCAATTTGACGGTTAATAAATCCGAGGTCATAGCTATTGTTGGAATGAGTGGTGCCGGTAAGACGACTTTGGTTGATTTGCTGTTTAGGTTTTTTGATGTGACATCGGGCAAAATTTTAATTGATGGTGAAGACATCCAGAACTTTAAACTTTCGTCATTAAGGAGCCACCTTGCCCTGGTGACTCAGGAAACATTTTTATTTAACGACACTATATTAAACAATATCGCATTTGGTAAAGAGGGTGAGTCTAGCAGAGAAGAGATATTGGCGGCTGCAAAAGCTGCCCATGTTGATTATTTTGTCGAAAATATAGATGAGGGATATGAAACTTTGATTGGTGAAAGGGGTGTCAAGTTATCAGGGGGACAAAAGCAAAGAATTGCCATTGCCCGTGCAATTTTAAGAAATGCTCCCATCCTGATTTTAGATGAAGCCACCTCGGCACTTGATTCTGAATCAGAAAAACTTGTTCAAGATGCTCTGCATAACTTGATGGAACACCGTACTTCTTTTGTAATTGCACATCGTTTATCTACAATCAAGCATGCTAATCGCATTCTTGTTATGGATGATGGAAAAATTGTGGAATCAGGTACGCACGAATCTCTACTCGCAAGTAGCGGACTATATCAAAAATATTATGAAATGCAGTTCATTGACCTTAATGATAAAGGGAATATAAAGGATACCGGAAAAGATGCAGTTTGATAACGTTTGCATCGAAGGCTTGGGTTACCATTTGCCTGAAAACCGTGTTACGTCGACGGATTTGGAAAACAGACTTGCACCTCTTTATGACAAATTAAAACTTCCTCAAGGTCGTCTCGAATTAATGAGTGGGATTGAGGAGCGAAGGTTTTGGGATAAAGGCGTTTTCCCAAGTGAAGTGGCAACCCTTGCAGGAAAAAAGGCAATTGAAAATTCTGGAATTGACTTGAAAGATATTGGTTGCCTTATTTCTGCTTCTGTTTGTAGAGATTTTCTTGAACCATCAACTGCCTCAGTAGTTCATCACAATTTGGGGCTCCCTGAAGAATCCTTCGTGTTCGATGTTTCTAATGCATGTCTTGGAGTATTAAACGGTATGTGCATTGTGTCGAATATGATTGAACGAGGACAGATTAGGGCAGGGCTGGTGGTTTCCGGTGAAAATGGCGGACCTTTGGTAAATAACACAATTGAAACTTTGTTGAGTCGTTCTGATATAACACGAAATTCTATTAAAGGTTCTTTTGCTTCGTTGACCATCGGGTCGGCCGCAGCAGGAGTTCTTTTGGTTCACAAGGATATATCAAAAAATAACCATCATTTACGCGGCGGGGTTTCAATTGCTGAAACTCGTTTTAATCATTTATGCCGTGGAGATGCTGATGCTGGCGCACAGGCGGAGTGGTCTCCATTAATGGAAACGGACTCAGAAAAATTGATGCTCGAAGGATGCCGACTTGCTGGAAGAACATGGGGGCGAACACGCGAAACTCTCGGGTGGAAAAATGATGAAGTGAATCGCGTATTTTGTCATCAAGTAGGCAAAGGACACCGGAAATTGATGTATGAAAATGTGGGCCTGGATATGGAAAAAGATTTCTCTACTTTGGAATTTCTCGGCAACACCGGTTCGGCATCTTTACCTGTAACTCTCGCTATGGGAGCAGAGCAAGGGATATTGAAAAAAGGGGATAAAGCTGCGTTGTTGGGAATTGGTAGCGGCTTGAACTGTTTGATGATGGGTGTTGAATGGTGATTGAAGAAGGCCTGTATCCATTTGTCTCGCATTCGCTGAAATTGGATTCCCATCAATACCATTATTTGGATGAAGGGCAGGGGCAGCCTCTGCTCATGATACATGGAAACCCCACCTGGTCATTTTACTATCGGAATCTGGTTCTTGGCTTTAGAGATTCTTATCGATGTGTCGTTCCCGATCATATGGGAATGGGAAAATCAGACAAGCCCCAAAATTACCCTTACACACTCTCGCAACACATAGATAATCTGGAAGCACTAGTCGAGAAACTTGGATTGAATGACATCACCCTAGTTCTTCATGATTGGGGAGGAGCCATTGGCATGGGTTATGCGGTTAGGCATCCGAAAAAAATAAAACGACTGGTGTTATTTAACACGGCAGCATTTTTATCAAATCATATTCCGATCCGGCTCAAGATTTGTCGTGTTCCTGGGGTGGGTGCTTTAGCCATTCGTGGATTTAATGCTTTTGCTCTG
Source organism: Nitrospinaceae bacterium (assembly GCA_029261695.1). Lineage (GTDB taxonomy): Bacteria > Nitrospinota > Nitrospinia > Nitrospinales > VA-1 > UBA8687. Next base: position 3,685 of record JAJDAV010000084.1, on the reverse strand, counting down.
GCGGCGACCTCTATGGCTTGCAAGAATAAAGAGCGTATGACAGATAATGTTAAGAAGGGATACCTGTCACCGTATAACAATTATGCAAATCGAATTGCAAATTTGCGTTTTGTTCAGGATATTCCAATGAGTCCGGATGCACCCAGTTACTCCGTGATTAAAAACATAGAAGAAAACCTGGATCAGTTTGCCTCGCTTCCTATAATGATTGCATGGGGGGCAAAAGATTTTGTGTTTAATGATCGTTTTCTGAAAAGGTGGCAGGAGATTTTCCCCAATGCAGAGGTTCACCGAGTTCAGGAAGCTGGACACTATGTTGTGGAAGACGCACACGAGCGCATCATCCCGTGGATGCAGGAGTTTTTTCAGAAAAATCCGCTTTAAAGGTTTTGACCTTCCTTTGAGTTTTATTTTTAGCCGCACGTAGGAATAAAACACAGCAAACATTCCTCTATTAGTTGTTATCCAATTTTAAATTAATCTTTTTTTTGGATTCCCTTTTGAGGAAATGCTATGGCGAAATTAACTTTTTATAATTCAGCAAAAGGTGTGACCGGTTCTGCGTATTTATTGGAAACGGACTCATCAAAAATTTTACTGGATTGTGGTTTGATTCAGGGAAGACATTCAGAAGAAAAGTTAAATGAAGAACCCTTTCCATTTGACGTGAAGAGCTTGGATGCAGTGGTTCTTTCTCATGCTCATCTGGATCATTCTGGACGAATCCCAAAGCTCGTTAAGGATGGGTATAAAGGGCCGGTCTATATGACTTACCCAACCTGTGATTTGATTGTAATCATGCTAAAGGATGCGGCGTTCCTGGAGCTACGTGATACTGAGTGGGAAAATAAACGTAGAAAGCGAGCCGGAAAACCAGAACTCTTGCCTCTATTTACGCTTGAAGACGTGGATGCGGCCCTGAGGTTATGCGAAGGCATGGCTTATGATAAAGACTATGAAGTCGCTTCGGGAGTTAAACTCTGTTTTAGAGAGGCCGGACATATTTTAGGGTCAGCCATTGTAGAATTATTTATTACCGAAAAAGGTTCTGAAAAGAAGCTTGTGTTTTCCGGTGATCTTGGTAACAGTTACGCCGCTTTGTTACGTGACCCCGAAAATATTAAAGAAGCGGATGTATTGTTGATGGAATCCACCTACGGGGACCGTGATCATCGTTCGCTTAGTGAAACTCTAAAGGAATTTGAATCCATAATTATAGAAGCCTCAAATTCCGGCGGGAATATACTGATTCCATCATTTGCTGTTGGCCGCACTCAGGAAATTATTTTTCGCCTTGGCGAACTATATCAACAAGGAAAACTAAAGCAAAAAGCCATCTACTTGGATAGTCCCATGGCGATTGCGGCTACAGAGGTTTATCATCGTCATCAGGATGTTTATAATCGAGAAGATATTGCCGCACTGCGTCAGTCCAAATCTGGCAGTCTCCACTCCTTTCTTCCCACCTTGCGCTATTCACGAAGCACAGAAGAATCCATTGCACTCAGTAGGATAGAATCGGGTGCAATTATTATCGCCGGCAGTGGTATGTGCAGCGGAGGTCGAATCCGCCATCATTTAAAACATAATCTTTGGAAGAAAAGGAACCAAGTTATCATTGCCGGGTTTCAAGTCAATGGCACACCGGGTCGTGCGTTGATAGATGGCGCCAAAACTTTCCATATAGGTGGAGACGAAATTGCCGTCAAAGCAAAAATCCATACATTGGGTGGGTTTTCAGCTCATGCTGGCCAATCCCAGTTATTAGATTGGATAGGTGGTTTTAAGAATCCGCCGAGAACTTTTCTGGTTCATGGAAACCCAGAGGCCAAGATCGCACTTTCCGAAAAACTTGCTAAAAAAGGTCTTAAGGTCAATATTCCAGAAGAGAATTCTTGTATTAATTTTTAATTTGAAGGAAAAGATCAGTTAGCTACTGGGCAAACGTAGGGGAAGACACATTTGTAAATAAAAAGCCGACCTCCCTTTAGGGAAGGTCGGCTTTTATTTGCTTTAAACTAGTACCGATAATGTTCCGGTTTGTAGGGGCCTTCCTTAGACAAGCTGAGGTAGTCTGCTTGTTTGTCGGTAAGTGTTGTTAGTTTTACACCCAGCTGGTCCAGATGTAATCTTGCGACTTCTTCATCCAGAATTTTTGGCAAGGTGTAAACTCCTACTTCATATTTCTTATTGTATAACTCGATTTGTGCCAGAACCTGATTGGTAAACGAATTTGACATTACAAATGAGGGATGCCCGGTCGCACAACCGAGGTTTACCAAACGCCCTTCAGCCAGCATGAGAATATTGTGGCCATCGGGGAAAGTGTATTTATCCACTTGCGGTTTGATAACCGTTTTTTTGATTCCTGGAAAATTGTTCAACGCCTCCACCTGGATCTCAATATCGAAGTGACCAATATTACAGACGATGGCATCGTTTTTCATTTTTTCCATATGTTCAATGCAGATGATGTCGGCACATCCTGTGGTAGTTACAAAGATTTGGCCTTCTTTTACGGCTTCCTCCATTGTGGTGACCTCGTAACCTTCCATCGCAGCTTGCAAAGCACAAATGGGGTCAATCTCGGTGACAATAACCCTTGCACCCAGGCTGCTCATGGAATCTGCACAACCCTTGCCCACATCACCATAGCCCGCAACGACTACCACTTTACCGGCAATCATAATATCGGTAGCGCGCTTGATACCATCAGCCAAAGATTCGCGACAACCGTAGAGGTTGTCGAATTTGGATTTGGTCACTGAGTCATTGACATTCATTGCAGGAAGCTTGAGAGTTTTTTGTTCAATCATTTTGTAAAGGTTATGAACCCCTGTGGTCGTTTCTTCGGTCACGCCTTTGATTTCTGCCAGCAGTTCCGGGTGTTTTTCATGGACATAGGCGGTTAAATCGCCGCCGTCATCGAGAATCATATTTGGTCCTTGGTCGTTATCAAATAACAGGGTCTGACTGGTACACCACCAATATTCTTCTTCGGTTTCTTCTTTCCATGCGAATACTGGGATTCCTGCTTTAGCCATTGCGGCGGCAGCATGATCTTGAGTCGAAAAAATATTGCAGGATGCCCAACGAACTTCTGCGCCGAGATCAATGAGAGTCTCCATTAAAACGGCAGTTTGGATGGTCATATGCAAAGAGCCTGCAATACGAGCACCTTTCAAAGGTTTTTCCGTTGCATATTTTTCACGCAAAGCCATAAGGCCTGGCATTTCATTTTCTGCAAGTTCAATTTCTTTTCGTCCCCAATCGGCCAAAGAGATATCTTTTACTTTGAATTTTTCAGAGACGGCAGTGGTTGACATGTAAAACTCCTTTTAATTATTGTTATGAAAATTAAGAAAAAATAGATGATTAATGGGTAAAATAATCTATAAAATAATTTCGAAATAAAATTTTGGGAGCATGTCCTGAAGGTTTTTATGGACAGCCCCTGAATAGAGAATTCAGATACGTATCGGTAGATACCTAATTAGTGTAGCAGATTATATTTCAAGGTCAATGCATCTATGATCACACAATTTCTGTGTTTTAACATCCCATATTTATGAAAATATCCTCCATAAAGATCTATCCTTTTGATACAGGAATTGCTCAAAGCAGTATAAGGGCCTATGCCGATGTGATATTGGAAAATTTGGTTGTGATCAAAGGTTTTCGGATA
>JAJDAV010000083.1 GCA_029261695.1 Nitrospinaceae bacterium | reverse complement strand
GCAGATTCTCTTCATCACACTTTAATCTTTAAAGTGTTGTTGAAGCCTCAAGGGACAAGGTTTATTCAGCAATCAAATATAAGCTTTAGTCATCCTCTTATTTTCGTCCAAAAAGATGAAAACTAAAATTAAAAATTTTTAATAAGGGAAAAATAAAATGAAAGAAATACTTCCTGATATTTATACATGGCATGAGTTTTCAGAAGAAAAGCAGATGAACTTTAACGGCTACCTGGTGATAGGGCAAGGAGAGTCAGTTCTGATTGATCCGCCGGGTATGGATGAAAAAGATTTATCCGAACTTGAAGAATTAGCGGGAAAGAATTCTTTGCATTCTCTCAAAGCAATTTTGCTCACCAATGTCCACCATGAAAGAGAATGTGATGGGTTGAGAAAAAAATTTGATGTTCCCATATGGATCAATGAAAAAGATAAAGATGGATTGGAAGGAACCGCCGAAAAAACTTTTGCAGACGGGGATGTATTGCCTTGCGGCCTTACAACATTTAAATTTGAGAATCAAAAATCACCGGGCGAGTCAGCATTCTTTCTTAAGAAAAAAGGAATCATGATTGTCGGCGATGCCTTAATTGGTAAAGTCCCTGGGAAACTCAATATGCTACCTACAGATAAATACAGAGACCCAGCGCTGGCGAAAAAAGGTCTGAACAAAATTTTAGATCATGAATTTGAAAGTCTACTTGTGGGCGATGGCGAGTCTATTCTAAAAAATGCTAAAGCCGCAGTGGGGGAATTTTTCGGGAGTTGAGACTTTCATCCAAGTGTGACGGATTCAAAATCTTTCCAAAATTGGATGCCGGCTTGCGACCAGTCGAGGGTCATGAAACTTCCATCCGTTACTGGATACACGCGGATTATTTTGAGGTAGCCGAGAGTCAGGATGGTTTGCTTTAATTTCTCTGTAGTTTTATTGCCAGCTAGGGAAAAATTCTCTTCATTTATTTCCCATTCAAAAGGATTAGGGGCGAGAGAAAAATAAATGTCTTTAAACGATTCTGCATTCCTGTTTTCTAAAAGTCTGCTCAAATAGCTTTCCAGATTTTTGCCTTTCAGTATTAATGAAAAGCCCAGATAGTGACCCCACCAGAAAAGTGTTCGCAGGGTAAACATCTCGGTTTTAGAAAAGTTTTGCGGGTAGTCCAAAGAAAGAAAAGGAAACCCGTTGTGGTTTTCCCCTCGGGCTATTTGGTGCTTAACCAAGTCCAGGCCTTCTGGAAGTTCTGTGGCAAGTGAGGTGATCTCTTTTTCTAACGCCTTTTGCAGGGCGACAAGACGGCTTTCTACTTTTTTAAGAATGGCGGGTTTGTTTTGGAATACTTCTACATGATTTACGAGTCTTAATTCTTTTTCAGACCAGAGCTGAGGCTCGGTATCATCAGTATTCATTTATATTAGAGGTGGAGGGTGGGGGGAGTGCAAAAAAAATAGCGCAAAAGAATCTATCGATAATTCTTTTACGCTATTTGTTATAAATCTTTATATTTTTTTGCGGCGATCTCTTCTTTTTGACGAGCCAGGATATAAGAATGGATGCCATCTTCTTGATCCGGATTGAGTCCCACGATTTTGCACCGGCATACATTCTTGTCATCGATCTTAAGAATTTCAGTTGATACTCTGTAGGTACCTTTCCCTTTTGGAAGGGTGATCTCCATAGGGTATTTCGCGCCCAGCTTGAATGCTTTATTATCAAATGAAATCCCACCTGCGCTGATATCTACCGCATTTAGATTTGTGCTTCCTACTTTAAGTAATATGGGGTTTTCTTCAGACGGATAAACCCTGAATGCACCCCGGGTTTCTGTGGGGTTCTTAAAAAGCTTTTTGCTTGTTTCTTTAGTTTTCTTTTTCCAGAACAAATTCAACCCTCCTATTTTTGGCTCTCCCCGGAGCTGTATCATTTCTTGCCAAGGGAAATGTGTCTGCATAGCCGGTTGCCGTCATTCTTTCTGGCTCGGCTCCCTTGTCAATAAAATATCTTAATACTGCCGTTGCACGAGCGGCTGAAAGCTCCCAGTTTGTGGGAAACCTTTCCGTCGATATAGATTCGTCATCTGTATGGCCTTGAATATGTATTTTGTAATTGGGGTATTTATTTACCACCCGAATTACTTCATCAAGAACGGGTCTTGCGGCCAACTGTAAGTCGGCTTGGCCTGGTTTGAATAAACTTGCACCAGGAACTCGAACGACAACTTTTGCTGCGCTGGTTTCGACATCCATTTCGGAGTCTTCAGCGACTTCACTCATTTCAGACAATATATCGTTTGATTTTTGCTGTGTCAATTCTTGTATGGTTTCCTTAATCTCGGCACTATCCAAAAGTTCTAAAAGACCAATACTAGCCTGTTCTTCGCCAATGATGGCTTCCTTGAATTTCTGCATATTCATAGAGGCAATGGAGTAGTAGAGGATGAAGAATGTCATGATTAGCGTAACCATGTCTGAGTAAGTGACCATCCAAAGAGGAGCACCTTCTTCAGATATGATCGAGTGCTTGTCAGTGCCTCCTTTATTAGCTGATGCAAACTTTTTAAGTCTATCTGCCCATTCTTCTTCAATTTTTTCGATTTCTTTGGCGAGTTTGTTTTCAAACTCCTTTTTTTCTTCAGCTAGTTTTTGCTCAATTTCTTCTTTATCTTTCTCCAGTTCTTCGACGTCGGCCTTTAAGTCCTTAATGATTTCAGAAGGTAGTTTGGTTTTCCCGTCTTCACCCTTATTGTCATACATGACTTTTTCATAAGAGTTGATGAGTTCGGTTTTTTCTTTGATAATTTTTTCGAAAGCATCAATCCCATCCTTATGTTTCTTTTCCTGGGCTTTTACCTTCTTTTTCATTTCCTTGGTTGCATCCGGCTGTGAACGCAATCGTTTTACTTCTTGGGCTAGGAGTTCCTTCTCTTTATCGTTCTGGTTTGTTTGGCTCGCCTGTTCTTCCATTCGCTCTTCAAGCGCCTGGTTTTTGCTTTTTAATTTTTTTAGGGCTTTTATGAGTTTGGGGTCTTTTACTTCCTTGATAACTTCTTTGGTCTCAACAACCTTTTTGGGGGCAGGGGCTTCAACCTTGGCGGCATTTTTCAGATCATCGGCAAGCTTGTCTTTCTCTTTTTTTGCTTTATCAAGGCTTTCTTTTAGTTCTTTGATCAGCTGTTGATCTTTTTCATTAGAGCTGTCGCCTTCTTCGCCTTCTACTGGTTTTTTGTCAAAGGCAACTTTTTTACCAGAAACCTGAACGTTCTGGATCTCTTCTTCTTTTTGAGCAACGGTAGTTTTGAGAACTTCTATTTTTTCGTGGCTGAGTTTGAGGACGTGTTTGATCTTGGCGTCGTGCTTAGCTTTTTCAGCATCACGCTTTTTCAACTCCTTGGCTTGAATGCGGAGTTGCTCTTTGATCATTTCCACGCTTTCGCGGGGGCTCATGGCAGTGTGGATTCGGTTTGTCCGGAAAATACCGGAACTTTGTTAATATTTTTCTCTATTTTTTCATCATCCTTTGTTGCATTGGACGTCTCAATTTAGTTGGGATGTAAGATGATAG
>JAJDAV010000082.1 GCA_029261695.1 Nitrospinaceae bacterium | reverse complement strand
ATCGATGGAGCCAGTATCGAACATGGGAATGGCAACGGCAGATATGATGCCTAAGACCAGAATGACACTGATCATCTCTATTAGCGTGAAGCCTTTATTGTTTTTTAGAAACTTCATATCCCTCATCGCACCGCTAAGATTGGCTTTCTACACTTAAAGTATATGTCGTCAAAAAAATGCTGTCAAAGGAGAAAGAAAAGCTGAAAATAATAAAAACCTAAAAGCCCTGATAAATCGCATGTTTTTTAAATTCAATAATTTACTTGTAATTTTTACTTGTGAGCCTTATCGGCTACTCCTATAATTAAATGATAAAAGGTTAATCCCGACACGTCAATATCTGTAATGAAGTTGGGACAAAGCCGAGACACAATTGAAAAGCTTATTTGCAATAATCAGAATGCATAAAAAGTAATTAAAGTTTTTTCCAGGAGAAAACCTCGTGTCCATAAAACGCTTTATCTTAAATCCAATTACGGCTGCTGCACTGGTAGCAATGTTTTTTGTCCTGCCCTCAAGTTTGGACTTCTCTAACTGGCAAATGGTGGATGTCGCAGAAGCGGGCAAAGACAAAGATAAGGATAAAGACAAGGATAAAGATAAAGATGGCGATCAAGATTATACTGGGTTTGTTTTTGACCAGAGTCCTTTCTCTAATACAGTCTCCTGCTCAAACCTTAAAAAACTAAAAATTTCCTACGACAAAGATTTTATCTCTACGGAAGATGCAACGGGGCCAAATATCAAGGTGACGGGTTCTGATGGCAGCGATTGTACACTGGCGATTTCCAAAGTGTCAGGCGGCGATAAATGCGGTTTCAAGATGACTCGAGTGGGAAGAAATATCAACGTCGAAACGGCAAACAAAAATAACGCAACGAATTGCGAAATGATGATATATGCCACCGTGCCGCGAAATACAGTAATTTTTGGATGGGCCGGAGCTGCCATGGGTGATCAAGCTGATGGCGGGAGTGGCAGTGGTGATGACGACAAGGATAAAGACAAAGACAAAGACAAAGATAAAGACAAAGACAAAGACAAAGACAAAGATAATGATGCCAATCCAGATGACACGGCAGACTGTATAGATAAAACAGGGATTTGTTCCAACAAAGGAACGGTGACCGTATTAGGAATGACCAATCAGGTCGATGTTAAATCTGGCAGTGGAGCGGTTTTTCTGAATGTCACGTCGCCACAGGTAACCCTGCAGTCCAAATCTGGCGATTTAACCGGTGAGGGTTTGACGAAAACCGGCATTTTCAAAACTCGCATTGGCAATGTACGTGCGAAGTACTGCAAAAAAGCTCAGGACATTGGCAACAAAGCTCTCAATGTGCAGATCCTTGAAACTAATACCGAGTTAGACGACGAAAACGAACCGCTGGGTTCCACTGGTACGTTCTTGTTTCCAAAGGGATCAGAGATTAAAATTGTCATTAAAGATGGCCCCGGCGGAACAAATAAGAGAACCACCACTAAATTCCTGAGTGACATTGAGCATTGTCAGTCCTGCAGTTTCAAGATTGCCGGATTCATGAGCGACTTTTTAGTCATCAATGAATATAACTTGCCTGATCCTGCTTGCCCATTTTAGGTAGTTTTTTTAATCCATAGGTGATTCAAAAGCAGTAACCCTGCCAGTGTCATGGGTGCCCAGAAAACGAAGGGCCTGCCCACCAGTGTGAACCCCAGAAAGAACATCACAATCCCTACCCAGAATCCATTGTTCTCGTGAAAGAAGATTCGGTCGACTTGTTTGTATTGGTGCAATATGAAAATGAAGAAGCGGCCTGCCCATAGCCCTGTCACACCTGCTCCCACTGCAGCCAGAGCGAGAGTGAAGGGTGAGAACGGTATATTTGTTACCAGTGCATATACGCTGTAATAACTGAACAAACCAAGCCCCACACCGATATTTCGATCCAGATGGTTCACCCATAGTCCAATGATAGAACCTACGAGCCAGGCCGTCGTGATGATCATGTAAGTTAAATAAGCGGAAGAGATGTTCATCTGCAAAAGAATCAAATAGCAAAACTGCAAAGTAGAGAAATACAATCCGGTAAGAAAAGAATAGGGCGGGAATTTAATCATTAGTTTATGTATTCCTCTGTTAGTTCTCTTACTTTTCGGCAGGGGTCGCGATCGACATCCCAATAACGATCTGTAAAACGGTCTAGACCACGACACAGGACAAGGTCAAGGTTGTCTAGTGCAAGTGGAACAGCCTCTGACAGATATAATGGGACATCGTAAGGGCTAATGATTTCTAATCCTTCTTCATGTTCCTGAGTAGCCGATCGCATATCGTCACTGCTAAAAGGAAGTTGTTGGGATGCAAAACCAAAGCTGCGATCAGCCTGATCGCTGTTGATGACCATGACTTCATCGAACGCTTCAGACAGAGCGGCTACCACTCGGGCTGGGGTACGATTATTATGCTGCAAAGGCCCGCTCAGTTGCACAGCGATAACACCTTTCTCTGTGAGTCGTGACTTTGCGAGTTGATAAAACTCCTTAGTGTGAAGAATCGCTTCTTGAATGGTAAGAGGTGACGGGATATCCATGATGATCAGATCGAACATGTCATTCGTGGTTTTTAAAAAATGTTTTCCATCGTCGATAATCAGGTTCCAACGGTCGAGTCCAATCAGGTCTTCTTCGGGAGTGAAAAACTTTTGTCCCGCCAATAAAACCCCTGCATCAAGCTCAACGGATTGCACGAATTTTGAATGTGGATAAACCTTGGGGACGGAAGACAGGGTTCCATTTCCTATGATCAGAGTTTTTTCAGGTTTGATGAGTTGCGAAGGGATTTCGGCGATGTAGTAATTCAAATCTTCCAGGTCAGAAGCGTTTAGATTGAGCAGCCCATCCAAGTATAAATAGAGTTCTCCAGTTTCGTCTTGTATCACCTCTACCTTTTGATAAGCCGAGTTAATGGTTAACAAGGTTTTGGCATCATCAAAATGGTGTTTGTGTTTATAAAGTTGGGCGGTAGTTTCGTGGTCGAGGGTTTTAACAGAGCTGCCAGCAGAAATAGCCAGTATCACAAAGGCGATGGTCCAGGTTTTTTTCTGTATTGCCAGATGAATGACTACTGCCAGTAAAGCCCAGTAAATGAGGAGGATGAAGTCGACCCCTTTGTTCCAGCTCATACCAACAATCGCAAACCCTGCGGCAAACCCAACCATTTCCAGAGAGTATAAAACTTTCATCCTTTGTATCGCAGAGTCTGGATCGGATATTTTTTCATGCACCAGTCGGGGCAGAAATACAGCAAATATGGAACTAAAAATCAGCGCATATAAAAACATCAGAATCACATACATGTATCCGCTCATATCGAATTTAGCAATTCCTACAGCGAGTATTCTGTAAGAGAAGGGGAATGTCAGGTGGAGAAAAACGATGGCGAGAAACGAGTGATGAAAAAATTTTTCAGAAAATTTCAGCGAAAGAAAATAGCCAATGGATAGCCCAAGAAAAAATGCAGCAGTAACCAGGATGATGACCACCTCTTCACCGTAAAGGATGGTTACAAAATCGCGAATCATCACGAATTGAGAAATGCTTAAGCACGCCCCTATGAGGAAAAGGAGCAACGGTTCTCTATAGATAGAATAACGGTTCAATGATTCCATCGACCTGGGGTTAAGTCTATGGGGTTTCCATAGAAAGGGTCAGTTAAAATTACAAGGATTCTATCAGAGAAAATGCAGGAAGGGTATTTAGAGAGACTTATTTAAGCAGGCGTTTGGCACATATCCCGATTTTGTAGCGAAGAGCTTTTGTTTCCGTTTGAGGATCCGTTTTTACCATTCGGTTGGCTGTAACGAAAAACTTTCCCCTCATAATTGGTAATGACGACTTCATCCTTCGTATGCTCAATGACACTATTTGGCAGCAGCCTGACTTTACCTCCGCCTCCTGGGGCATCTATTACAAAATAAGGGACGGCCATGCCAGATGTATGGCCCATGAGGTCTTTCATTATATCGAGACCTTTTTGAACTGAGGTGCGTAAATGGTCTGTGCCCTCGGTCATATCTGCCTGGTAGATGTAATAAGGTTTGATGCGGTTTTTCAATAATTTTTGCATCAATTTTTTCATCGTTGCAGAATCATCGTTGACGCCTTTTAACAGAACTGTTTGGCTGCCTAAAGGAATTCCAATATCCGCCAACATGGCGCAGGCTTTTTCAACTTCAGGAGTTAATTCGGATGCATGATTAAAATGCATGTTGAAATATAAAGGATGATATTTTTTCAAAATGGAACAAAGGTTTTCAGTAATCCTTGCCGGTAGTGTTCCGGGAACGCGGGTGCCAATGCGGATGATTTCAAGATGTGGAATAGATCTTAATTCACCGAGAATGCGATCGAGTTCTTTATCGGGAACAAGTAGTGGGTCGCCGCCTGACATAATCACATCGCGAATTTCAGGGTGGTTGCGAATATACTCGATCCCCTGCCTTAAAGTTTCTCTTGTAACAATTCCTGGAAAACCAATTTTCCTTTTGCGGGTGCAGAAACGGCAAACAATAGGGCATTGATTATTGATCATCAATAACACCCGATCCGGGTAGCGATGAACCAGTTCGGGCACAGGCATATCGCCTTCTTCGTTGAGAGGGTCAGATATTAAATCTTCTTGAGTAAAATCGTCTAACTCTTCAAGGGTGGGAACCACCTGTTTCCATAAAGGATCATTTGGACCTTTAATTTGACTCAGGAAATAGGAATTGATTCGAATGGGGTAGTTTTCGCCAACCTGTTCCAGCTTTTTCCTGTATTCATCTGATTCAGGAATAAAAGGAAGGTCCTTAACTTTAACCGCACTCTGGCTGAGCTGTTTTTGCCATAATTCCATGAGTTGCCTTCAGTGTGTGGGAATCAAGAGTTAACTGGATAGGTTTTTTTGAGATAGTCGATGATTTCGTATTCGTCCGCTAAAATAGTGTCACCATCAACCAAAACGGGAACCGTAGTTTGGCCTGATACTTCATAAACTTCTTTGCGTTCCGGGTGCGACCAGGGGACATCGATTTTTTCATATTCGAGACCCATTTGCGCAAGCTCGTTTCTCACCATAGCGCAATAACCACAACCGTCAATATTATATAATTTCATTTTAACCCTACTTTTACCCTTATAAAATTTTTGTTGCGCAAGGAGCCATAATGGCATCTACCATGCCATGAATTTTCTTTTTGTTTTGAGGACAAAGTGTCGCTAAAACTCCACCTAACTGAACCGACTCCCCAGTAAAAAAGTAGTAAGGAGTCAATCTCACCCGGCTGATCATCGTTTCAATTTTGCCTGTTTCAGGATCCAGATATCGAGCTTCGATCTTTTTCCCTTTATAAAACTTTTGTAAAATCGATGGTTGGTCGGGAAACTGCTGTAAACCTTTCTCCAAGGTTTGTTGCCAGATTTCACTTGGCACATCGTGCCCAACCACAACCCCTCGACTTCCCCATGATTCAGGAGAAAAACCAGAAGGTTTTATCACCATTTCCCGCTCTTTTTGCGTCATAGGCAATAATTCTTGCCAATCCCTCACTGGAACCCCTTTTATTTCGAGGTTCGGGATCACTCCATGAGGAGGCAAGGGTCTGGAATCCAAAATCCAGGTTTCTGGGATTAGATGAGTTAAAGCGGCAAAAGTTTCAGAGCCTAGCGCTTTTTCCCAATCTGCTTTTAAAGCGGGGTGGGAAAACAGGGCGAAGCTGAGTTTTTCTTCCAGCCAGGGTTTATAGGGGGGTGTTGTAGCTACCTGACCCTTTTTTGTTGCATATTGGAGCAATTCGGACTTTGGGATATTTTTTAGATCGAATAGTTCAAAAAAACGGTACAAAACGTCCACCCGCACCCATTTTTCTTGGTGCATCACAAAAAGGCCTTCTTCCCTGAAACTCATGTCTTTGGGGTGAACCACATAGACCCCGCTCAAAAGAGACCCTAGATATTGCATTTCACTGAGATAATCTTTAGCCTCATCGGAAACAACAATCGCGACATTGGGAGCGGGTTCTTTGGAGATCGACTCCGCCATTTTATAAAACATTGAAGAGATGCCCTCTCCGGTTATTTTCCATGAAGGGTCTTCATAAAGAGACATGAGGGAGGAGGTCAATCCAAATCCTCCCGGCACAGAGTCCAACTCGGTAACGGCAAATCCATTTTCGGTAGGTATAACATCGGGCCTTATGATGCCCGGCAGTGCCTGACGCATTCTTTTCATGCGGCCGAAATCTATAAGCTCCTGTGGTTTTCCAGCATCGAGGTATTCTGCCACCCAGGGGTGGAATTTTCCTTTTGCACTATCCAAATAAAATCGGTTGAGGACGGAATAAAACTTAAGAAGCTTTGGGCCAAGTTCCTTGAAAAAAGTTGTTTCTTCTTTGGAGAGGAAATAAGGTTCTGGAGAAATTCTCCAAGTATTCCCTGAATCAGAAAACAATCCTGCCTGTACCAGAGAGGCCTTTATATCGAGACATGTTTTTTCAGGTTGGGCAATCATTCCAGTCCAGACTAAAAAATAAAACAGCAATTGTCAAATCTACAACATTAAGATTAAACAGGATAGCGCCAGATGATACAATATTATTTTGAACTCAAATGGATGTATTAAATAACAATGACAAATCCTCTTCGAACTGGGATGACTATCCCTATATTTCCGCTTCCTACAACGGTTTTTTACCCAGGTACACCTTTGCCGCTTCATATATTTGAGCCGCGTTATCGGCAAATGACTGCAGATGCGCTGGAAGGAGAACGCAAAATAGGCATGGTTCTCTTAAGACCCAATTGGGAAGAAGATTATTATGGCAAGCCTCAGGTATTTTCTGTGGGATGTGTTGGAAATATTGAAAGAGAAATCAAGCACCCCGATGGCAAATATAATTTCACATTAGCCGGTCTTCGGCGGTTCCGCATTATTGATGAGAGAGAGGGCAAGCCCTATCGTCAGGCTGAAATCGAATTGCTTGAAGAAAAAAATGAACAAAATATTATTGAGGGGCAATCCAACGATTGTCGAGAAGAGCTCATTGGGAAATATCGTGAGTTTATAAGTTTTATTCCCGAAGGTAATTCACAAAAAAAAGAACTGGATTGGAATCTGGGAACTAAACTGAGTGAGTTTGTTGATCGTTTCGCCTATCTTCTCGATCTTTCTCTCGAACAAAAACAGAGTTTCCTGGAAGAGCAGGATGTTCTCAGGCGCGCAGATTTTCTTCACTCGTTCCTAAAAATGAAAATCGACCTGATTCACCTATCCAAAAAGCGAGCTACCCACGACCCCCGCTGGAATTAAAATTCTATTTTCCCCAGGAAGGCACAAGGCAGCGGGGAGGTTTATCTTGCAATGCGTCCAGTACATTATCTACAACCAGATCAGCCATTCTATTTCTTGTTTCATGACTAGCGCTGCCAATATGCGGAAGCAGCATCAGGTTTTCTAATTCGGTCATGCCTTTTGTTAGAGCCGGTTCATTTTCATAAACATCCAAGGCTGCACCGGCGATTCCACCTTCTTTTAGTGCTTCCACCAGAGCTTGATCGTCCACAACCTTACCGCGTGCGGTATGAATGAAATAGGCGGTTGGTTTCATAATTAAAAACTGCTCTCTGCCGATCAAGTTTTTTGTTTGATCGGTCAGTGGGGTGTGGACAGTCACAAAATCGGATCGCCTCAATAAATCTTCTAAAGCCACAAACTCTGCATTCAATGATTTTTCTTTTTCGGCTGACATGCGGTTGCGATTGTAATAAAGCACTTTCATGTTGAATCCAATGGCCCGTCGAGCTACCGCCGAGCCTATTTCACCACAACCGATCACCCCAAGAGTTTTTCCATAAACATCTCCTCCCAGATACATATTGGCGGACCAGCCTTTAAACTTATTTTTGCGGGTGTAGCCGTCTGCAGGAACGATATTTCGAGCGGCCCCCAAGATCATTGCCCAGGTAAGGTCGGCAGTAGTTTCGTGAAGCACGCCGGGGGTATTGGTGACCCATATTCTTTTGCCAGATGCATACTCGACGTCAATATTATTGAATCCTGCCCCATAATTTGCGATGAGCTTCAAATTTGAGCCTTTATCTATAATGCCCTGATCAATTTTGTCCGATAAGTAGGTGATCATGACAACGCTTTCGGAGGCTATTTTTTGCAAATCCGAGGCGGAAGGAGCATTTTCAGTCTGATTGGTTCTTAAATCGCAATGAGGGCGTAGCTTTTCCAACGCTTTTTCAGGGAAAAAATTGGTGACTGTGACGACAGGTTTCACTCTAAACCGTCCTTTCAAAAGTATCTGTGATAAAATAAGAGTCTGATTTTAAAGGAAAAAGTTGATTAATCCCATGAAAATTTTATTCCTCGTCCCACCCGAAACTATCTCGCTTGAATCTTCCGTGCCCAAGGCTCTGGAAGGTGGCAAAGGATATTACCCTAAACTGGGCTTGCTTTATGTCGCGGCTTACTACGAGCGAGAAACAGGCAATCAACCTGTTTTTATAGACTGTCCTCCTGAAAATGTTTCTCAGGAAGAGTTGTCCCAACGAGTGAAAGAAATTCAGCCCGATATGGTCGCCATGAGTATTATGACCTTTAATCTTCTGGATGCCTTACATACTGCCCGTGTATTAAAGCAAGATCATCCTAATCTTAAGGTTTGCCTTGGTGGGCCGCATGTAAATTTATATTCTAAAGAAACTCTCCATCAGCCAGAAGTCGACTATGTGGTGTTTGGCGAAGGTGAAAAGATTTTCACCCGTTTGACCCAGGCCCTGGAAAATGATGAGCCTCTAAACAAGATTAATGGCCTCGGTTGGAAGAAAAATGGGGAGGAGCATATCAATCCTGCTGAAACAGAATTGTTAGATCTAAATGAACTGCCATTTCCTGCGCGGCATCTAGTAGACATTGGCAGTTACAAACATATTATTGGAGAGGGTAGGCAGTTTTTTACCATTCAGGCCACTCGCGGTTGCCCTGCGGCTTGCTCGTTTTGTGATATTCGTAAAACCAAGTTTCGAATTCGCACCCCAGAGAGCGTGGTTGATGAAGTTGAACAACTGGCAAATATGGGGGTCGACGATTTGTTCTTCGTGGACGACACCATCACCATCGACAAAAAGAATGTTCTTGCGATTTGTGATCTCATTGTTGAGCGCGGCATAAAAATCAATTTCAAGATTTCTGCTCGGGTGGATACCATTAACGAAGAAGTAATTGCCGCATTGAAACGGGCAGGTTGTTATCGCATCCATTTTGGAATTGAATCGGCAAGTCCTAAACATCTTAAATATCTGCAAAAAGGACAGACTCCAGAAAAAGTAGAGCGTGCCTGCAAAATGACACGTGATGCAGGAATTGGATTTTTCGCTTATATGATGATTGGAATTCCTCATGAAACTAAAGAGGAGATGTTTGAAACGGTAGACTTTGCCAAAAAATTGAAACCCGATTACGCACAGTTTTCCATTTGCACCCCTTACCCAAAAGTGGAGCTGTATTTTCAGATGTTGGAAGAGGGCATCGTTCCGAAAGATTATTGGCAGGAATTTGCGGAAAACCCAAGCCCCGATTTCAAAATTAAATTTTGGAATAAAGATTTCAGCGAGGAAGAACTTCGTGAGCTTCAAGACGAATGCCACGCTCGGTTTTATCGCAGCCCGACCTATCTAATGAAGCAGATTACTAAATTAAGATCGTGGTCTGACTTTACTGCCAAAGCTCGAATGGGAACCCGCATCCTCACCAACAGACTGGGCATTTAAAGAATCTTCCTTCGCGCAATCTATTGCATTATTCACCGGCAGAACCTATATTAAGTTTATTATGAAATCCTCAATACGAAATAAGATTCTAACGGTTCTGCTATCGGCGATATTGTTAGTAGCGTTTTCAAATGTCGCTTCAGCAGTGCCGCATATGGACTCAATGGATTGCGGCATGAAAGTGAGTTGTGCTAATTGCATTGCCCAAGCAGTTTCGCAAAATACCGTTGAGAAAACTGATGATATCTTTTTTTCGTCTGGACAAACATTGCGTGATTTATATCTTTCCCCTTTATTAACTCCTGAAAGTCCCCCTCCTAAAAGTTAAGTTCCCCCACTTTCTCACTTAACATTTATTTTTACAGGTTTTCGGCAGCGATATTTTTACGCTAACGGTGTGCCCTCTTACGTCTACTTTACGCAAAAGGGTGGGTCTTTGTTCGTATTTTGCCGGACCAAGGAGGTTCTATGAAAAAATATGTTTTTGTCGTCCTGATTTTCCTTCTCTGCCCGAATTTGGCTTTTACCGAGGAGGTCAAATATCAAATTGAAATCGATTACAAAACCGTTAACGTAACGGGAAAAAATATACAAGCAATGGCTCTTAATGGTTCAATACCTGGTCCGACCCTAAGGTTTAGCGAAGGAGACATTGCGAAAATAAGTTTCCATAATGCGATGGATGTTGCAACTTCAGTTCATTGGCATGGAATTCTTTTACCCTATCGTCAAGATGGCGTGCCTTATGTTACTAATCCACCCATCGCGCCGGGGAAAACAAAAATATTTGAATTCCCGATTAAGCAGGCAGGAACTTATTGGTTTCACTCTCATACGGGGTTGCAGGAGCAACGAGGGGTTTATGGGGCTATCGTCATCACTCCTCGAGAGGGAGAGCGGGTTTCTTCAGATAAGGATGAAGTGATTATTCTGTCTGATTGGACCAACGAAAACCCAGATGATGTATTGCGCACTTTAAAAAGCGGCAGTGATTATTACAGTCTAAAAAAAGGTTCCATGCAAAGTTTGTCAGGTGCAGTGAAAGAGGGTGCTCTAACAAACCTTGCCCAACGGAGTTGGATGCGCATGCCTCCAATGGATATTTCAGATGTGGCTTACGATGCTTTTTTAGCGAATGGGAAAACGGAAACAATTCTTCCCGCTGAACCTGGAGAAAAAATACGTCTTCGTTTTATCAATGCAGCCACAGCCACCTATTTTCATTTGCAGTTTGCAGGTGGCCCGATACAGATCATTTCAGCAGATGGTATGGATGTTCAGCCTATAAGCACAGATCACTTTCTTATGGCTATCGCAGAAACTTATGACCTCGTAGTCACTGTACCTCCTGGTGGTTCCTACGAGTTACGGGCTACAGCACAAGATGGTTCCGGGCATAGTTCTATTTACATAGGAAAAGGAAAACGTATTTACGCTCCCGATATGCCAAAGCCTTCAATTTATAAAATGCCAATGGACCATGAGGGAATGCAAGTGAAGAGGAGACACTCAAGAATGGCTGCTAATGGTAGGGCATCTTCGTTCTACAACAAACTACGTTCAGTAGAAAAAACCACTTTGCCTCCAGAGAATCCAAAACGGAATATCAGGTTAACTTTAACAGGGGATATGGAGCGTTATATTTGGTCGATAAATGGGGAAACATTGTCCCCTGATAATTCAATACGAATCCGTCATGGCGAAAATGTTCAATTTACTTTGGTCAATAAAACCATGATGCACCACCCCATGCATTTACATGGACATTTCTTTCGGGTTCTTAATGGGCAAGGAGAATACTCGCCTCTTAAACATACAATTGATGTCCCTCCACTGGGTACGCAAATAATAGAGTTTGAGGCAAATGAGTTTAATGATTGGTTTTTCCATTGCCATGTTCTCTATCATGCGAAATCCGGGATGGCGCGGGTAGTGAGTTATGAAGACAAAGAATTGGCAACCGAGTTAAAAAGTATCCGATCTAAACTTTATGAGGAGACTTGGTATTCCAAGGTGCACGGAAAAGTTCAATCTCATATGTCCGATGGAAAGGCAGCCATTAGTAATTCAAGAAATATCTTTGCTGCAAGATGGCAGGTCGGCTGGCAACGGGTTGATGACACCGATTACGATATTGAATTAGCATACGATCGGTACTTTAATCGTTTCCTGAATGTATATACGGGGCTAAGCATAACCAACGATTATGAGCGAGGCGTTTTGGGGTTGCGTTATCTCCTGCCTTTTAATATGGACTCCACTATAAGGGTAGATAGTGCAGGGGAGTTCCGTGTCGAGTTGGAGCAAGGATTACAATTAACAAATCGCTTTGGAGTTTTTGCAGATGTAGAATATGACACAGAAAAAAAAGGGGAATGGTTATTGGGAGGAAAGTACACTCTTACTAAATCCATTGCTCTCACGGGCCAATATCATTCCGATTTTGGCGCGGGGGCGGGCTTGGATTTTCGATTTTAAGTTTTACTATTATTTGAATATCTCGGTAGGTTTTCCGTCGATGCTGAGTTGATTTTTTTCTTTCCAATAATTTTTTACGCCATCTTCACCCAATTTCCCTGTCAAATTGACGAGGTCATCCCGGTCCTCAAGATGCTGATAATTAGGGACAGCAAACCCGCATGAGGTTTGTACAGATTCAACATGGAGCGAAAAAATTTGTCTTGCCCCTGGATACTTTGGGAAACGTGAAATGTGCTCTACCCATGGATCATCTCTGGGATGGATGGTTTTAGCCTTTCCATAAACTCGTAAAATAAGCGGATTTCCTTCAAAGGAACAGAACATGAGTGTCATTCGAGGTTGTTCGAGGACGTGTGCTGCGGTTTCATTTCCACTTCCTGTGAGATTGAGCCAAACCAGTTGATTGGCATCCAAGATACGAAGACTATCCATTCCTTTTGGGGATACGTTTACCCGGCCTTCTTGACTCGCTGTTCCTACAAAGAATATTTTTTGCTGTTCGATAAACTCACGTAATTTTGAATTCAACTCTGTATAAAATTTGCTCAAAGTTTAATGACCCCCCAATCTAAAATAATGTAAAATTATATAAATAAATCAACAATGTATGACTGTATGGAATAGTCTATACCCATGCTTCCACTCATAAAAAATTTTTCAGGATGGTCGATTCGCACAAAGTTTACGCTTTGTTCCATGCTGACCTTAATACTGATAATTTCCTTTATCGCATTTTACTCCACGCAACAACAAGAAAAAGATGCAAATACTCGATTGGGGAAAAAAGTTAAGGAAATGGGAATGATTTTGGCCACTACCATTGGTGCAAGTTTCAAGTATCTAGATTTTACCGCTCTTATCCAATCGGTAGAAGGAATGAAGAAAGATCCTGATCTGGCTTACCTTGGGATATTTGATGAGCAAGACAATCTTATTTCCTCTTTCAATCCAAATAGGCTGAGCCTCAATTTACCAAAAGATATCCATTCAAAGGATCTATTTCATATTGGGGAGGTCTGTGTTTTTTCGACACCGGTTTATTTTGAAAAAGAGACTTTTGGTAATTTAGTTATTGGGTATTCTTTAGAAAACTTGCATTTGAAAATGCAGACCGTAAAGATAAAAACATTGTTGGTATGTTTGCTGATACTTTTGGTGGGTACTATCTTAATCATTTTCCTCAGTCAGATTTTGACCAAAGATATAATTAAGTTGAAGGATGCTGCGCAAAAATTTTCTCCAGGCGAAAAAATCCCGCCAATTTCTATAGAAAGCAAAGACGAAGTTGGGGAGCTGTGTAATGCTTACAATCATTTAATCTCTGAAATTAATTATGTTGTAAATAATTTAGAAGGAAAAACCAATGAGTTGCAAAAGCAGACCCATGAACTTGAAAAAAGAAATATTGAACTAAAAGATTTTATCTATATTGCATCCCATGATTTTAATGAGCCTTTGCGGAAAATTATTACCTTTGGAGACCGCCTTGAATCCTATCTTTTGAGTGAAGATCCTGAGTTTTCTAATAAGAAAGGCGCAGAGTATCTCCATAGAATGCAGAATGCATCGCAAAGAATGGGTATCTTGATTTCAGATCTTCTCGATTATTCAAAAGTGATCGTGCAAACCGATCAAGAATTCCATCCGATTAAATTAAAGGATGTCATTCAACAAGTATTAGTTGATCTAGAGTTTAAAATCAGAAAGTCAAAAGGTGAAATTCGAGTGGGGCCCTTGCCGGATATAGAGATTCAGCCATTTCAAATCCAACAGGTGTTTATGAACTTAATAGGGAATTCCTTGAAGT
Source organism: Nitrospinaceae bacterium (assembly GCA_029261695.1). Lineage (GTDB taxonomy): Bacteria > Nitrospinota > Nitrospinia > Nitrospinales > VA-1 > UBA8687. The sequence goes on along the minus strand of JAJDAV010000082.1, from coordinate 2,174 downwards.
TTCAGAAAGAAGGTGTTGCTCCGGTCATTGAAATTGCATCCGAATTGTCTAATGGTTCGCAGGAAAAACGTGTTTGTAAAATATCAGTTAAAGATAATGGGATAGGTTTCGACCAGAAGTATATGGAGAAAATTTTTAGACCCTTAGAACGACTTGTTGGTAGAAGTGAATATGAGGGCACCGGAATGGGACTTTCGATTTGCAAAAGAATCATTGAACGGCATGGGGGAACCATCTCAGTCATTAGCTCCCCTGGAGAAGGTTCTACATTTTATATTATTCTACCGGTTATAGGCTCTAAAAACTCAAGGTTGATATGAGGTTTCATTTCTAAAAATGACATATAATGATTATGTAGATGTTAGTTTGGGTTTACTATTTATGATTGCCGTATGATTAAAATAAACGAAATCTATTTAAGTGTTCAGGGGGAATCTTCCCATACTGGATTGCCCTGTGTTTTTGTTCGATTAACAGGTTGTAATCTTCGGTGTGTTTGGTGCGACACGGCATATGCCTTCCATGAAGGAAAAAATATGAACATTGATGACGTGCTTGGAGAAGTGAAGGATTTCGGGGTCAAGCTTGTTGAAATCACTGGAGGCGAACCCTTAATGCAGGACGATGTATACCCATTGATGGACAGGCTAATCGAGAAAAAGTATAAGGTCATGCTTGAGACGGGAGGCTCTCTATCACTGGAAAAAGTTCCTCGAGATGTTGTAAAAATATTGGATATTAAATGCCCTGGAAGTGGTGAGCATGAAAAAAATAATTTGGATAACTTAAAGCTTCTGGCTCCGCATGATGAAGTCAAATTCGTGATTCTTAATAGAGAGGACTATGAATGGAGTCGCGAGTTTGTGATGAAATATAAGATCAATGAATCTGCGCATATTTTGTTTTCCCCAGTTTTTGAGAAGCTTGATCTGAAGGACATGGTTAAATGGGTTCTTGAAGACCGACTTCCAGTTCGCCTGCAAACCCAATTGCACAAAGTAATCTGGAGTAAAGATGCTATTGGGGTTTAACATATTACCCCGCCGGATATTGGGTGTGTCCTTAAAGAAAAAAGTTGTTCCCTCTAAAATAAAGCCTCATTAGCATATTTAAATCGATGGATTTTCATTTTCGAAAATGATCTCAAGAAACCAGATCAAAACCCTCCAGGTTCGTTTGTTAAACTGGTATGGCAAACAGAAACGCGATATGCCCTGGCGAAAGAGTCGCGACCCTTACCGAATTTTGGTGTCAGAGTTTATGTTGCAACAAACGCAGGTCAAAACCGTCATTCCTTATTTTGAAAAGTGGATAAAATCTTTTCCAAATATTAAAAAACTTGCCTCTGCCACCGAATCCAATGTGCTGAAACATTGGGAAGGGTTGGGGTATTATTCGCGCGCACGAAACTTAAGAAAATCTGCCATTCAGATATGCAAGGAATATGAAGGGAAGGTGCCTGACTCATTGTCTGAAATATTAAAACTCCCTGGGGTAGGGCGTTATACAGCAGGGGCTGTCTTGAGTATTGCTTTTGATAAAAAGGTTCCTGTTTTGGATGGCAATGTAAAACGGGTGTTGTCACGATTAATGCTACTAAAAGAAAATGGAACAAACCAAAAGTCAGAAACTCGACTCTGGAATGAGATGGAAAATTTGCTCCCCGAAACCAGTTGTGGTGACTTCAATCAAGCTTTTATGGAATTAGGCGCCACAATTTGCATACCCAAAAATCCCTCTTGCCAAGAGTGTCCTTTAAAACGAATTTGCAAGGCAAAGCAATCAGGCGAGCAGGAATTATTTCCTCCACCAAAAGCATCAACCAAAATATCCAAAATTCATGTATGTGCCGCAGTAATATTTAAAAAAGGAAACGTTTACATTCAAAAACGCAAAGCTGATGGTTTGATGGGAGGGCTTTGGGAGTTCCCCGGCGGGAAAATGGAATCCGGTGAAACCGAGGAGGAATGTTTGCGAAGAGAAATTAAAGAAGAACTCGGTCTTGGGATAAGAATTAGTGAGAAAATATTAACCCATAGTCACAGCTATACTCGGTTTCGAGTGACCCTTCATGTTTTTCAATGCCATATACATTCAGGAAAGTTTTCTCCCACCGCATGTGATGGGTGGAAATGGGTAAAACCCAGAGAACTCGATCAATTTCCCTTCCCTGC
>JAJDAV010000081.1 GCA_029261695.1 Nitrospinaceae bacterium | reverse complement strand
GGACTGGTGCTTGGGGTAAGAAAGCCATTAGTGAGGCAAAAAAATATTGCGAGGTGAACGTTGCGGCTTCCTCTGAAGCTGATAAATTCACCACCATTCCTCCCTTTGAGAACTGGTCTTTGAATTCAGATGCTGCTTATGTGCACTATACTCCAAACGAAACAATCGGTGGTGTGGAGTTTCATTGGATTCCTGATACCGGGGATGTACCACTGGTTGGCGATTTTTCCTCGACGATTTTTTCCCGCCCATTGAATGTGAATCGTTTTGGGCTGATTTATGCGGGTGCGCAAAAAAATATTGGACCCGCGGGCGTCACGTTAGTAATTGTTCGCGATGATCTCATTGGGAATTCATTACCCACGACCCCGAGTGTTTTCGATTACGCGCAACAAGCTGAAGCGGATTCGATGCTGAATACTCCTCCGACCTATACGCTCTATTTAGCGGGTTTGGTCTTCAAATGGATGAAAAAACAAGGGGGGCTTTCCGCTATAGCAAAATTGAACGAAAACAAAGCCAATAAATTGTATGCCGCGATTGATAATTCGAGTTTCTATAGTAATCCCGTGGAAAAAGCTTCGCGGTCTTGGATGAATGTGCCATTTGTGCTGGCCAATGCCGACTTAGACAAAGAATTTTTAGCAGGCGCTGAGGATCTTGGATTAACCACCCTAAAAGGTCATCGTTCAGTCGGAGGAATGCGAGCAAGTATCTATAACGCCATGCCTGAAGCTGGCGTTGATGCTCTGATTGGTTATATGAAAGATTTTGAAAAGCATAAGGCCTAAGACTTATATTTTGATCTATGGCTATTTTATGTTATCGGCCTGATTCATCACGGTGTTGTTAGAAAAAGTGCAGGATGATTTTGGAGTCACCCTAGCGGGTGGTCAAGACTAGAAAAGCAAATTTAATAACGTTTAGCCTTTTACTGTAAGGTTAAACACTACACCCCTCGTTAGAGGGTTTTGGAGTTAACAAATGAAAGTTTTAGTTTCAGACAACCTCTCCCCAGCCGGAGTTGAGATCCTCGAAAAAGAATCAGGCCTGGAGGTAGATGTAAACACCGGACTCTCTAAGGAAGAACTGATCAAAATTATACCTGAATATGATGGTTTGATTGTCCGAAGTGCCACCAAAGTGGTAGCAGAAATCATTGAGGCCGCTACAAATTTAAAAGTAATAGGAAGAGCCGGTATTGGCGTAGACAATATTGACCTCGATGCAGCAGGACAAAAAGGCGTGATTGTAATGAATGCTCCTGAAGGAAATATGATTACTACAGCAGAGCATACGATGGCCTTATTATTGTCCATTTCTCGAAACATTCCACAGGCCAGTTGGAAACTAAAAAATGAAAAATGGGCTCCGAAAGAATTTATGGGCGTTGAGCTTTACCAAAAAACTTTGGGAATTATAGGTTTTGGTCGGATAGGTTCAATTGTGGCAGATCGTGCCCGCGCTTTCCAGATGAAGATAATTGTCCATGATCCATACATCTCTCAGGAGCGTGCTGAAAAAGCAGGTGTAGAACTTGTTGAGATGAAAGATTTACTGGGAAGAGCTGACTTCCTCACCCTTCACACTCCTGGGCTCGCTGATGGAAAAGCACTTTTAGGAAAAGAAGAATTCAACCAAATGAAACCCGGCATCCGCATTGTAAATTGCGCACGCGGTAGTTTGATCGATGATGATGCTCTGATAGAAGCTATTAAAGAAAAGAAAGTGGCACGAGCTGCATTAGATGTTTATTCAAAAGAACCTTTGGATTTGGAAAGCCCACTACTAAAAGTAGATGAAATCACATGTACTCCACATTTGGGAGCGTCCACTGGAGAAGCCCAAGTAAAAGTGGCCATCGCTATTTGCGATCAAATAAAAGATTTCTTGAAAGAAGGCAATGTTCGTAATGCAGTCAATGTGCCTTCCATCGATGCCGAGACTCTGGCACAAATCAATCCCTACCTTGTATTAGGTGAAGATCTGGGGAGCTTTTTATCCCAGATAATAGATGGGGCCCTCACCCGTATCGAAATTCAATACAACGGGGAAGTGGCCGGTCTGACTGTGGAACCCATCTCAATAGCGATAATAAAGGGACTGCTCAACAGATCTATTGATGGCGTTAATATGGTCAACGCACCTTTCATTGCCAAAGAAAGAGGAGTTGAAATTCAGGAATCAAAAAGCAATGAAGTCCACGAATACACCAGCACCGTACAAGTTCAAGTAACCACACAAAATGGAACCCATCGGGTGACAGGAAGCATTTTCGGGAAAGGCGATTCCAGGATTGTCCAGCTCGAAGAATATAGCCTTGAAGCCGTTCTATCAAAAAACATGTTGGTGCTGAATAATACGGATGTTCCTGGCGTAATTGGCAATCTGGGAAATATTCTCGGTAAACATAATCTTAATATTGCAGGCTTCCATCTTGGAAGGGTGGAAGATGGTGGAAAAGCAGTGGCAATCATCAATATTGATGGCCCACCAACCCAAGAAACAGTGCAGGAACTGCGAGAAACAGCTAATATCGTTAACGTTCACAGCGTTACACTTTAATACAAATAGTAGCGCATACAAAAAAAGCGTGGCTCCCTTTGAGGGGACCACGCTTTTTTAATTTCTGGTTTACTCTATTTTTGGGTTTCTTCTTCCGATTTCGAACTTTCTGACTTCTCAACTTTTTGTCCAAAAACCTGCGCTATTACTTCATTAATAGCATCTACCCCGAGAATATTATATACAGTGTTCGCTGATTTAAAATGAGGGCTGGTAAAAAGACTCAATACCTTTTTACTGGTATAACCCAACATCATAAATTCATGAGCGTAGTTCTCTGCTACCAGACGTAAAGTATCTTCATCCGCATCTTCATCTCCAGTTGGAGGTCCGGCGTCAGCATCAACGTCTTCTTGAATTTCATAAACATAAATCAAATGCCAACCAAACTCGGTGTTAACGGGGCCAACGACATCCCCTTCCTGCGCTGTGAATGCAGCTACCTCAAAAGGGCGAACCATAGCTCCCTTACCAAACCAGCCCAGATCACCACCGCGCTTTTTAGAGGGGCACTCACTATGCTCTTCTGCTAACTTTGTAAACTCTGCGCCCTCATCTATTTTCACCTTCAATTCCTCAGCAAGCTCCTTCGAGCCTACAAGAATATGTCGGGCTTGAACTTTTTTAACTTTTCTTTCTTTTGCCATTATTAAATACCAGTAAATGAGGACAAGCCTCAATGGTTTATTAAAAAATCAATTCAACATTAACGCACAACATTTCTTATATTTTTTACCCGAACCACATGGACAAGGCTCGTTAGGTTTTGCTTTTTCCTGTCGGACTTCCACGGGAGCTTGACTTTCAAGAAGCTCTTTGCCGAGTTTTTTTGCATTCTTATATCTCTTTTTCAGTCGATCATTTAAATCTGGAATAAACTGATTCATCGCAATCAGCATATCGCTATTTTTAGGAGATAGTTTTGCATCCTCCCTTTCCCTTATTTCTTCATCAAAATAATAAGTCGTAGAAAAAATGGGGGCTTGGTCTGCGTTATCTAACTGAAACTTAAAAAAGGCCAGTTGCAAACATTTATTATCATTTCTAGGATCGATATCATAAGAATCTTCGGCGAAATACTGATCATCACCATAATTAAAATCCAACATCTCCTTCGTTTTGGGAAGCAATTCAATATAATTAAAAAAACGGCCAGGCTCAAACTCCAGATAAGTCATCGGGTTTTTTTCACCATACGCTTTTGCTTCAACAGCTCTTTGCTTAAATAGTAGAATCAACTCATCCGCAGCATTTTTAGCAAAACCTTTGGCTATCTGAGTCTGCACTTCGGTGAGTTTAGGATGGTCAGGAATTGTATTAAAGGTTTTATTGAAATTAACTTGAAAGGCAAATGAATTTTTTATGTTGTCCTTATCACGCAAATAGACAACAACATAATTGTAATCAAAGAAGGGGCTCGTATGATAATAGTCCTCAAGGATATAGGTACTTCTGTAATCCTCTTCTTCGAAACGATAGGTTAGTACCGAGTTTTCACTTTCCTGCTTGTTAACCACCTTATAGCTTTCGATGATAATTTCCCTTCACAAAAATTAAAACCATTCCGCATCAACAGAATCGATCGTTGCTAATAAATACTCATTCCTTTTTAAAACCAATATCAGCGCGGAAGAGGAGAATCAGAGAAACCAGGGAACTTTTTCAGAACCCCTCTGTCTCTTTCACGTTTTTCTACATCACGAACCGCACGAACCGAGTCTTTTGTAATATCTTCTTTGTGGTTTGAATTGGCATGGCCGTAACGATAATAAAAAATCACCGCTGTTGAATGCGGCATCTCATTTGAGGTCCAAGAAGTAAAGCCGCCCCCGGGAGAAAATGCTTCGCTGATGAAAATATCCATTCGATCCATATCCTTAATACAATGGTTCTCATCATGAAGGCTTTCGGCCTCTTCTAAAGTAGGCATTCTCCAATCTGTATAACCTGCGAATTTCTTAAGTTCCAGACTACGAATATATTCTTGCGCCTTGAACCAGTTCGTCCATTGGCTCGTGTCCTGAAACGAATCCGTCTGCTTCCACATTAGTTTTGTTTCCAGATCGGTAACAGTTCCGTCTCCATTATCGACAAATCTTTTCTCTGCTTCCAATTGCTGCTCCTTAAAATTCTAAATCCGAAAAAATTCAGATTAAATCATCATTTTTCTCTATATCTCGAACCAGACGCGAAGCACCTCTTGAAGTTCGATAGATATCATCATACATGGTTACCCCTTTTCGAAAACTTAAACGGACACCTTGTACTTTATGTCTTATGTCACTGGTCCAGCATAGAAACCCACATCCCGAATCGAACAATTCTGACAAGAAAATTGCTTGCCCGGAATTATCTGAGTTTTTCGAGTTCTTATCAAAAAGGCTTTTTGCTTCATTTGCTGTTGGCAACCGCCAGTTAGAAAATCCGGCAAACCGTTTTCTATTCAACACCTCAGCAAACTCTCTAACTTGAAGCTGGCTCATCCATTTTCCGGTAACCTGCCAAGTGTCCTGCTTCAGCCAAACCAGTCGCTTTGCGCAATCAATTATCGTATCGCTATCACCTTCAACGAACCGTTCTTCGGATTTGTTTTCAGGGTTTTCGCTCATACTTTCGCTCAAGAATCTTTATCCAAGTTACGGACAGCTCGCACCCCATGACTTCTCAAACCCATTGGATTCCACTTAAAATCACCATTATAATAATGAAACCGAATAGCCGTCCCCCTTTCGGTCTTGTGTAAAGTTTTAGTCCAAGATGTCTGCCCAGCTCCTGGGGAAAACCCCTTAAGCAGAAATATCGTATCACCATAATTGTCTGTTATAGGATTAGAGGGATCATAAATGGATTGAGCCTCTTTTCGTGTTGGCATTCTCCAGTCTTGATAACCGGCAAACTGTTTCCGGTTTAACTCAATCATATAAGTTTTCGCTTCTTCCCAAGTCACCCACTTATCTAAATCCATATAAGAGTCGTCTGCTTTCCAAAGAAGGCCTGTTTTATGGTCTACAATCGTCCCGTCTTTTCTTTTTTCGATTCGGATGAATTCGGGGTCTTCTTCCTCACTCTCATCGGCCCTAACCAACCGAACGGCACTGGGGAAGCCATCGTTCTCTTTTGCAAGCCAATATTCATAGTCCGATCGAAAATCATAAGACATGGCCGCTTTAGCACCCCGGGTCTGGCTGGTCCAAGTTGTGAATCCACACCCAGCTGGAAAGACAGGGTCGATATGAATTTCGCATCCTTCAACATCTGTATTGGTGGTTTCCAAGTCGAATAGGTATTTGGCTTCCGAAGCCGAAGGAATTCGCCAATTGTTATAGCCGGCAAACTTTTCTTCGTTCTTTTTACGAGCAAGCTCCAAGCTGTCATGCCAAGTAATTAGTTCGCCCAACTCCAACCAAGTGTCGTTTTTCATCCACATGATTCCGTGCTTGGCATCTGTCACAGTGCCATCGCCATTATCAATGTACTTTAGCTTTGTTGATTCTGTCATAAGGAGTTACTTTCTTCGTGGAGCGACTTGTTTTTTTATTACCGTGTCTTTTCGGCAAATCCGTACTGAGCCAAAGGAATACTCTTCCACGCTCACAACCTTCCCTTCACAATAATCAAACCGAGGTCTCCTTGTTGAAGTATCCCCAGCGATCCACCCAGTTTTAAAAGCCCCTTCAGGGAAAATAGGATCAACATGAAGATTTGTACCGCCCTTTCCCGGAACCTCAAAATTTTCATCATATAGAGAAGTAGCTTCGTCGATATTAGGAAGCCTCCAGTCCTCGAACCCCCCTATTTTTCGCAAATTTTTATTTTCTGCAAAGGTAACAGCTTCATGCCAGTTAAAAAATTTCCCCTTATCCTGCCATGAATCTTTTTTCAACCAGTAGAGACGGGTTTTGCTATCGAACACAACATCGCGGCCTTTTTCAACAAACCTTTTAGGTTTGTCATCTTTTTTTACTGGCAGTTGTTGTTCCGCTTTTTCCGGCAGTTGTTGTTCCGCTTTTTCCGGCGGTTGTTGTTCTGTCTTTTGTGGTAAATTTTCTTCCATAATAGCGCCTGTTAACCGGGTGTCCGGTAGTTAGTATAAAATAGCTTTATTCTCCGGTATATCCTATCTCTACACTGTCTTCGTCTACATTTACGATAACCGGAACAATGTACTGATCATTAGAATATTCCAATAATTTTTTCAAACCATGCGGATCTTTATCAACATTAATATAAATAAACGATCGATGCTTTTCTTTAAAGTCAGATATTGCTTTTTGCGTATGAGGGCAATCGTCTTTCCCAAAAATCATGTAATGGCTCACAAAGCTCCAATTCTGTCCTACACAAATCTACAGACAAATAAAAATTAACGTTCAAATGTTTTTGTTTCTTTTCTCCATTCAGGTTCCCAATCCTCCTGAATAACATCACGGATAACCCGGCAATGAGAATATTCATTATCCTTGTGTTCCCACATATCATTTCCTGTGATAAAACTGAATTTCTGCGCATACTGTTGGTAATCCGGTTTTTCTTCGTAGGTCCATGTGTTGTGACCGCCGCCCGGCTCAAACAGATCAGAGATATGGGTTTCAGCTCCATCTTTATCGGAGTTAGATTGTGTAAAAGAAAAAACACTTTTCGCTTCTTCACCACTGGGCAGTCTCCAGTCATCGTAACCGGCGAATTTTTTTTCATTTAACAATTCACAATAATCCTGTGCTTCAAACCAGGTGATTCCATATCCAAATTCTTTAAAGGAATCATCCTGTTTCCACATTAGGTTTGCCCGGGTATCGCTAATAGTACCATCTCCATTATCAACGAAGGTGGGGACTTCATCTTCAACCAGAGCGACATTTTCTTCTTCTTCATCGCCCCATTCCTCTTCACCCACCCATTCTGTTTCGGCCTCATCATCGAGAGCCTCAGGCTCTGACACTTCTTCAAATTCTTCCTTTTCGTCAGACATTTATTACCTCGTCTAATATAATATTCAATCCAGGTCGCGGACCATGCGAACCGAAGTTCCTGTAGTCGAAACCGATTGATCAACACAGACTTCTTTTAAGTCAGGAAAATAACATTTCCAAGCATAAGAGTCGTACCGGGTTTCTGAAGTCCATACACTGGTTTCTCCACCCGCCTGATAATTAGAAACACGCCGCGCCGGTTTTTTAGGGAGGTTCAGAAACATTTCCCGGTAAGGATCTTTATTTTTAAATATGGAACGCACCTCACTTTTACTCGGCAACCGCCAATCATTGTAGCCCAGATATTTTTGATCGTTACACGCTTGGACGTAAGCAACACTCTCGTCCCAGTTGAGCCATTTACCCAATTCCTGCCGCGAATCTTTTACAGACCACATCAGATCAGTATCCAGATCTTCAATGGTACCATTGTCGTTTTTTTTCCAGTTTGGTTGCGACAAATCCATACCTCAAATTAACAGAAATAAAAAAACACCCTGCCCATCCCGTCTATTCAAAGAGACTTTGCTTTTAATTCCTCAGTCCCAAAAGAAGGAGATTCAGGATAAGCACTGACCCAACAAAATGAGACAAGGAGATAGAGTGTTTACTCTCTTTGAATCTATAAATAACCTGCTTTATTTAATAGTACAAAATACCATCCAGCATCTTTATTTTCAACTCAAATCAAGGCTTTGGTGGTTCTGGAAACTCCTGATTTTCCATCTATAGTTTAATTTGACGATTCAATTGGCAGGGAATTTCAAAACCAGGGTTTCTAATGTTTTTTCAGATAAGCAAAGAAACTACCTCCAGCCACCCCCTTGAGTGATTTTATCTCTGATCTCAGGAACAAAAGTAATTTTAGTTTTAGAATTATCAAATTCGCCACGGACCAGCCGCGCACTGGAGTTCAATGTATCTTCCGCTTCTTTATGGCCGCCCGACCCACTATTGTAGGAATAACAATAAGCGGTTATTTTGCCTCTTACATTGCTGGTCCAAGTATCGTAGCCACAACCAGCAGTGAAAACCGGGTCAATATGAATAACCAAATCGTATTTATCCCTAACCTCTTTGTTCACATCAAAAAGAGAGTGCGCCTCGCGTTTGTTCGGCAAACGCCAGTCCGTGTGCCCGGCAAAAGCTTCCTCATTTTTTTCATTCATGTATTTCAGAGAACCCTTATGAGTGACAAAACGCAACAGATCGAGATAAGAATCTTTCTGCACCCACATTAGCTGGGTGAAGGTATCCGTTACAGTACCATCTCCATTGTCCACAAACCTGTTCTCGCTCATTTTTCCCTCATCAAAGATTATTCTGCATTTGGAGTCCTTATTTTATAGCCCCGACCAGTCAATAGCAAAAAAAACCAAAAAAAAAGCCGGGGGGCCAAAGCCCCCCGGCAAATAAAACTCAAATCAGATTTTAACGCTCAACTTCTCTGTTCTGACCATTTGTTTGACTGAAGAGACCACGCTCGGTGCCTTCAGGTTGGCCCATACCTGGCTCAATATAAGTTCCAGGTGTAACATGGTCCAGATGGTAGTTCGATTGATAGGTCTTATGAGAACCAGCATCTTTTTTCCACTCAACACGGTTGGCATTTTCAACACGATGAGCTTGACAGTTCATCAAAATGTCGCCAGGGCCTTTGTTCGTAAAAGTGGTTTTCTCTTCTAGAGCATTTGCCAAAAATCCACCAGGCTCAAGAGTACGGTCAAAATTCTTGGTCCAAGAATATGCCATTTTCCCGATATCAATGTGAACGGTGGTTCCTTTTGTCTCACTCAAATTCTCAATTACCCAACTAGATCTTACACAGTCAGCAGAGCTACCAGCTTTTACGGTTGAAACGTTTGCGCTGGCTACTGATACAGAAAACATAAAAAATACAGCCAATAAAGCTACAACGGTCTTTCTCATTTGCTCCCCCTTTCGAAGCTTGATTTAAAGTAAACCTGAAACAACCAAAAAACTTTATAAATCCATCAACCTAAACGGTGATTAGTGCTCAAAGCATTAATTAGATTCCGGTTTTGCCTTAAATTAAAAAATGACAGAACCTACCCAGCAAACCCACTGGTCTGACTAGAGTGGACCGAAAATATCAAAACCCCTCGGCGAAGTCAAGCCTTTAATAAAACTATAATTTCTCACCCGAAAACCCCTGAATTTTCAATAGTTTGCAGCCCAGGAAAAATAGCCTCTCGTTTCCGCCATTTTCATCAATCCAACCCACCAGAATAGGTCACAATATACTCTAAACCCTGAACTTTAAAGATGTCAGGCTTGTCAAATCCGTAGAGTTTCTCAATATTTTCTCACCTTCTTCAGAAATATCGTTGACGACTAACTGCAAACTTCGGAGTTTGCCTAGCTTTTTCGAGTTGGCCAGGGTTTTAGCCCCTTCATCACTGATATTGTTTGATGCCAGGTTCAAGTTTCTCAAGTTAGTAAAAACGCTGGACTCTGCAATCGCCTTCACCCCTTCATCGCCAATACCATTTTGCGATAAATCCATTGCCCTCACCTCTTTTAACTCTTCCCTCTTAGACAACTCTTTAGCCCCGACTTCTCTCAGGAACTGGGCCTTTAGATTGAGCACCTGCCCATCTTTACTCAATTTGTCACGTATCAAATCATCTATATTCGGCATCATTTGCTCCGGTGAAAGATCGGGTATAAATTATCCGGATCCTGGGATTATTTTTGCTTCAAAACCATATTCATCATAAATGCTGAACCCCTCCAGCAACATTTTCTTCCCATACTTGACCATTAAATTGGCCTGAGCGTGGTTGGGGTCTATCTCAATCGTCTTCTTCAGAAACTTTAGTCCCTGCTTAATATCTTTGACTTCATCCCCGTAGTTTTCGAGCTGTCGTGCCTTATCGAACAAGTCGGAAGCCCATTTGTAATAAATGGTGGAAATTTGTTGAGGCGCATTTTTGCTAACATAGTCTACAATTTCTTCATCCGCATTTAGCTTGGGAAGAAACTGAATGGCCTTTTCAAACTCAGCAATGGGAATTGAATAATCATTACCACTGACAGAATTAATCGTATTTTGCTGTTTGTGCTGGGAAAGCATTCCTACTGAGCTTTTAACTACGGTAGATTGAATACCCGACATCAACTGATGAAAATAAATATTACCGATGCCAAGATGAATTATTGAACTGAACTCCTGATTCTCATCTAGAACCAAGGCCTGCTCAAAGGCCTCTTTGGCTTCACCTGTTTGACCGAGTTCTGCCAGGGCCTCCCCCAGATTATAAAAATTAACGCAGCTATCCGGGTCTTCTTCGATCATCCGGCGAAATTCTTCGACCTGAGCTTCCAGGTCAAATTCAATCTCCTCCTCGTCTTCATCCTCCAATTCCTCTTCTTCAGATTCGGCAGACTCGCCTTCTTCTGATTCTATGGGAGTGGCAGAATCTTCTGAGGTTTCTTCTGAAGCTCCTTCGGCGGATTCAGAATCTGGAGTTTCTTCCTTTTCTTCTTCGCTCATATAATTCGCTCAGTTCAAACACATTTTAAAAATTTCACATGTAAAGAAAGATTTTCAAATCTTCTCTCTACAAAATTTATTTTGCAACAGTTCGGACTGGGCGAATCGTTGATAATGACAGGCTCGCCCCTCCTTTGATACTGGGGTAATCTTTGCCACGAATATAATTAAACCCCCAAGCATATTTATCCTTATAAAGCTCGCTGGACCAAAAACAACAGCTGGAATAACCGAAGATAGGGTCTATATGGATAACATTTTCAGTCCAATAATATTTCCACGGAATATCTTTTTCTTCTTCGTAAAGAGATTCTAGTTCTTTCCGTGTGGGCAGGCGCCAGTCTGAGTAACTGGCATAAGCTTCTTTATTAAATTTCTCGAGGTATTTTTGAGAGTCTTCCCAATTGATCCATATCTTTTTTTCCTGGTAGATATCAATTTTTTTCCACATCAACCCTTCCTGCAAGTCGGTTACAGTACCGTCTTTATTGTCTTGGAATCTTGGGTCATTGGAAGGCTCTAGTTCTGGCTTTTCTTCGGTGAGGGATAATATCTGGCCACCAAAAATTTCATCTTTGCTGTTTTCAGCATGCACCACTTGAAGGCCGGCAAAAAAAGTGGCTGCAAGAAGAAGTACAAAACCGCATTGACGGCGCAAATTTTTGGAGATTGTATTTTTGAATGAATTCTTCATGGTCACTCTTCCTGGGGCGCCCAATCGGGTTCCCAAGACAAGCAAATTCCAGAAGGATTATAAAATTGACCAGGGTCTTTACCAACAATTCCCCACTTGGCCATAAAATTTAAATCGGGGTCGAATTTCTGAATTCTCTGATTAATAGTATCAACTACAAAAACATATCCATAGGGATCTTCCACTACGGATGAGGGACAATTAAATTGACCATCACGTTTTCCACCCTCCCCAATTACTCCAAGGGAGTGCCCTTCGCGATCAAAAAGTTGCAGACGGTTTTGACTTTTTTCCGCCACGATGAGTGTTCCATCCCGACGGACAGTAATTCCAGTAGGGAAGTTCAGCCTACCCGGTTCAAAACCATATTCCCCAAACTTTGACAAAAACTGTCCATCCTCGTTGAAAATTTGAATGCGTTGGTTATCACGGTCCGCCACGTAAATATTTCCTTCTCGGTCCAAAGCCAGACCCACAGGAAATTTCATGAAGCCGTCAAAGTTTCCTGCATAACCAAAGCTCAAAATAAACTCACCATCATCGTCATACCGCTTCACGCAATGATTGGAAGTATCCGCGACAAGTATGGTCCCCGTAGGCTCGGCTACAATTTCTTCAGGCATATAAAACTTTTCCTGCCCCCAGCCTTCTGAACCAAATTCGAAAAAGAAATCACCCTCAGGGTCAAACTTCTGAATACGATGACAACCTGTATCCACTACCCAGATATAGCCCTCGAGGTCGACTGCAATTCCACTTGGGGTTTTAAACTCTCCAGGCACATAAGGAGGACGGGTTCCCCCAGAAGATCCAAACTGTGTCAGCAGCTTGCCATTGCCATCGAATTTTTGTATCCGGTCATTTCCTGAATCGGCAACCCAGACGTAAAGTTTACTATGATCTACCTGCGGACGTTCTGCAGGAAGTGTCTCTTCAGTCGTAACAACATCGAGGCCACTTGAATCTTCTAATTCGCTTTCACCGGTTTTTTCTTCAGCCAATTTTTAAGCCCTTTCCTTCATACCACGTGAAAAACAATAAGACTCCAATAGGAAAGAGCCCCCGAAGGGGCTCTTGAAGCCATATGTCTAATAGCAGACACTATAGGGAATTTACTTTATTCTACAAGAATACAATCTATCACCTACCATGTACCTTACTTCAGTAGAAATCCTTTTACATCGAGAATTTGATATTCAAAATCACAGGTTTTTTGGAGTTCATCAATCCGCTCATTCCAGTGCTTTTTGAAATTATCAAGACTTTCGGATTTAGGTTTCTTTTTCATTAGCTCCACTTCACGATAAAGCGGCTTGACCATATTCTTATGAACCAACTGAAGAATGTTTCTCAAATTCAGAATACATTGTTTAGTCACTTCTTCACGAGTCACACCATCCACTTTTTCAAGAAGACGCAAAAACGACTGGATCGTTGTCAACTGAACCGTGTAGCTTTCAGCCAAACGATGATCGTATTTTAGTCCGCAATCAATGAACGAGGGCATCAAGTACATACCGATATGATGGTCGAATTTTACAGAAAGAGTGATTAGCTTTTGAAGATAATCTACCTCTCTTAAATCTTCTTCTTCATCTTCACCTTCTGCGAGTTCCTGAGCCGCTTTCTCTTTTTCCTTTTGGAGCTCTGCCTTGATCTTCTCAAGTTCACTCAAATCGGAAAGATGGTCGACCTCTTTTTCTTCAGGGGCCTCGGAGGAATCCGGGTTTTCTTTTGTTTCAGTATCTTGGTCGCTCAACACAAATCTCCTTCCTTACAGGGGTAAAACAATAAACCAATATTTTTAAAAGAGTTCTGGGAATCTCGTAAGTATAATCCTTTTCCGCAAACAGTGTCAACCAGCGTGACACTGCACCCAATAGGGCAATTTCCGAAATGCCAACGATTTTGCTATTCCTTTTAATATAAGTCCAGCCCTATTTTCTGTAAAAAATTCCCCCCAAACCCTACCCAGGCCAATAAAATGCACATTTTAAAGAAGGTTTCAAACCGACCCACCTCAAATTATTTTGGAAGCCATTTTGATTTAAAGATTTAATTGAACTGCAAGCCTTCTGAGGATCAACCCTACAGTCTGTGGCCTAGTGGTTGACAGGAGTTTCTCATTGGATATATGCTTATCTCGTAACCACCTATAATTCTTTAAGTTAAAGCGTGTGCCATCTCTCAACTGGAAAAAAATAACAGTTTTCAAAAAGGAGATAAAATGAAGGTCGCTCTCCTTTTTCCGCCGCAGTGGTATCCCAGCCAACCTTATCTGGCTTTACCCACTCTAAAGGCACATTTAGAGTCGCGGGGCCACGAAGTGGACCAGTTTGATCTGAATATAGAATGCTACGATATCTTTCTATCGAGAGAGTATCTGGAACGTTGTGTCGAAATTATCAGAAAGCGTCTCGCAGACCCCACACGTGCGATGGAAGATCAGGAAGTCAGACCGGTTTATAATGACATCCTTTCCGATACCGCATTTTTAGAATCCGTTCTCAATGAAGTAGAAGATGCAAAAAGTGTACTGAGGGATGAGAACCGCTTTTTCCAATTTGAAACATACAGCAAGGCCTACACCAACCTGAAAATTGCCATGCAATTGATTTCCTACGCTCACCATCCGAGCCGTTTGGATCTCGATTCCTTTTTCATGAAAGGCAATCCAGAAGAAAACCTGTCAGGAATTTTAAGTGCCACAAAAGATACCGTACGAAATCCCTTCCTGTTTTTGTTTGATGAGTATCTGACCCCAAAAATACCTTGGGACGACTATGGAGTTGTCGGGTTATCCATCATTCATATCGGGCAGGTAATACCGGGCCTCACACTCGCACGACAACTTCGACAACGTTACCCACATTTACACATTGTGGTCGGAGGAAGTGTTTTCAACCGTCACGCCGATTTGCTCGATGATAAGCAAGAGTTGTTTAAGCAATTCTTTCACAGCCTGATAGTTTCCGAAGGTGAACTGCCTTTGGATGAGCTCGTCAAACACCTAAAAGAAAAAAAGCCACTACATACGGTGCCCAACTTGGTTCATCTTGAAGGCGACAAGGTCATTCGCAATCCAAAAGCTGAGGCTTTGCCCTACGAACAACTGGTTTGTCCAACATTCGATCAATTACCGTTGGAAAAATATCTAATGCCCTACCCAGTGCTTCCCTATATGTCGAGCCGAGGGTGTTATTGGGGGAAATGTACCTTTTGCACCCACAGCTTTATTTACGACTCCCATTATAGAAAGGAAAATGAGGTAAGGGTTGCCGAAGAACTGGACCACCTTTCGAAAAAATACAAAACCAAATATTTCACCTTTTCAGATGAGGCTATTTCTCCCAATGCGTTTAACCGCATGTCGAAAGAAATTCTCAAACGTGGGGTTGAAATGCGTTCATTAGGAATGCTTAAATTTGAATCCAGCGAAAAAGAATCTCCTGAACTTTTTGACGATATTTATCGCGCGGGTTTCCTCATGCTCTTTTTCGGATTAGAAAGTGCCAATGACCGCATCCTTTCCATTATAGATAAGGGCTGTGATCAAGAAACTGAAAGAGCGGTATTGCGGCATAGTTCGGAAGCAGGTATATGGAACCATCTTTACCTGTTTTTTGGCTTCCCCACAGAAGAAAGGGCCGAAGCAGAAGACACTATTCAATTTACTATTGAGAATTCAGAAGTGGAAAGCGGCATCATTCACTCAGTAGGCCAGTCAATTTTTGCACTGGAAAAAGATTCGGCGATATACCACAACCCTGCCAAATTTAAAATCGACCGAATCATTCAGGACCCGGAACGCGATATGGCTATCGTATTCGATTATGAAATAAAAGCCGGAATGCCACGGGAAGAAGTGATGGATGTATACGAAAATTTCAATTCTGTAATTGAACAGCATTTCCCATCCCGAAAAATCTGGAACTACCTGTCACGCGAACATTTCCTGCTTTATCTCGACCATTATGGCAAAGAAGAAATTTTGAATATGACTCGGACTACTGCCGCTCCCTAGCCACATCAATTTTCATCGGCTATAAAAACAGAAAAAAACTTCATGAACTCTGCTCGAACGACAAAAGATCTGTGCATTGATCAGAATGACTCCGGTTATCGTTATTCTATTGAACCCTTTTTGCTGGCCCATTTTTCCACTTTAGCCCCAGGGCATAAAGTGCTCGATGTTGGAACTGGCTGCGGCATCATCCCCCTCCTGATGATTTTTCGAGAACCCAAGCTAGAAATTACGGGTATAGAAATTCAAGATTCAGCAGCCGAAATAGCCAAAAAAAATGTCTCTAAAAATCAAATGCCAGTAAAAATTATCAAGGGCAATTTTCTCGATATGGACTCAAATCCCCCCCCAGAGCAATTTGATTTGATCGTATCCAATCCGCCCTACCGAAAAATAAATTCGGGACGCACGAATCCCGATCCCGAGAAAGCCATTGCCAGACACGAGTTGAAACTAAATATGCAAGGCCTGCTCGACAAAGCGAAGGCTCTTTTAAAAAAAGACGGACATATTATTCTGACCTATCCGCCCATCCGATTGCTTGAAACCATGCGCGAGCTAGAGAAACGAAGGTTATTTCCCAGCCGAATCCGGTTTATTCACGGCCACAAAAATGCAGAAGCAAAAATATTTTTGGTGGATGCTATCAAAGAAAAGAAATGCGATTTAATAGTCGATTCGCCACTCTATGTCTATAATAGAGATGGAAGCTATACTATGGAGATGCAACAGATTTATGATTCCTTTAATTGTGTTGACGGGACCCACCACCTCTGGGAAAAGTGAAACCGCCCTGGCATTGGCTCGAAAACTCAACACCGAAATTATCAGCGCCGACTCAATGCAGGTTTACAAATACTTTGACATCGGCACAGCAAAGCCGTCGGCGAAAGATCGGCAAGCCATCCCCCACCATCTCATTGACATTCTGGAACCCGATGAGGAATTTAATGCATTTGATTTTAAAACAAAGGCTCTGGATGCGATCCAAAACCTGATGAGTCAAAATAAAATCCCCATCCTAGTTGGAGGGACTGCTCTCTATCTCAAAGTTCTTACACAGGATTATGACTGCGCCGTCGAAATATCCGATAAAACCCGAAAAAATATTCAACAAGATATCCTTGAGTCTGGGGTCGAACAAGTCTACAAAAAACTACAAACTGTAGATCCTGATTTCGCAGAAAAAATTTCGGAAACAGATTCCCTGAGAATTGAAAGAGCATTGGGGGTTTTTATGGAAACAGGAAAACCATTTTCAGAATTCCACAAAGAAGACTCAACCTCCGAAAACCGATTCCCCATTTCCACGTTTATACTCGAATGGAATCGGGCGGAGCTTTATGCAAAAATTGACCAACGAGTTGACAACATGATCGAGGGTGGACTCGCAAACGAAGTAAAAAACCTTCTTGATCGAGGTTTCTCCACCGATTTAAAACCGTTTAAAAGCATCGGCTATACCCAAATGACACGTTATCATCAAGGCGATTTAACATTAGAAAGAGCGATTTACGAAATCAAGCGGGAAACCCGCCATTACGCAAAACGTCAACTCACCTGGTTTCGAAAAATGCCCGAAGCGCAAATCATCGCTACCGACAAAAAAGATACTCCCGAAACACTCAGCAACAGACTGCTCTCTCGCCTACCCAATGTAGCAGCCTGCCTTTTCTCAATTTTTCTTGTTTTAGGTTTCGGCTCTAAATCGGAAGCCAAAAATATTTCTAATGATTTCGAACAAGCCAAAAATCATTTTCTAAAAAAAGAATGGAGCAAGGCAAAAAACCAACTCCTCGGCATTCAAAATGCCGCGCCAGATTCAATAGAAAGTAAGCGTTCTCGTTTTTTGCTCGGCCTCCTACACATCGAGAATAAAAAATACGACAAGGCTATTGAGGCATTATCACCTCTGGTAAAAAAATATCCAGAAATTGCAGATTATATTTTACTCAACCTTGCAAAAGCAGAATCAAAAAGCAAAAAGTATAAACAGGCTCAAGAAAATGTACTTCAGCTTCTTAAGAATTTCCCAGACACGCAACTTTACCCGGAAGCCCAAATCATTCTTTCCGATACTTATATTCAAAGCAAAGATGAAATTAAAGCGGAAGAAGTATTGCAGGAATCAATCGCGACATTGAAAAATTCTTTTTATCACAAAGGATTTCGTCCTTATCTACCTGAGCTCATTTTCAAATTAGCCACACATCAAGAGAAGCTTGGAAAAAAAAACGAGGCCTATTTAAATTTCCGGCAACTTCATATCAAATACCCCAATCACGAACTTACCCCCGAGGCCGAAGCTGCAATAAAAAGACTCGGAGCTTCACCGGATATTAAAGAAGTTCCTTTAACTTTACGGGAGCATACGGTAAGAATTGAAAAACTGTTTAAAGGGGTACGATATAAAGAAATCATATCTGAGATCAAAGAAATTCAAAAAACAAACAACCCCATGCCCGGAAGGTTTTTCTTTTTCCTCTCAAATGCTCACCGCGGGTTACGTGATAGAAGAACTGCAAATGTCGCATTAAAAGAGTTTTCAAAGCTCTATCCAAATCACGCACAAATTCAAAAAGCCAAGTTCAACATCGGTCGAAACCTTTGGAACCTTGGCAAACCTATGCCTGGAGCAAAATATTTCGAACAAGTAGCTGCCGCTGATCCATCATCAGACTACGCTATTAAGGCCTTATTTTTTGTGGGGAAAATTTATGAAGAAAGAAAGAATTATCCCGAAGCGCTAAATTTCTACCAACAGGTTTTGGGCAAATACTCTGAAAATTTTTACGGTCAGTGGGCCGGATGGCGGCTTGGATGGGTTAATTATATCGATGGAAAATTTCAAAAAGCCTTTGAACGATTTCAGGATGTTGCGCGCCGGTTTCCAAAAGGACCTTTCATTGAATACAATCTATATTGGAGTGCCAAATCGGCAGAAAAGCTCGGCGAAAAAGAAAAAGCCAAAGAAATTTTTACGGATGTAGCAAATCAGTATCCTTATACATTTCATGGAATTCGTGCAAAAGAAAAAATGCTGAAAGCCGGAGTTTCTTTCCCTGCAAACCAATCAGAGGACACCGCAAAAATAACCCCGGTCACGCTTGACCGACCGTTGGATGCCCGAGAAAAATTTCACCACATCCGCGCACAAGAATTGTCAGCAATTGGACTTACAACGGAAGCGCGAAACGAAATACAACGCCTTGAAAAATCCATCCGAAAGAACCTGACAGGAGTATTATGGCTTTCAAACCTTTACCATAATGCCAATGGATACTCTGAGTCGCTCAAGCTACTGCAATTGTATAAGGACTTTGCCACCAAATCGGGTGAGCGTTCGTTATCCCCCAAATTTTGGAAATATTTTTTCCCGCTTGCCTACCACGAAGAGGTAACTTCTAATTCAGAATATCGAAAAGTTGATCCTTATTTTGTAAATGGGATCATCCGGCAAGAGAGCCTGTTTGACCATAAGGCATTGTCACCGGCTGGTGCTCGAGGTCTCATGCAGATCATGCCGGCCACGGGAAAAAAGCTTTACCCCAAGACAAAATTAAAAAAACCCTTTGAAGCCGATGTGTTATTCGAACCCGATTTAAACATCAGGCTGGGCGTCAAATATGTCAGTCAACTGAACAAACGATTTGGAGAAAACGGCACACATATCTTAATTTCATACAATGCCGGTCCCCATGTTCTAAAAAAATGGCTGAAAAGGTTCGGTCATTTAAATGATCTGGATGTGTTTATTGAATCCATCCCTTACCCTGAAACACGACGGTACGTAAAACATGTTTTGAGAAACCGAGGGATATACAAAGCGCTTTATTCTCCTTCTTAAATTTCTCGGCAAACTATTATTTAAATACTCCCTCTGGAATAGCTATAATGGATGACATGAAATCAAAAGTTCACTTACAGAAAGTTGATAGCTATTCGATCGAGAAAATCGAAGCCTTTGTCCGCGAAGCTTTATTGGTAATAGACGAAAAGAATTCTCTGTTTTCAACCGGGCAAAAAGTTTTGCTAAAACCCAATCTTCTAAGAGGATTCGGCCCTGAATATTGCGTAACCACTCATCCAATGGTTGTTGAAGCAGTATGCAGAGTGCTCAAGGATTTTTCAGTAGGTCAAATCACTATCAGTGACAGTCCCGCTCTGGGCAGTCTGGAAGCGGTTGCTAAAAAAGCAGGTTACGATCCGTTAAAGAAAAAATATGGTTGTAAAATTGTCCCCTTATCGGATCCAATTCCATTTAAAAATGAAGAAGGGGTTCCTCATTTAAAAATTGCCGGTTGTCTAAGCGAGTTTGACCGTATCGTCAATCTACCTAAAGTTAAATCGCATTGCCAAATGGCAATGACTCTAGCCATCAAAAACTTATTCGGACTCGTCATCGGCAAGCGTAAGCCGATACTGCATTGCTTGGTTAAAAACGATAAGGTTAAATTTGGAAAAATGCTGATTGATATTGCGAGGCATGTGAATCCCTGCCTAACCATAGCAGATGGTATTGAAGCTATGCAGGGCCAAGGGCCGATTCATGGCAGCCCCTATCCCCTTGGAGTGCTTCTCGCCTCTACCGATATGACAGCCTTGGACAGAATAGCCGCTGAGCTTTTAAGTTTCTCCAATGTATATGCGCTTGAGGCAGCTAAACTTAAAGGCTATGGGAATTACGAACTGGAAAAAATAGAAATCTCTGGTGTGGAAAACCTATCCAGCCTTACGGTTTCAGACTTTGAACCGGCCAGAGCAATGGATATATCATTCAATCCTTACCGGATTATGAAGTCATTCCTTAAACAATTTTATGAAGTCGGGATTAAAGAAAAAAGAGATGCTTTTAATTAGGAAGACTTATCGAAGTTAACCGAGCAGCAACCCAGGTCGAGGCCTGTTTCTTTTTTAGTTAAGAAATATTTACCCGGATGGATGAAGTTGATTATTTTATTCCCTTCCCTGCGCGTTCCCACCAAACCGGATGACCGCAAAATTGATAAATGGTGAGAAGCCTGGGGTTGGCCCATTCTCAAACTCTTTACAATTTCTGACACGCTTTTTTCACCCTTGAGCAACAACTGAACTATTTTCAAGCGGGTTTCATCCCCCAGAGCCTTTAATATGCGAGCGCATTCACCAGAATCTGTAGTTGCGTTACTCATAAATTCCAGTATATTGACTCCTTCAAGAACCTTCAAGTTAAAACCCAATACAAGGACCCTAGAGGGATGAGCGAAGAGACGCTAGAACCAGATAAATGGGTTGAAAATTATGGTGACATGCTATATCGGTACACCTTGGTCCGTGTCAAAGACCCCGATATTGCTGATGAGCTGGTTCAGGTTACATTCTTTGCTGCATTAAAATCCCAACACACCTTTGCAGGAAAATCGACAGAAAAAACCTGGCTATTTGGAATTTTAAAACATAAGACCATGGATCATTTCAGGAACGCGAAAAAAAACGTTACCCTGGATATTTCTGAATCCGATACAGACCATATTCAGTTCGATACAAACGGGCATATGATGCCTCCCCCCAACAACTGGAACTTGAACCCAGAAAAAGCCGCTGAAAACAATGAACTCGCGCAGGTGCTGGCAGAGTGCATGAATGGGTTGTCAGAAAAATTTCACCGTCTATTTGTATTAAAAGAAATAGAGGGTTTAAGCTCAGAGGAAATTTGTAAAGAATTCAATGTCAAACCGACCAACTTATGGGTAATGCTGCATCGCGCGAGAAACCAGCTCAAGACATGCCTGGAGTCAAACTGGTTAAGCAAAGAATGAGTTTAGAAAGTAAATTATGAAATTGCTCCTGTCCATTTTTAAGATGACCTGCAAAGATGTCTATCCGTTGATTTCTCAAGAGATGGATCGTCCATTATCTTTAGGGGGAAAGATACGTTTAAAAATGCACCTTGCAATCTGCGGCCTGTGTGAAATATACAGAAAGCAACTTCAGGTCTTACGAAATCTAGCCCAAAGACTGAGCAAAGAAGATACCGAAGCTATCAAAATAGCTGCTTTAAAGCCTGAAACTAAAGAAAAATTAAAGAATTATATTAAGGAAAATATCTAAGAGAAGGAGGATTTTATTGTGACTGAAAAAATCCAAAAAACGGACAGCGAGTGGCGAGAAAAGTTGACGGACGAGCAATTTGAAGTTTGTCGAAACAAAGGAACCGAGCGCGCTTTTTCTGGGAAATATTGGGACTGCCATGAAAGAGGAACCTACCACTGCTCCTGCTGCGGCGAACCTCTTTTTTCTTCTATCACAAAATTCGATTCAGGCACCGGGTGGCCAAGTTTTTATAATTCAGTCGATCCAAAAGCCATTACTACCGAAGAAGACACCAAATTTTTCATGAGAAGAGTGGAGGTTCTTTGCAGTAAATGTGATGCGCATCTCGGCCACGTATTTGAAGACGGCCCCGATCCCACGGGGCTTCGTTATTGCATCAATTCCGCTTCTCTAGAATTAAAAAAAGCTGAAACAACTTAACTTGTGGTCGTCTCCCTCATCTCTTCTCGGCGACAAAAACCTTGGTTTCTGGATGAAACGCAAACCAGGCAAACCAAAATCCCACTACTGATGGTAACTCCTTATTTTTACTGTCTTTAATAACGGCCGTCCTGGTTACCTTATCATAAAATATTTGTATTTTAATATTGTTGAAAACATCCTGTACCGGCGACCGGGTTCTACTGAGTTCTGAAAACGGGTAGACTTTGGCCTTCCCATCCATTTCAATACCAATTACTTTTTCCTTCGGAGGATATTTCGAATTCATGAGACCGACATCAAACATCAATCGTGAGTTTGACTCATAACCCTGATAGGGATCACGATCGTACGGACGTTGAAACCCGGTTTTCTCTGACAACACCATAGTTTGAGGATGTTTTTTCTTCCAGGAGCCCCAGTTCGTATGCATCGATGCCAATAGTTTTAAGCGGGTTCCGGTCATTGGCCCTGTCACCGCTTCCGATTTTATTTGCGACCAAAGGCTTTCCGTTTGATGATCATAAAGCAACATATCGCTTTGATAAAGCAGTCCTGAAACACCGAATTTCAGCTTACGGTTTTTCACATTTGCATCGAATACCATTCCGGTACCACACAAAGGACAAAAACTAACCACCACCGGCTGCCCACCCACCTGATCATTTACAATTTCATGCCAGTTTAAAATTTTTACAGGGTAAGCTCGCGTGTGTCCGTTATAGGAAAACCCGAGAACACGATCTGCATCTCGCAACATAGAACCATCCGCTTCTTCCGCAGTCAAAAAACGGGGGTTATCTATGGAGGGGATGCCGTCCTTGCCTGGACCGCCATCTGAAATTTCATCTAGAGGTATGCTGTGCCGGGAATAATCGAAACCGGATAAAGAGACAATAAACAGGCTGGCAAGGGCTATTACAAATAGGGGCCCTCCTGCTTTTCTTACTCTCATAAATCGACTCCCCATACATTGCAAATTAGTCGATCCAAGCCTACTAACCTTACACCGATTTATCCTGAGGAGCCTAACAGTGCATTTTTTCAGTCAATTCTTGGAGGGCATCTGAAAAGATTGCATGCAGTTCACTACGGATTTTTTTGGAGTCATATTCCACCATTGAGCCACCACTTTTAAGGAAATCAATTTGTTCCTGAACTTTTAAGCAACTGTTTTGGGTATCGTCCTGTTTTTCCCACTGCATCAATTCACAAAATTTGATGCCTGCTTCCACCGAACTAGTTAACTGAGGATTGATAGCGAGCCCTCTACTTTTCAAATGCTCACTGATTTTCAAGACTTTTTTAAATTCTACTCCGGCCTCGGTATAGTTTTTATCCAATACATACTGCAAAGCCTTCATCATTGCAATTTCCTTATTCCCCTTGAAGTGGGGATATGGGGCTGGACCTTTAAAATAGCGGCTTTCCAACTCTATCAGCAACGCCCATGCATTTTGACGAGTTTTCGTCTGAGACAAAGGATGCTCCACCGGGAGGTCTTTATTTTTCGGATTGATCTGTTCAGAGATATAAAACCAAGCGAGTGTTTTCATCGCCAAAGGAAGAGCCGATGCGCCTTTTAGGATAGCGTGTTCAATATGGTTCAAACCCACCTGCCTCAAATCTTTACCTCCTTGCATGAGAAAATTACCGATCCCTCCTAAACGACTATTTCCGTAACGGTACATTCCCAGACCAAAGTATCCATCGACCAGACTCGGGTTTAGCTGCAAAGCCTGCTCTAGATGATTATCTGCTTGAAAACCATTTACCAAAGCCTCAAATAAATTTCCCTGCCCGTATTCAAAAATCCCAATATAGCCTTCGGCGGCGCCCAAAAATAATGCTGCCTGAGCTTCCTGACCGAGCGTTTTTGAATCGTCGTCTAATATTTCATGAGCAAGATCTTTCACACGATTACTGTAGGCTAAAAAATCTGCAGATACTTTTTTAATTTTATACTTACTGGTAAAAGCGAGAGCATGTGTCAACTCCCCCAACAAACCCGTGTAATTAAAATAATACTTCATCAATTCGACACGGTTTTCTAATGAAGGAGGAGAAGATTCCAAACGATTGATTTCTCCCTGGAAGCGTCCAAACCATTCGTCAAAATGGTAGTACATGGAATCCTCTAAAGCCAGAGGTGCCATTTCATCCGCTGTCATTTTGTCAAGTTCTGAAGAAAGAGGTCGACCTGAAACCTCTACGCCAACCAGCAAAATAAAAACGCTAATAATAATTATAATTTTTCTTTTCATAAAATACTCAGGCTCCTGAACTGGCAGCATAACGGGACAAAAGCTGGCGTATATAACCGACCCGCTGAAAATCCTCCATTTTCATAAATAATTTCTCTGCTCTTTTTAGATGATAAATAGCTTTTTCCGGTTCTGGAATATTTTCACGATATAAATTCCCCAGCATCATATGCCCATCTGCAAAATCAGGTTTTATCCTTATAACATCACGAAAAGCGGAACAAGCGTCATCAAATTGTTCAGCATCAATTAGAGACAGCCCCAGGTAAAATTGAACCTGCACGGAATCCGGTTTCAAGGCTACGGCTTTTTTTAAATACTCCACAGCTTCCTTAAAACGAGTGTTTATCCGACTGGCAATTCCTAAATAGAAATAAACGTTTGAGTCACTCGGGCACACCTTTTCAGCGCGATTTAGAACTTCAATAGCTTCTTCCGTTTCACCTTGTTTGATGTAAGAAGCTCCTAAAGCAGTGTAAGCATGAATAAATTCTGGGTTGAGATCTATGGATTTTTTAAAAACCCAAACCGCTTTATGCAAGGCATCAATACCATTCTCTTCCATACAGCCATAAGCCACACCCATGTTGTAATAAGCATCTAGAAAATCTGGCTTGAACCCACGCGCCATTTGATAAGCATCCACAGCGGCCTGATACCAAGTCAAATTTTGCAAACGCAATCCTTCCTTCAACCATTCCTCGGCCGCCTTTTCTTTTTCCTGCACTTCATCTTTCGGTCGATAAAGCTGATGCACCATCGCCGCTCTTTGAAAATCGTTTTTACGAATATAAAGTTGCTCTGCCGTTTCCAAATATTTCACCGCACGTTTGGGGTTCCGCAATTTTTTAAGATGCAATGAACCCAGCAAATAATATCCCTCTGCATATTCCGACCAAACTCTAATCGCTCTTTTAAAAGCCTGCCGTGCGGCAGTATGATAACCAAACTCAAGGTAAGCTTGACCTATCAGCCCACAGATACCAGCAAACACCTTAAGTGGAGCCTCCGTGTTATTTTGATTCATCTCATAAACATCGCGGTTTCGCCCTAATCGATCAAAAATAAACGTCAACCAATAATCAGCAATGGCAAAGTCTGGGGCCATGGGAATAATTTTTTTGAAAGCGGCATAAGATTTTTTTTCTTTCCCCTGCATCCAGTAGGCTGTTCCCAAATCAATATAAATTTGTGGGTAATTAGGTTTGAGACGTGCCGCTTTGCGATAGTTTTCAATTTCTTCTTTTCGATTCCCCAAAGCCATGTAGACATGGCCCAACAAATGATAGGCCGGATAAGCATTCGGACTCACACGTAAGACGTCACCAAGCACTGCAATCGCTTCGTTATAAAACCCCTGCGCGGTGAGCTTGATACCTTCCTCAAATAACGCCCGGTCTTCCCAGGGATAAGGTAAAAGGTCTTCAATGACCTGCACCAGACGAGGAACGGAAAGTTCCATACTCTGAATAGCTTCAAAATGCTCGGCCACCTTGGGGTTGCTGCTCTTCAACTTTTCGCCAAGCGTGGAAAGGGCAACACCATCTGCCTCCGTCTTGCCCTGACTTTTCTTTACTTTATTCTTTGCCAAATCCAGCCTCAAAAATATTTTTTGGAGATGCGCTTACTTGATTATATTGCAAAATATCAAATTATCAGAAACCTTTTCAGCCTGTTCGGGTTGGTGAGTCACAAGAAGAAGTGTTCGGTGGGTTTTCAGTTTTTGAATGAGTGATTCTATAACAGCTGTAGACTCAGGGTCCAGCGAGGAGGTCGGCTCATCCATCAGTAGAATTTCTGGCTCTACAGCAAGAGTGCGAGCCATTGCCAAACGCTGTTGCTGCCCCATCGAGAGTGTCGTTGCAAGATTGCCCAACCTGTCTTTGACCTCCTCCCAAAGATTCACTTCTTTTAGTACACGCTCAGCAATTTCACTGTAATCTTTTTTATCAATCTCTTTTATATGCTTTACGCCAAACAAAACATTTTTCAAAATGCTTTTAGGAAAAACACAAGGTTTTTGGTATATCAGCCCTACCCTTTTCCTCAACTTATAAACATCGACATCAGGATGATAAATATCCTCGCCTTTCACCAATACTTTTCCTGCAAGGTGAAAGCTTTCGATGTGATCGTTCATTCGACATAAACATCTAAGTAAAGTAGATTTTCCGCAACCCGACGGGCCAACAATTGCGGTCACAGAGTTTTCTTTAACCTCACAACTAAAATCATCGATTACCTTTATGGAATCATAGGTAACATTGAGATTTTTTATTTGAATAGCAGGTCTCATAACTCTGATTCCATTTTCAATTTACTTCTTAGTAACCACGCTATTAAAGTCATTAAAAAAACAAGTGACAAAAGAACCCATCCTGCGCCCCAAGCTTGAGCAATTGCAGCGGGGTTCGCGGCTTCTTGTGCCAGAACCAGCATATGCGTTTGTAAAGTTGGAACTGGATCTGAAAAGGACTCTGGAATTCTAACTCCCGAAAAAGTGGTCGCCGCAAACATTATTGCAGCCGTTTCTCCCGCCGCACGAGCCAAGCCCAGCAAAACTCCTGTGATTATCCCATAGTAACTTTGTGGAATAATAACCGCTTTGATTTGGTTCCATTGTGACAAACCCAAAGCCATCCCCGTATCTTTATATTTCTCTGGTAAAGCCTCTATTGCTTCCCGAATGCTGATTTGCAGGGTGGGTAAAATCATTACAGAAAGAATCAGTGATCCCGTCACCCATGAAACTCCTGTTTCCAAATAAACTCCGAAAAACAAATAACCCACCAGCCCAAACAATATTGTTGGTGTGGCATTCAATATCTGTGCAGACTGACGGCAAAACTCTTTGGCTTTCTTTGATTTTAAATATTGTGTTTGATAAATAACAGACCCCAAAGCGACCGGCAAACTGACAAGAACAGCACCTGACATTAAAATTATAGTTCCGACCATTTGATAAAAAATTCCTCCCGTCCGACCAAAATCTTTGGAGGCTTCAGTAAAAAATCCAGAGTGGATAGCTGGCAAACCTTTAACAAAAACAGTCGCAAGAATAACCAGAAGTAAACTCGTAATTAACAGAGTCAAAATAGAAAGGACAATAAACATGACTTTTTCAAAAGTGGTCGCGTTCATGAGCCATTCACCCGCTTGAGGAAATGATTTCCCAACAAAGTAATTACGAAAACCATCAGGAACAAGGTCAACCCTAAAGCCATCAATGCACTCCAATGAGTCCCTTCTCCAATGGCTTCTGCAGCTTCACGCCCTAATTTGGAAGGAATCGTTTGTGCCGATGTAAAAATATTAAACCAGGGGGCAGGGATGCGATCGAGACTGCCGACAACTAGCATTACAGCAATGGTTTCTCCCATGGCTCGCCCGATGCCTAGCAGAACCGCTCCCACAATTCCCGGTAATGCCTGCGGCAAGACCACAGAGATAGCCGCTTGCCATTTACTCAAACCCAAACCTAATGCGTTTTCCCGGTACTCTGCAGGAACTGCGTGCATGGCATCTTCAGACAAAGTCAATACAGTAGGCAGGATCATGATCGAAAGCAAACAACCTGCGGTGAGCAGAGTATTACCATCCACCAAACCAAAAATATTTTTTACCCAGAGAGAAAGAAAGGAAACACCCAAGAGGCCATAAATAATACCAGGAACTCCCGCTAGAAGTTCTAATATGGCCTTCACAAATCGTCTGTAGGAAGAACTTAAAAACTCAGAAGTGAAAAGCGCTACTGCCAGCGCAAGCGGTAAAACTAGAAGACAGGCCAAAGCAGTAACAATAAAGGACCCGTAAAGCATAGGCAATGCCCCATAGGATTCCCCCACCCACCAATCCTGCCCTAGCCAAAAATCAAAACCCTGCAACTTTAATATTGGATACGATTCCAGAACAAGAAAAAGAAACAATCCTACCGCGCAACTTAAAAAAATTAAATTCAGACCCGCAAAAATCCACATCATTTATAAGGGAGATAACCACTTTCTTTGACTACCCTCTGCCCCTTCGGACTCTTTACAAATTCCAAAAATTCTTTAACTTCTCCCTTTGGTTCCCCTGCAGTTATAAAATTCAATTTTCTAACAATCGGGTAATCACCTTTCGTTATAGTTTCAAGGGTGGGAGCAATAAGATAATTTTTACCCCGTATTGCTATGGCCTTCACTTCATCATTTGCCCAGGCGTAGGACAGCATGCCTATTGCCGAATCACTTTGAGCGATTTTTGCTTGCTCCTCGTTGTTTGATCCAGTGACTAGAAGCGTTCCTGGGGTTTTTTGGGTAGGCTTTCCAAATATAAAATTCATAAAAACATGGCGAGTTCCCCGATGCCTTTCTTTATCCACAACTACGATTTTTCGGTCCGGCCCTCCCACCTCTTTCCAGTTCGTTATCTTTCCCAAATAAATATCACCAATTTGCTGGCGTGTTAATGATTTGACTCCCGAATTGTAAATTTCTGACGAGACGACGCAGGCTACTGCATCGACTCCCACCGTATGAACCTTCAGGTGAGAACCCTCAAACCGCCTGCGCTCTGAGCCGGATAATTCGCGGGACGCCATACCAATATCCGATCTTCCTCGGGCCACCGAATGGATGCCAACCCCTGATCCACCTGCATTAACAAGAATTCGTAAATGGTGTGGGGACTTAAACCTTTCAGCCGCTAAAGAGGCAATAGGCAAAACTGTGGTGGAACCAACAATCTCAATTTTTGATGGATGATTTGCGCTTACAGGAAGTGGCACCACACCAACAATAACCAAAACAAAAAATAAGAGTCGAATCATTGGAGCAATCTTTTGGGGAAATGTTAGAAATCGAATCACAAAATACCTATATCTTAATATATAGATATCTACATATAAAAACCAACAAAAAAATCTCCCAAATAAGTCGGGCGAAAACGCTCAACCTTACAAAATTTATTGAATGTATTTAGGGGATCCTAAACCTGCAAAGCGTGCTCTAATTTTTGCAGAGCGCCGATGGCAGAAAGATGATCCTGCTCTGCGGCGCGTCTCAGCCAGTGGATGGCTTCGGTGAAGTGGATGGGTGTTCCCCTTCCATTTCGATACATTAAACCGAGTTGATATTGTGCCTCGCTATGACCATGCTCTGCAGCTAAACGAAACCATTTGAAGGCGGCAGTTGGATTTTCATTTTGATAAAGGCATCCCAGTTCCACTTGCGCCAGAACATTTCCCTGGTCTGCTGATTTGTGATACCAACTCAAAGCTTCATCGGCTTCATCCAGCAATCGGGCGAGATTATATTGCGCCAGATCATTGCCTTTCTCTGCTGACCGCCGGTACCATTTCATGCACTCGTGCAAACTAGGCGGGACTCCTTCGCCACGCTCATAAAGTTCTCCCAAATGATTTTGCGCCCGCGAATGCCCATTTCCCGCAGCCTTTCTCAACCACAAAATATCGGATGATTCCGTCCCATCGTCGTGTGATTTCTTTTGTGATGTTTTACGATACCATTTAGCGGCTTCTTCAAAATCTTTCTCTACGCCCTTGCCCACAAAAAACATACGACCCAAAGCCTGAGCCGCTTGTAAGTTTCCTTGCTCTGCTGCCTGTCGATACCAATGCGCACTATCTTTTTCGCATCCCAGATTTTCGAATAATAATCCGAGATGATATTGTGCCAGATGGTTGCCCTGCTCTGCTGCCAACAGAAACCATTTCTTAGCTTCGTCCAATTTTTTGTCAGTGCTATAAATTTTTCCCAGACTGAATTGAGCGTAATCATGACCCTGCTCGGCAGCCTTTTCAAACCAGTGAACGGCTTTTTTAAGATTTTGTTTTATCCCATCCCCATTGAGATACATTCTGCCTAAATTGTATTGAGCGAGAACATAACCCTCTGCCTTGTGATACCAGTTTAAAGATTCCGAATGGTCCGCGGGAACGCCTTTGCCGTGGTAATACATTCTTGCAAGATGGAAACGACCAAAGACATCCCCCTGCCAGGCTGCCTTGCGATAACAATTTACAGCCTTGGTCAGATCTTGGATAACGCCTTTTCCATTTTCATAGAGGATTCCTAAAAACACCTGCGAGCGAGTTTCATTTTCTTTTGCAGAACGCTCAAAGTAACTAAAAGATTGTTTATCATCTTGCGCCACACCCTCTCCCAGAAAATAAAGCATGCCAATATTGAAAAGAGCTTGAGGATGATCTTTCGCTTTTTGATACCAATGAAATGCTTGCAGAGGGTCTCGCTTACACCCCTTACCATAGTCGCAGAGCAGACCTAAAGAGTTTTGCGCTTCCGCATGGTTTTCGTTAGCAGCTCGCTGCAACCACAAGAAAGCTTCTTCATACTCTTTCTGTTCAAAAAAGTATTTTCCTTTTTGGTAAAGATCTTCACCTGTAGGTTTAAAGTCGGAAGAAGTTGTTCTTAAAAAATGCCGCGCATGTGCATGGCCTTGTTCGGCAGCCCGACAAATCCATTGCAAAGCCTTTTGTGGAGCCTGTGAGACCCCTTCACCACAATAGTAAAGCGTGCCCAATTTAAATTGGGCAAGATCCAAACCTTTCAGCGCAGCTTTCTTAAACCATCGTGCGGCCTTGGCTGAATCTTTCCTCACCCCTTCACCACGGTCGTACAAGTCACCCAGGTTATAAAGCCCCGCTTCATTACCATTGAGGGCAGCCTTTCGATACCATGAAATGGCTTTATCATAATCTTGCGGGACACCTTCTCCTTTTTCGAAAAGGACCCCTAACATATTTTGTGCTGTGTCGTTATTTTTATCAGCAGCCTTTTCAAACCATATTGCGGCCTGGTCCGATGCTTTTTCTGTTCCTTTACCCTGATAATACATACGAGCCAAATTAAACTGCGCGGCACTGTCATCCTGCTCCGCAGCCTTTTGGTACCAATGCAGACTTTGCTCAAGATCTTGTTTCACGCCCATTCCATTTTCGTACATCAGAGCTAGAAAACCTTGTCCCTTTGCTGAACCCTTTTCTGCGGACTTTTCGAACCACTTAAACGCTTCCTTGTGGTTACAGGAAACACCCGCCCCCTTAAAGTAAGCTACCCCTAAGTTATACTGAGCTTGGGTTTCTCCAGAACGCGCCTCGTTAAACCAGCTTTCAATTTTCTTCCGTTTTAATTTACCCATCGCGCCCGATCCTGTTTTATAAAGAACGTCGGGAAGATGATCTGTAGCAACAGAAGAATTCCAGGGGATAACAGTCGCTGGGCTGTCAGAGGAGGATTGTTTAACGGGAAGGTTAACTTTCAATTCTTGCATATCTCGTCTATTTAAATAAATTCATGCGCTAAATCGCGTATACGCGCTTTGGCCTTGAGGATCTTCTCTTCAATGTCATTGGCAATTTCCTGCAACAGGTCTCGACCTTCTTTCGCAGCCAACTCAATATTATTTTTTAATTGGAACATTTCAGAAAGGTTCAAGTCTTCCAATTCACCCGAAATGTTATAGAGGCGTCCACGTATCTGTGCTAATTGACGAACAACACGTTCCAGTTGTTCCCCTAACTCCAAAGTATCTTCTATAGGACTCTCTGCTTCCCACTCAATCAGAATGGAACGAATGCCTTCTTCGTCAAGTTTGTCGTAAGCCTGATTGAGTTTGGCCATCAATTCGTTGCGCTTTTCCCTTTCTTCAGTTGAAGAACTCAAGTCAGGGTGAATTTTTTTTGCGACACGACGAAACAATTTCTTAAGATTTTCCGGGGGACTAAATTCTTTTTGAGCGTTTGTTACCTTCTCATTTTTTTCAGAATATTCTTTTGCGTGCTCGCGAGCTGATTCAGCTTCTTCGCGAAACGTGTCTGCCTTAGGGTAAAGTTTTGATGCCAGACTCAACACCTGAGCCTTGACAATATCCATTTCCGCATACTTTGCCCCGACAACCTCCTGATAGCGAATTTCAAACAAATTCAATTCAGCTTTCTCAGTGGAAAGTTGCAATTCCATATCTGCTAAATTTTTACGCAGCTGAGCCAGTTCGCGGCGCTTGGCCTGCAACTCTTCAGCTTGAGGACTTAATATCTGAACAACAGATGACATCATTCACTCACTAATTTTTGTTAACCGGGGTTAATTTATTATCGGGCGTTGCCCCTGATAAAACAAGGAAACTGTTAATAAGGGTGTTCAAAAAGTAATCAATATTTGGTCTGTAAAACTGTAATATTCCCTACTTTTTCCCACCAGATCTCAACCGCCATAACATCAAATAAATCAAAGAACTTTGATTATTAAAACAGATTAAACCAATAAAATCAATAGCTTACATTTTAACCAATATCGCCCCCTCTAAAAGCACCCAAACCCCTTTAAAATTGGATAGTTTGGGTTTTTCTGCTACATTAAAAAACCAAGGCAAGTTACGCCTCAACAGCACCAAAATGAAACATTTACCTCCAAATGAAAAAAACTCTAATATCCGACGATTCACCTTTTCTAGTCCACGAAACCCGTAAAAGCAGATGGGCAATTCCTTACCATCCCGAATGCCTTAACGCCAGAATCGATCAACTGCTGACCAATAACCTGGAATACATTCAGGGAAAAAGAATTCTTGATGTCGGGTCGCATATGGGAACGTTTGCCTATGCAGCCCTAGAATCTGGCGCAAGTTTCATTCAAGGAATAGATACAGAAGAAAAAATGATCCAACTTGGAATGGAGTTGTTTCAGGAATTGAATGTTGCTAAAGAAAAATATTCGATGGCAGTCAGCGACGCCATACAATTTCTGGAGAACGTGGAGGAAGGAAGTTTTGACACCGTGCTTTGCCTGGGCATGCTTTATTACACAACAGAACCTTACCGTTTATTGAAACTCATGCTAAGAGCAGCGAAAGAAACGGTAATAATTGATACTTTCACTGCTGCCTATGCAGCCGTTCAAGGAAAAGATGCTCCGCAAGTTTATAAAAGTATCAATGAAGAAACTCTTGAGCTTCCAATACTTCTAACGGCATTGACACAACCTGAAAAAAAAGATTACACCCTGCCGCATTCCTTTGATTATCGTAGCAAAGACCTCAGCCTGATCACCCTGCCCAGTGCAGCGTTACTCGAAATCTGGTTTCAGTCCTTGGATGCTAAATTTAAGAAACTCGACTGGTCGGCCCACAGCACACGCCCATGCACCTATCACGACCTGTTCACACCCGATCATAAAAAAGCCTCACACTGGGCCGATGTTTATACCAGCGGCATCCGGGTT
Source organism: Nitrospinaceae bacterium (assembly GCA_029261695.1). GTDB lineage: Bacteria > Nitrospinota > Nitrospinia > Nitrospinales > VA-1 > UBA8687. Next base: position 4,739 of record JAJDAV010000081.1, on the reverse strand, counting down.
TCCTACACATTGCATAAATAAATTAGAGAAAGCAGGTCGAGCACATAAAACGGTAAGTTTTTTTTGCGAGCAGAAAAGGCAACCCCCTCAGTCCCCCTTAACAGGGGGAAGATTAATGTCCGACAATGCCCGTGCCGGACATGAAGACAAGGGGCAAACATCACATAGGCATGTTAACGACCGTAAAGCTTGTTTGCTTCAACAGCTATTTTTCTGTGGAGATGCAATACCAGCCAGCGTTTCCCGCCCTCTTTAACAACAGAAAACACGACATCGCGCAACAAAACTCCCGGCTGTTTTTTTTGCAAAGTTTTATATAAGGTATGGGACCATTTAGCGACACTGCCCACCTGATACCTGTTCACCCATTCCATAATTTTATTCTGCCCGAGAGGCAAGGCAAAGTCCCTTGCCTGAGTTAACTGTGAGACTCGGACTCTTAACAACTTGTTCAGCACAGGTTTTTGACTCAAACGTCCTATTGCCTCCAGAGTATCAGCAACCGATTTAAGCAAGTCACAAACGCGCACTTCATAAATTGGAAAAGGGGAGTCAGAGTGGTAGTGTCGGGCAATTTGATCTGCCAGCGAAATATAAATTTTTCTGGCTCTCTTCCACGAAATCGAAGTCGCTGAAAAAAGAATTTCCTTTTTTGAAGAACTCACAATCTGTTCCACATTTTCAGAAAGAGGCACACTCGGCTCATCTTGCAAGGTATCCCATTCGGCTAGAATAGCTTCCGCTTCTACATCACTCTCTTCAGAGCGGGTTCCATATACTTTTATCGCTGCCTCTCCCACCAATAACACCCATTGAGTTAAAAGAGATCGAACCACCCTTGTTTGCCCCATTAAAAAAACAGGCTTGAGCAAACGACTCCATATTCCCCGGCTCTTTTCTCTATCGCTATTTTTGTTGTTAGAAGATGAATTTAAATTCTCGAGAACCTGAATCAGCCGGAACTGGGTTACAGAATTAATTCTCGGCAGATGAATTACACTCAATACTTTTTGGTTGGCTTCCTGAATCGCATCGAGAATATCCCCCAACCTTGCTTGTTCTAAAGGGACCGAGGCATCGGGATGATAAATAGAAGAAATTTTTTCAATTAAAGAAAAGTTTTCAGACTTAAAATCCCAATCCTCCAAACTCACCTGCTTAAGCTTTTCACACCTGCTTAAAACTTCCTCGATAGCCCGTTTCTCTTTTTCGGAAGTCGTTGTCTGGCCGCGTGCGGTAAAAGAATCCAATTGCCCACGCGACCACAATAAAAGACGGTTGATCCCAGCTAGCTCTTTTGCCATGCAGAGAACAAAGGCTCCCCCCACAATGATGATACCTAGCAAAAGAGATAGAAAAATATCAAAGGGTGTCATTTCGCACCCGCGTTTTTAATGTAAAAGGGATTAAACATTGGTGTTATATTTACCATATATGTTCCAGTGGTTTGGGAGCAGCTAAATAATCCCTTAAAGGTAAATGAAGATGACTCGCCGCTTCCTTAAACTCCAACTGCTGGTTCTTCTGGTTTTAATTTTAACCCAATGCAGTGAGAAAAATAGTAACGAATATGTTGAGGAAGGGTTGCAGTTATTAAGCCAGGAACAATATAGCTCTGCCAGTAAATCCTTTTTGAGAGCCATTGAAAAAGATCCCAAAAATGCAGAAGGGCATTATGGTCTCGGAGGCATTTATAATTATCAAAAAAAATACGAAGATGCTGAGCGAGCATTTAAATCTGTATTAGAAATCGACCCCACCCATCATAACGCCTGGTATAGTCTGGGGTACACCTACGAACTGATGGGGAAAAAAGAAGAGGCGGAAGAATATTATAAAAAATACCGCCGCCTGAAAGGTCAAATCGATTCGCTCATGAGCCAGGAAAAACATTGAGACTCATTATACTTTTCATCTTTATATTTGTCTGGGTGAATGCCTGTGCGCCTGCCAAGAAACATCGTAAACGATACGCCAAACCAGACTACTCCGAACGCTACAAAAAAAAATCCCGCAAACGACCCGTTCAAGTTAAAAAGAAAAAAAACTACCAGCTAAAAAGCCTGCCCCCCGTTGAAGTTGACAGTTCCCTCCTGCCCACAATATTAAACAAAAAAGATCAGACCCTGATGATCCTGGTCAATCAAGGGAAATATCTGGTCGGGATAAAAAAAATGGCTAGCAGTGGAACATTGAGTCCTGACAAAAATGGCTCCCAATTCGTAGCGCTACCAGCTTTCTATATTGATAGAACAGAAACCACCGTAGAAAATTTTAAAAAGTTCCAACCCCGGTACAATGAAAAACCTTACACCAATGGCAAGCCCTGCCCTCAATGTCCGGTCATGGGAATCAACTGGATTCAAGCCAGCAAATATTGCAAATGGGCGGGGAAGCGTCTGCCAACCGAAATGGAATGGGAAGCCGCAGCACGAGGCAGCACCACATTCACCTGGCCGTGGGGAAATGAATTTCTACCTCAAAATGCCAACACATTTGGAGAAAAAGACGGGCATCTATCAGTCGCCCCCGTAGCCTCTTTTCCGAGTGGCGCAAGCCCTTATGGGGTGATGGATATGTCCGGCAATGTTTGGGAATGGGTGAAAACAGAAAAATCAAATTTGCGAGTTGTTAAAGGCGGCGGCTGGACCAGTTATATGGGCCAATCTAAAATAGACTTCCGCAATGCCGTCGACCCAAAACTAAAAAACCCCACCTTCGGTTTCCGCTGCGCCCGCTATGGCTCCTAGTGACACCTGAAAAGACAAATTTAATTTAAAATTAAAATATTAGCATTAATTTTCTTTAATTTTGAATTAATCATTTTTTAACTCTCAAAAGTTAACATTAATAAATAGAGGGAAAATTATTTTTGTTAAAGCCACAAGCTGTTGTCCTCGCAGCGATATTAATAAGGACTGAAATAGGTTCTTGAAAAAGGGAGTTGAAAAAATTATGAAAACATCTATTTCATTTTTATTGTTTGTTTCATTGGGGTTTCTTCAGCTTTTCTCAACTCAAGGATTAGCGTATCAGGAAATAGAAATTAAAAATGGTGGCGTTATCAAGGGGAAAGCTTTTTTAAGCGGAAAAATTCCCCCTCCACGTATTTATCATGAGGTCCTTTTCCCAAACATGGATTTGTGTGCCGAGGTCGATACGGATGACAATATGAATAGGATTTTAAATGACTTCCTAGTAGATTCAGGTGGCAGCTTAAAAGATGTGGTCATTTCTATTGAGCACGTGGATGCAGGGAAAATTTTCCACAAGGAACCGGTCAGCATACTCTCCGAGGCCTGCAAATTCTCTCCAAGCGTTCATGTGGTGCGGCAAGGGGAGACAATTCATATAAACAACGTTGATCCTGTAATGCACAACAGCCAAGTGTACGAGAGTAAAAAAGGAAAGATAATTTCCAATCTTCCGATTCCAGCTGAGGAGGTATCCTCCAGCAAAATTCAATTTACGGGCAAGCAAAAAATATTTCAATTAATCTGTGGTATGCATGAGTTTATGCAATCCTGGGGCTATCGGGTACAAAACCCCTATTATTTCATTACCGGTAAAAATGGAGCTTTTCAGATCAATGATATTCCTCCGGGAGACTATGTGGTCAACGCCTGGCATTTTTTAATGAAGATCAGAAGCCAGAAAATTCATGTGGATGAAAATTCTGTGATTCAATTAGATTTTGATTTCGATGGGAATGAAGTAGAAAGGCCACATTATGAGACCATTGCCTCTGGGAGAATAAAAGAAGAAGCTTTTAAGTCTAGAGAGAAGGTTTTAAAATCCAATTAAAATTCTGATTGTTCCCTATGTTTGACTTTGAAGAAAAATTTGGAGGACATGTTTGGATAAGGACTATTTGAAAAATATAAAAATAGGGACGGAGCTTGAAAAATTCTTTATCTTTAATAAGAATTTTATTGGCGAAAAGTGGCGTGACATTGGACGCAATAGGTCATGGTGGTTTGCAATGCGCGAAGAGATTTAGTCATATCCTTTGTTTTCAATGTTTCTCCTAGCGCATCTCCACTTTTGTGAAAGGCCAATCCTAAATTCTTGAAAGTCTCGTTTTCAAAACTATTGCACATTTTTTTCATTTCTTCTGTTAAGCCCAGTTTTGAATAGGCTATATCAGATGCTTTATCAAATCCACCTTCTGACAATAACCCAATAATTGATTGCACCGCCTCAACATGAGCTCTCATGTTTGCCAATTGATGTTGTTTCATGGCCGGAGAAAGGCCCAAAGAGATTCGACTATCTTCAACGAAGTGCATTTTATGATGGCTTCCTTCATCCACCCTATGAGTTTTATCTTCAGCTGAAGAATTAATGCCTAGCCCAACGGAAAATAATAGGCCAATTACGATCACTATTTTTCTCATAAAGTTTTCCCCCTATAATTAAACTTTATTTCTTATTCCCGGCCACTTTTATGAAAGGTGATTCATCCGGGAAGGCATAATTGCTTTTCTCAAAATTCCTTACTTGGAAACAAAAAACGTGACGAAGACGTGATATCTCACCTAAGCCTTCGTACCCGGAACGGGTAATTTCGGGGCTATGCAAAGCTTTTTCGCCAGAGTGGGGAAGAGAGGCCGGCGAAGAACTCGCCGGCCGAGCTCCTACAAACATTTCATTCAAACTAGGCGGGTTTGAATCAGGAACAACCTGAGGTTGCTCCGCAGGTCATGCATTTTAAACACGTGCCGTTTCGCACCAGCGTC
>JAJDAV010000080.1 GCA_029261695.1 Nitrospinaceae bacterium | reverse complement strand
CAGATTTGACCAGGGTGTTGAAGTCCAGGAACATAGATACTCTCATCGAATGAAGGTGAAATGGGAATTGTGGAATTTTAGTCTGAACAAACAGACTTTACCGTTCCTGTGACAACAACTTCTGCATTCTGGTTTGTAATGGTAACGCTGGAAAAAACATGTTTGGATAGATGGATCTTTTTAGTGACTTCAACGGTTAATTCAATATTGTCATCAACGAAAACGGGTTTTCTGAAATCCAACTTAATACTTGTGATGATAGCTCCTTCCCCTGGAAGGGTCATGCCTATCAGGGTAGAAAGAAAAGATACGGTCAACATTCCATGGGCAATGGGTGCTTTAAAGTCCATTTTTTCTTTTGCATACTTTGGGTCCAAATGCAGCGGATTTCTGTCTCCAGTAAGGTCGGCAAAAATCCCAATATCCTCTTTAGTGATTAATCTGTTTATTTGGGCTTTTGTGCCTATTTCTATATCGTTAAATTTGGGCATTTAAATTTTTCCAATTTAGGTGGTGATGACTCGCTTGAATTTATTCATTACGCAAGGAATAGTTCCATTAACAGATAAACTTAATAGTCTTACGTCGGAATCTCTTTTTTCATTCACATGGATTCTAGGCAGACATTCCAAATGATTGACATGGTCGGGAAAGATATTCCCCCAACGAGTGGTGGTTGAAGTTTTAAAACCACATTCTTTAATGATTGCAAACTCCCTTTCGTTTACTTCATCCTTCGAGCCAAAAGGGTAAGAAAAATGACTGACTTTCCGCTGGATCTTGGACTCGATTTGTTTTTGAGATTCTAGTACCTCGTGCTTAATTTCCTCTTTAGATAACTTGTTTAGAGGAAAGTGGTTTATGGTATGCGCTCCAATATCAATGAGCGGATCTTTACTTAATTCAATGATTTGTTCCCAGCTCAACATCAACTCTTCAGCTAAATGTTCTGGGTTAATATTAAAGAATGAGAAGAATTCTTTAATTCGACTCGCGGGGTCCTCTCCGCGTGCTGCCATCAATAAGTGGCGTATATTCCTGAAAGCTTCTTCCTTTTCCTGGAAAGTTCTAGATTGAAATTCATGAGACTTTTTTTCCAGATCAAATTTTAAGGAATCATTTTCTAACAGAAGCCTTTCCAGTGTGCACCACCAAGGTGCCAATTTTCTCTCGGGATAATTGGTTGACACGTAAATGGTTGAGGGGATGCTGTATTTTTTCAGAATCGGATAGGCATGTTCGTAATTGTCTGCATAACCGTCATCAAAAGTAAATGCTAAAAACTTTTTTCTGGTATTCCCTTCACGCAGTTGCTTGTGAACATCATCCAAGGATATGAATTCATAGTTTTTATTTATAAAAAATTGAATTAGTTTTTCCAGATATTCGGGTGTTACTTCTAATCCAGAGTTTCCCTGAATCCTTGGCCTGTTTTCTTCTGGGCAGATTCTATGAAACATTAAAATGCTACCCATCCCAGAATAAGCAAATTTAAATAATAGATGAGCCTGAGTGTGTAATAGGGCAGGGAAGAAAAATTTAATAATCTTCTTTTTTATGGTTTTTTTGTACATTTAAAATAATTTTTATAGATTTAAAACAATCAGCTCAGAGTATAAAGAATCTATGGTTTTTCCGCTTAACGATTCTGACTTTGAAACTCTGGGATAAGGTAATCGAAACTTCATTGAACAGGGGATGTTTATTTCTTCGACAAATCTTTCATCAACCAACAGCATAAAAACTTTTAGTTTTAAACAAATTTTGAGCTTTAAAAAATTTAGAGATTGACGAAAAGCATTATGGTTGCTTATGAAATGGATTTGCGCAACAGGAATATTTTTCTTTTTTGTTCGAGTTGCTATCATGAAAATAGTGCCAAACTTCGTTTTAATCAAGAGGTGGATGCAATTAAAATACTGGTGATCGAAAAATAATTTTTGGAGTTTTTCATCTAGGGATTCTGCTATAAGTTCTCTTTTTGTAACAATTGAGCAGTCTTCATAGAGGGCTTTAAATGTGAAACCAGGGAAAATAAGTCTTTTATGTGTTTCGAAATCTTGGAAGCCAAGTTTTTTTGATGCGATGTAGGTGGCCTCACTGGGTGAGAAAATGGTGATGGTATATTTTTTTAGAGTCAATAATGGGAGCAGCAACAAGAAACTTTGATTCCGATACTCTTTTTCTACAATCCAACTTGTAACATTGCAGAAATTATAGGTTTGGCCTTGTATGCTTCTTGTGCTGAATAATGTTCCCAAGTATCCAACAATTTTGTCGGAATCAATAAGAACATAACCGCAGTACTTTTCTGAATTATTCCATGGGTTTGAAAAAAGCTTTTTCCAGTCTTCCCTTTTTATATTTGTGTTGTTGAATTTTTCAAGTAAAGGGTATGTTTTTTCAAAGTCTTCAGATAGTGCCTTCCTTGCGGTAGCCATAGAATAATTTAGCTAAATTAAATTTTAGAAATTGGTTAAAGGTAGAGAAAGTAGGATGGTTTGGAAGCCACTAGGTCTGCTTTGCTCTACAAGAGGAATCAACTAACTCTTGATTTCTTAAATCGTTTGCTATGTTGTTTTTGGTCGTCAATTTCAACTTTCACTGGAATTTTAAAAGTGTTTAGTTTGCCTCGACAATACTTTTTCAGTGCGATAGAGAATTTTTTTGGGTCTTCGGGATTCGATAACCTAACTTTTGCACAAACCATATTTCCAGTGATAGCATTTTTCTTTCCGTAAACGGTTACTTCTGCAACATTTTCAAATTCTTGGATAACGCTTTCCACTTCCATTGGATATACTTTTTCCCCTCCCACATTAATGATTTCGGATTCTCGACCCAGTATTTTTATGTATTCTCCATCTGATAAAACGGAATCCCCCGTTTTAAACCAACCGTCTTTTGTGAAAGGACTTGGCGCGTTAAGATAACCAAGCATCGCAGACTTGGCCTTGACTTCCAAAAGTCCGTCTACTATTCGAGTCTCAAAGCCTTCGCCACCTACCTTAACCCAAAGCGAATCAGGACCTTTTGATTTAGAGCGCAAAATACCTAATTCAGAAAGGCCGTAAGTTTGTTTTAGTTGGATTTTGGGGAATAATTCATGAATGCGTTTTAACGTGCTTTCGCCCATCGGCTCAGTTCCATACGTAATGGTTTTTAAGGAGTCTAGACTGAACCTTTTGTATGCTTCACTTAGCAAAATAAGATTTATGAAAGTTGGGGAAGTGGGAAGTAATTCCACTTTATATTTTTCGATTGCGCTTAAAACTTCCTCAGGAGTGCGATCATTGACTGTCACTATGCAACCAGCATTTGAAAGGGTGTATAAAAGTGTGTTTATCCCTCCAATATGATCGAAGAGGAGGAAGGCGATAGACCGCAGGCTATGTCTGGGAACTGTGAACTTGCTAAGAATGTCAGAAAAATCACTTAAAGAAGCTTTGCTTTTTCCGGTTGATCCCGATGAAAATAAAACCAGCCCGGGGTGCTTTTTGCTTCTGAGCTCTTTGTAAAATTTGTTGGTTGCGGAGCGTGAGAATCTGGATATTTCCAATTGATCATTTTCATCAATTTTAAATAAAATTTCCCCTTCGGATATTTCTATGAATTCAGGTTTTTGTGATTCGATTGAACTGGTGAGAGGAACGATGATGAATTCCATTTCAATCAATACCAGCAAAAGAGCCAAAGCGTTGGGGGAAAAGTCTGCTTCAAGAATTACGATTGTACCTGGTTCGATATTCTCTTTTTGTATTTTCCCTTGCCAGAAGTTTACCTGACCAAAAAGCCATTTATAATCGTAAGAATTATCTTTCCAGATGATGGCTGCTTTTTCAGGGTTTTTTTTGAATACTTCTAAAAGAAAGTCTATATGCATTACACTCCTCCCAAGTAAATTACCTGACCGGTAATGTAATCGCTTTCGGGTTGAATAAAAAAATCAACAACATTTATTACATCTTTTGTTTCCCCGTATCTTTTGATAGGGAGGGAATTGATGAGCCGGTTGATTTTTTCTTTAGGCAGGGAACGGATCAAATCTGTTTCAATTGGCGTTGGGCCAATGACGTTTACTGTAATTCCGAATTCTGCAAATTCTTTTGCAAGAATTTGACTGAGATTATTTATTGCTGCTTTTGATGAAGCATAAATTGCTTCGCCCTCGAGTTTTAGGGGAGTGGCTACTGTTGATAAATTGACGATTCGACCAAACCCGTTTTTCTTCATTATGCGAGCCGCTTCTCTGCAAAAAAGAAAAGTCCCCAAAAAATTGGTATTCATTATGTTTTGGACAGTCTTTACAGGGGTGAGGAGGGTGTGATTGGCTGACGCGATTCCTGCATTATTGATAAGGATGTCCAACCGCCCAAACCTTTTTTTAATTTCCAGAAAGGCTTTTTTCACTTCTTTTTCATCAGCGACATCCAGGCAAAAATGATGGTAATTATTGATTTCAAAATCAATCTTTTTCCTGCTGCACCCGATGACCTGGAATCCTTTATCGGTGTAATGCTTTGCTAGTTGTGCGCCAATTCCCTTTCGCGTACCAGTAATCAGCATGACTTGGGGATTACCCATCAGAGTTTTCTTTCAAGAGTTCGGAGATGAATTCACTCAGTTTTCCAATGGTAGCAAAAGGGCTATTTTTCTCAGCAACTGCACGTTCATCAGTTATGCTGATTGGGACACCAAATTTTTCTTCCAGGCTATCCTCAGTGGCTACCAGGACATTGACCAAATCAATAGATTCTAATTTCCCAGATTCGCCTAACAGTACAGTTTCTGGAGATTTTTCCAATTTTTGCCCATCTGGAAGCTGTTCATTAACTTCATCCACAGCTTCATAGATGCAGTCTAAAATTTTCTCCAACTCGGTCATTATGTACTCCTTATAAATTGGCTGGCTTAAGTTGTTTCCATTCGAAGATCAGCAGATATCACGAGAAACTCTACTATATTGTTCTAATAAGTTTTACCACTTTTAAAGCTAGAATTTCCATGTATTCTGCTCTGAATTAAGCAACGATTCTATTGTCAGCGAGTTGATTCCATCTAAAACCAGAGCTATCTGGAACGCTAGACGGTTTTTTCCCAGGAAACATACCTGGTTTCTTGCTATCCCCCAAAAAAATATCTGGAGAAAAAGAGAACCTCACCATTTTGCAAAGGTATTTCCATAATCACAAGGCTAGCAGCCCCGCCATCGTCAATAAACCTATGGCAAATTCAGGAGTCTTTTTCATTTTTGGGTCCTGAAAACCCCTTTTAAGCTAAAAAAGTGTACTCTTTTTTTCGTTAGAACCACTTTTAAACCCTCAAATTGTACCAAAAAATGATTCCGCGACCATTTTTTGTTAGGTAGACAATAATTTGTGTGTGAATGGCATGATGATTGCTTTTACTTATTGATAATTACTAAACTGTCAATATTTTGAAAGGTAAAGACCATGATTTCAAACACAAGAAAAAGCAGCTCAAAATCCAAAGGCCCTAAAAGTTCTGATGCATCCGGCAAAAATTGCAATTCCAAGGCTAAATCAATGAGCCCAATAGCTCGTTTAATGGCTACTTTTTACGGTGTTGAACAGAAGTAAAATTATGAAGGGAGTATCCTTATGGACACGACAATGAACCATACCATTTCTTCTCAAAAACCAAAAAAGTTCAAACAATATGGCAGCGATTTGGAAAAGAAGCTGATGGTAGATAATCTTAGATCGGCTGTAGAAATCTATGGCAAAGATTTGCTGCGAAAAGGTTTTAAGGCTAGAAAAAAACAAATTTTAGTTTCCTGATTATAGAGGGGGCTTACTCCCCTAAAAGAGTATCAGGAATTCACTATCTGCACTATAACCCTGCTTCTTCTTTTGAAGTATTGCTTCCGTGGCGGATGATTTCCCCGGTTACTAGATAGATCACATCTTCGGCTATGTTAGTAGCATGATCTGCCATTCGTTCCAGATAACGAGAGGCTGAGAGCAGTTGAATATAACTGTTTAAATTCCCACTATCCTTTTTTATTGCCTGTTCTACACAGACATACATTTCGCGGTTCATAGCATCCACTTCATCATCGTCTTCGCATACCTGGCGTGCAAGTTTCTCATCGCGGTTCACCATTGCATCTAATGATCGTTTCAACATGGACTGAACTTTGCCTGCCATTACCTGCATATCGAAAGGAAGATCAACGCGTTTCTCATTGGAAAGGTAAACCGCGCGTTCGGCAATGTTGACGGATAGATCACCTATTCGTTCGAGATCGTTGTTGATTTTTAAAATGGCAATTATGAGCCTGAGGTCGTTTGCCACCGGTTGATGCAGTGCCAGAATTTTCAGGCACTCTTCTTCGATATCGACTTCTCGCTGGTCAATTTCATAATCAGCATCGATAACTTTCATTGCCCATTCTGCTTGCCTTTTAACAAGTGCCTGAACGGAACGTTTTACGCTGTCTTCTACATCTGCCCCCAACGACAATATCATTCGTTTGAGGTCTTCTATGGATTTTTCAAGATGGATTGCATGTCTGGACATTTTGTTCTCTCAATGACTAACCGAATCTTCCGGTAATGTAGTCTTCTGTTTTTTTGACAGATGGATTGGTAAATAGTTTGTCGGTGTGGCCAAACTCGACCAATTCGCCCAACAAAAGGAATCCGGTAAAGTCCGCCACCCGGGCAGCTTGTTGCATATTGTGGGTTACGATTACTATCGTGTATTCTTTTTTAAGCTCGACCATTAATTCTTCAATGCGTGCGGTGGCAATCGGATCCAACGCCGAGCAAGGCTCATCCATAAGCAGCACTTCAGGGTCCACTGCCACAGCTCTTGCTATGCAGAGTCGTTGTTGTTGCCCACCGGACAATGCAAGTGCGCTGGAGTCCAGCCGGTCTTTAACTTCATCCCAAAGGGCTACGGCTTTCAGGCTTTTTTCAACAATGGAAGAGAGTTCTTTTTTATCTCCCATCCCGTGAATACGTGGGCCATAGGCCACATTTTCAAAAATCGTTTTTGGGAAGGGATTAAATTTCTGAAATACCATGCCCACCCGTTTTCTAAGGTCACTTACATCGAGAGATGGGTCGCTAATATCCCTGCCTCCAATTCGAATGCTACCCTCCATTCGTGAGCCTTCAACGAGGTCGTTCATGCGGTTCAAACAACGAAGTAGGGTGGACTTGCCGCACCCTGATGGGCCTATGAAGGATGTTATTTTCCTCTCCGGTAAAGACATGTTGATGCCATTCAATGCTTGGGTATTCTCATAGTAGAAATGGACGTTATCAATTTCTATCATTTCTTTTTTAAGTGCTGTATCTGGCATGGAATTATTTCTTTCAGGTTGAAAATTATCCGTATCTGAAGTTCTTTCTTTTATAGTTTTTAAGCCAAGCATATTTTATATTCTCTTAATAAATTATACCGCTGAAACCGAAAGGTTTTTTCTTAAGCGGTTACGCAAATAAACTGCAATCACATTGAGTAGTATGACTATCAGAATTAACAATAATGTTGTCGCGAAAACCATGGGTCGAGCGGCATCGACATTAGGAGATTGGAAGCCAACATCGTATATATGAAAACCCAAATGCATAAACTTTCTTTCAAAGTGGAAGAAAGGCCACAATCCATCAATGGGCAGCGATGGGGCCAACTTGACAACCCCGGTGATCATGAGGGGGGCGACTTCGCCTGCCGCGCGCGCCATGGCCAGAATGAGGCCTGTCAGAATTGAGGGCATAACCGTTGGTAGTATCACTCTCCAGGTAGTTTCGAATTGAGTCGCGCCCAACGCAACGGAAGCTTCGCGAATCCCTTTGGGAACAGATGCCAGACCCTCTTCTGTTGATACGATAACAACGGGAACGGTTAACAAGGCCATTGTAAGAGATGCCCATAAAATGCCTCCTGTCCCATACGTAGGAGTGGGCAGTGCTTCAGGGAAAAACAATTGGTCTATGGAACCCCCTATCATATAGATGAAGAACCCAACCCCAAACACCCCAAAAACAATAGAAGGTACGCCAGCAAGATTGTTTACCGCTATGCGAACGATACTGACCATGGTCCCTTGTCGAGCGTATTCACGGAGGTAAAGGGCCGCCACAACGCCCAGGGGAGTGGCCATCATACTCATGATCAACACCATGAGGACCGTACCGAATATTGCAGGGAAGACACCCCCTTCGGTGTTTGCTTCACGCGGATCATCCCAGAAAAAATTATTGATGCCTTTTAAAAAGTACCCTGCCTTGTCAAAAAATGAAAATTGGTTGGGGTTGAAAATATCCAACACCTGCGACAGGGAAAGAATTTTTTCTTTGCCTTCGATGGTTTGTAAAACAACCTTGGATTTATGAGAAGAACGTAACTGAATAAGTTTTTCTTCTAATTTTTCATATTTCTTCTGCAATTCGGGTAGTTTCGCATTTAGGGCTTCCACCTCCGAACCGGTAGTCCTGCCATCGAGTGCGAGTTTTTTTGCTTTTAGTCGGATACGTTCTATCTGGTAATTGACGGCACCGATTTCTTTTTTCTCCAATCTAGAAATCTCGTCATTCAAGGCATGGACTTCACCTAGCATATCCTTGATCACCTTGAGGCCATCTACAGTTCCGCGGGCAATAATTTCCCCGCTGTCGCGAACTTCTTTTATGTACCCAAAAAAGTAACCCCACTCTCTGCGCTCCACTGCAATGACATCTTTAGGGGTTTGCGTGATACGGATATCTTCCTCGTCCAACCAGATAAAGTCCGAATCGTAAAGGTCTCTATTGGCTTTCTTTATTTGGATTCTATGGCGTACGGGTAAGGGGGAATTAATTTCTGTGGTGGGGATTTCTTCTCTTTCCATAATCATCCCTAAAACTTTTGATTCGTCTTTGAGTGTGATGGATTGAATTTCAGTCGGCCAGAAAAAGCGTGTTGCATTGACCACAATACCTAATACAAGGGCGGCAGTCATAATTAAGGAAAGTGCCAGCCCTGCTCCGGTCATCCAAATGAAAAGATCGCCGCGCTTCCAAATATTTTTACCTGCTGTTTTCATAAATTAATTATTAAATGTTAAAGGCCTTGATATCGTTTTCGCAGTCGCAGTCGAACTACTTCTGCAATCGTATTAATAATAAACGTCATAACGAACAGCAAAAAAGCTGCAAGAAATAGGATTCGGAAAAGAGTGCCGCCTTCCGGTGCTTCAGGAAGTTCAACAGCAATATTGGCTGACAACGCACGAAAACCGTTGAACATGCTCCACTCCATTACCGGAGTGTTTCCAGTAGCCATAAGAACAATCATGGTTTCACCTACCGCTCGGCCAAAGCCAATCATAACCGCTGAAAATATTCCAGGGCTTGCCGTTGGAAGAATAACTTTTAAGGCGGTCTGCCAAGGGGTAGCCCCTAAAGCTAGAGAGGAAGCCTTCAAATGTTCAGGAACATTGGAGAGAGAATCTTCTGCAATGGTGAACATGATGGGAATAACTGCAAATCCCATAGCTAGTCCGACTACTAGTGCGTTTCTTTGGTCGTAGGTAACATCAAAAACCTGTTTCAGCCAGGAGCGGTGGTCGCCCATTAGAAAAGAGGACTCGACCAAAGTTCCGATATAAAAAGAAAGAAAGCCGCCTAAAAAAGTGATGATGGTTAATAAATAAATTTCTTTACCTTTCTTTGCAACCGGTTTTATTGAAGGGGTGGTTTCGTAAATTAATAAGGCAGCGACAAGCAGTGCTGTTACGATAAAAGGCATGAGAAATACACCAGGAAGAAACTTTTCCACTTGCGGTGCAATTACCAAGGCTGCAAAAAATCCTAACACCACACTGGGAAGAGCTGCCATGATTTCTATTGTTGGCTTGATGGTGCGTTTCAGGTTCGGATCCATAAACTGCGATACATAGAACGCACCGAATATCGCGAGAGGAATGGCAAACAGCATTGCATATAAAGTTCCTTTTAACGTTCCGAAGATTAAAGGAACGAGACTGAATTTGGATTCGAACTCATCGGTGCCTCCAGTGGATTGCCAAACATATTCTGGTCGGTCATATCCTTCGTACCAGGTTTCTCCGAAAAGTCCTGCGTAAGAAATTTGAGGGTAGGGGTTTTCCATTTCCCAATGGTGCAAGTTGCCCGCCTTATCCGCAGTGAGGATGCCATCGAATTTTGGGGCCAGAACCATAGCTGTGTAACTCGATTTCCCCGGCTTAGGGAGAGTCAACTGTGTTTTTCCGGTGGTCGCGTAATGTACGCGAATTACTTCTTCGGAGCCACTTAGAAAGCCTTTGTTGCGAAGCGAATAAGAAAATAAATGAGGTGCTGTTTGATGAGGTTTAAATTCGTTGATTATTTTTAAGCTCAGATTATTCTCAGAATTTTTATCCATTTGCCAGGATGTGACACCACCCTTTGAGTCTGTTATGACTAAGGTGTAGCCGCCCAGAGCGAAGGCCATATTTACTATGGATATGTCTTCTGAAGGGGTTGCTCCTACCAGTTGTGCTGGCGCATAGGGATCTTCTAAATCGACTCTAAGAATCTGACCAGACGTAGTGCCTACAAGTAGTCCGTTGTAGGCCTCATCAAAGGCCATCGCCGAGATGTTACCTTTCACAGGGATGGAGATTGTCTCCTGCGAAATGGATTTTCGCGTCGTGCCCATCATGGTTTTTCGTTCTTTAATTTCTACCAAAGCAACTTTGGATTGCCATGCCTGCGCCGCAATTCGTAAGCTTGATTCATTCTTTATATGTGTCAATACGGTAATAGGAGAACCGTCTTCAATAACTTGGATAGGGTTTTCATATTTTAATTCGGGCTGAATGGAACGTTTACTGTCAGAATCATAAACAGAGCGAAACTCTATTTGTAAAGGGTAAATCCGCCCATCAGAAAGGCCTAGCACGGGACTGTTAGATACGGACGGAGAAACGTGAGTTACCCTGGCCTCATTAAGGTCTGGTAATTCTGGTTTGGATAAAAACTTCTTATCAGTGAGTGAATAAAAACGAATCCCGTCTGTTTCTACTGTGTAAGCTTTTTCTCTATATTGCCCCATGCCCAAAGCTAGGGCGGGGCTTTTGATTTTGAATTCAGATATTAAGTTAACGGTGGGGTTTTTAAAAAGAGGGTAGAACTCGCTAACAATGACGAACAAAATTGCAAGGATGGAGAAAATTATTACCCAACCCCCCGCTGTTACTGCTCCACGAGCAATATTGTCGACCATTTTTCTTCGGAGGAGGCTTTTGCCAAAAAAAGCCCGGCCAGGGTTCGAAGTCCCCGAGCCAGGCGTTTTTGATATTACTTTTTGAGTCATTTTTTTAGTTGGTCATAGTCGCTTCGATCTTTTGCAGATCTTGCGCGGTTACCGTTTTAGCAATTGGAAAATAGCCGCCTTTGACAACTACCTCCTGGCCTTCTTTGGAAAGGATCATTTTTACAAATTCCCTGGTCAAGGGATCTAAAGGTTTTCCCGGTGCTTTGTTTACATAGATGTAAAGGAAGCGAGCCAGTGGATATTCCCCCGAAAGTGCGTTTACAGCAGTCGCTTCTACAAAGGTAGAGCCAGACTCGGCTAATGGTAAAGCTCGCACTCCTGAAGTTTTATAACCAATTCCACTGTAGCCAGCTGAAAACTGGTCTACGCTTACACTTTGAACTACTGATGCAGAACCGGGTTGTTCTTTTACTTGGTCTTTGTAATCGCCTTTTTTCATGACCAGTTTTTTAAAGAAACCATAAGTGCCAGATGCAGAGTTACGACCATAAACACTGATGGGTCGGTTTGCCCAGCTTCCTGTTACGCCCAAGTCACCCCAAGTTTCAACTTCAGCATTTCCTCGACGGCGACTTTTGGAGAACAGCGCATCCACCTGTTTCAAGTTAAGACCTTTGATTGGGTTATCTTTGTTAACGAAAACCGCCAAAGCGTCTACCGCAACACGAATCGGAGTTGGTTTGTAACCAAATTTAGATTCAAATAGATCCATTTCTTTTTGCTTCATTTGACGAGACATGGGACCCAATTGAGCGGTTGCAGAAATAAGTGCGGGAGGAGCCGTTGAAGAACCTTTACCTTCTACTTGGATATTAATATTGGGATAAAATTGTTTGAATTTTTCACTCCACAAGGTCATCAGGTTGTTCAAAGTATCAGAACCTACACTGGAGAGGTTTCCGCTCACTCCACCCTGTTTGCTATATGCTGAAAGTTCTGGGTCTACTTTTATAGGGGCCGCACTCGCAGCACTTGCCCAAACCATGACTAGTAAGAGAATTGATAATTTTTTGATCATTTTTTACTCCTTATGTTTGATTGCTGTTGGACTACAGCAAACATAAACTTCTATTATTAGATTTGTACCTGTTCAATATTAGGATTGTATGAGGAAATGCTATTAAGGATGAGAATCTGCGGAAGTGTCGAAAAAACAGGAGGGAGAAAAGAAAAAAAATAACCGGGCAGACCAAAAATCGGCCCGCCCGGCGGTTAAAGCTTCAAACTTGGAGGAGTTTGAATGCTTCTAATTTACTTTGTCTAGAACTAAAACTTGAATTTTAAATCCGTTTGAAGAGTCCAGTTTTCACGCTTAGTCCCTCGCTCTTCCTGTGTGTCAAAATAGGTGACTGCCAGTTTGACACCTTTTCGCAGCCCAATTCCACCACCCGTCTCCCAACCGCGTGCATTACTTCGGCTGCCATGGAAATCGGAGTCAGAAATAGTGTCTAGTACGGCCTCAGATTGAACGACCCGATAAAGGACTTTTAAATCCCAGTCGCCAAACTTTTTACCGGATTTCCCATACTTTGCACCCAATTGCCAAGCCGTATCCAAATCGGAGTTTCCGGCAAGCAAGGCTCCAACATTTTTTTCGTACTCCCCAAAAATCTTTAATTTATGGCCCATGATTTTATTTGACCACTCACCCATAAAATCAAGCATCTTTACTTCAGATCCTGTGGAAACGGATGAGTTGGTTCCAACGGCAGTGAGTGCGGTGTTTTCTTCATGATTCACCACATCATAATAACCAACGGCGAATTTAAATTTTCCCATCCCAGTTTTTTGAGTTAGGACACCCTGATAGGCCATGAGATATAAATCTCTTCCGGGGTTGTTTTCTTCTAAAACCAATTGCCCAAAAATGGCGTCAATTGTCGTTTTCCCATTATTTAAAAGAGTTATATGTTCTGCCAAACCTTCAGAGGTAACATCACTGTCCCAAATAATTTCAGATTTCATAAATGGGGGTTTGAATTTTCCGCCCATGACGGTTGTATCCATACCAAAAATAGTAGGTGTGTAATTAAAGTGAGCCACACCCAGGTCAATTCCTTTGGATCCAAAAGTCCCATCCAGAGTGGCATTACCCGAATCGACAGAGCCTACACCTGGAGTATCTAACCGAAATATCACATCGAGATCTTTGGACATGTGAACTTTTCCACCAAAACGAAATCGCAGTCGAAACCGATCTCTTGGGGCAGATGAAGTGCTGGTTTCAGTTTCTTCTGCTTGATAGCGGTTTCTCAGATCTCCGTACCAGGTGAAACGTTTTAAAACATCTAATAGGGCAGCATTACCTTGCTGTCTTTCTTCCAAGGCTTGCAGTCTTAGTTCTTGCTCCGACATTTCCGCCATAGCGATTGAGGGAACTAACCATCCCAAAGCTAAAACAGTCAGGAAAATTACAAATAAACGGTTCTTAAACATTCTTTCTCCTCCTAAATTAAAAATAAACTACCAATGGGTAGTAATTTAAGAATTGAAGGTTAGAGAATGATGAGGATTAAATTAGGTTTTATGTGTATGAAGAATAAGACTAACTGAGGGAGCTAACAGTTCAATAGTCTTCAATCAATGGGTAGGTGAATTGAAAAGCAACTGCCTTTGCCAAGCGTGCTTTTTACGGAGACTTTGCCGCGATGGGCTTGGGTGATATGTTTGACGATTGCGAGACCCAGCCCTGTTCCGCCTAGTTTTCGACTGCGTGCCTGGTCCACTCGATAAAATCTTTCAAATAGTCTTGGTAAATGTATGGAATCAATTCCACTACCCCAATCTTGCACAGCAATCAAAACTTCTGAGTTTTCTTTGGACGCTTTGACTTCGATGTTGCTTTCAGGCTCACTGTATTTGAGAGCGTTGTCTAAAAGGTTGATGATGGCCTGACTAAATAATGGTGGGTTAATGGGAACTCTTATATCCTCGTCACAAATTAAGTGAATTGATGAGTTTACTTTCGATGCTTTAACTTCGCAGTCTCTAATTGCTGATTCTAGAACATTTTTTATTCCCATTTCTTCCAGTACAACTTTAGATTGACCTGGGTCCAGCTCAAGCCTTGAAAGGCTGAGAAGATCTTCAATGATAGAGTTCATTCTATCGGCATGCCCTGAGATTATTTTTAGAAAGCGTTCCGCTTCTTCAGGATTATTCATCGCCCCTTCCAAAAGGGTTTCTACAAAACCTTTGATCAGTGTAATGGGAGTTTTTAACTCGTGAGAAACATTTGCGACAAAATCTCGCCGTATAGTTTCCAGACGGCGAATT
The DNA here is from genome assembly GCA_029261695.1 of Nitrospinaceae bacterium. Taxonomy (GTDB): domain Bacteria; phylum Nitrospinota; class Nitrospinia; order Nitrospinales; family VA-1; genus UBA8687. The sequence continues at coordinate 1,591 of JAJDAV010000080.1, read as the reverse complement.
CGGGTAATATCATTCAGCACAATAACCGCACCTACGGCATTTCCATGACTGTCATGAAGAATGGCTCCATGTGCTTGTAGATACTTTTCGTTTTCTCCTCCAATGGCGAGGTTCGTTTCAGCATTTTCACTTCCTTTGATGGTTTGACTTACAAATTTTAAAAGATCGGGGTTTCGAACAACTTCATGAATAGGCCGCCCTTCGGCTTCTTCCAAATCAATGCCAATTAATTTGCTGGCAGCAAGGTTCATGCTGAGAAACCTTTCTTGTGAATCTACGGCCAAAACACCTTCGACCATACTGGAAAGAACCGCTTCGCTTTCGTTTCGTTGATCGGTGATCGTGCGAATTCGTTCATCCAACTGGGCCACCATTTTATTCAAAGAATCGGCGAGCGCTGAAATTTCTATGGAATCACTTTCAACGGATAACTTTTCTCCCAACTCTCCCCTCGAAATAGATTCTGCAACCGATCTCATTTTTTCTATAGGACGGCTAATTCTACGGGATACGAGCAAGCTGATACCTGCTGCAAAAAAAGCCACTATCAGACCCGCTATGGCAATTTTAATTTCAATTGATCTTAACTCTCGATCGATGAATGTGACCGGAATGGAAGCGCGAATGACTCCTTTAATGTTTCCTTCGAAATTCAAGGGGATCGCTAGATACATCATTCGTTCACCCAATGTATTGCTGAAGCGAATCGAGGTTCCGACTCCTCCTTCCAGGGCGGGTTTGAATTCAGGGCGATCAGAATGATCACTCATTCTAAGGGGGTCTTCATGGGAATCGCCTAACACGCGTCCTGCGATATCAATAATAGTAATTCGGGTGTCTGTTGCTTTTCCAAGTTCGCGGCTAAGTGCTCTCAATTTTTGAGGGGCAAGGGAAGGGGAGGAATTCCAAACCTGAATCTCAACAAGTCGGGCACGGGCCATTAAATCTGCTTCTGTTCTGTCGTAATAAAAATCTCGAAGAGAATTAAGGGCATAACCTCCTACCGCAAAAATGGCTGTGAAGGTAATGAGTAAATAGGTAGGAAATAACTGCCAGAGAATTCTTTTTTTAGCCATAATTTATAGCAGTAACTGTTTGCAGAGTGTGGGCAATTTTATGAGTCTGCAAATCGGTAGCCGACACCGCGCACTGTTTCAATGTATCTAGAGGCTTCGCCTAATTTTTTACGTAGGCCTACTATTTGGAAGTCGATGGCTCTGTCGGTAATAGCATAGCCATCCCCTCGAACGGTGTCTACGATTTGCCCTCGAGTGAAAACCCAGCCAGGTCTTTTAGCTAGAAACTCCAGAATTTTAAATTCAGTAAGAGTTAATTTTACCATTGTTCCTTTAACTAATACTTCATATTTTTCCGGTTGTATTTTCAGGTCTGCAAACACCATGCTCGAAGTCTCCGATGACGGAGGACCCTCTTTTCGCCGCAATACAGCTTTCACCCGACTGAGAAAAACTTTCACACTGAAGGGTTTGGTGACATAGTCGTCTGCCCCCAACTCCAGGCCTATTACAATATCGGACTCTTCTCCCTTTGCCGTAAGCATAATGATCGGAATTTTGCTGGTATTAGTATC
>JAJDAV010000079.1 GCA_029261695.1 Nitrospinaceae bacterium | reverse complement strand
AGAAGTCGATATTTTAAAGTCAGAAGGACTAAAAATTAATAAACTGATGGTTGATTTTTTTAAAGAACGAAAAATTCGATTGGTCGATTTCAAGGTGGAGTTTGGTCGCCATAATGGTGAAGTATTGCTAGGCGATGAAATTAGTCCTGATGGGTGTCGGTTGTGGGACTGGGAAACCAACGAGAAAATGGACAAGGACCGCTTTCGTTTTAACTTGGGAAGCGTGGAAGAAAAATACCAACAAGTCTACGACTTAATTTGCACTAAATCCTAAGTTCTTTACCCGCGCTTGTTGTTAGGCTATCTGACCATTGCTGCTGGTGAAAATGGTTCCCACCTGTTTCAGGTGGATTTGATATCCTCGCAAACCATTTTCTCAAGTGGCTGTGCCTGGCATTCGATGGATTCGGTCATACCATTTGCTACGGCTCCACAAGCCGTGCTGATGCCTGTCATTATGGTGTCTTGTTTTTCCATTCCTTTTACTTTTTGGCAAACAATTTGATCTTTGTACTTTATACAAATTTCACATTGGAATTTATTGCCCGTCCATAATAGGTCAATAGAAACGCTTGCGACCAAAAGCAAAAAAGCTATCGTTATTAGTGCACCTTTATTCATAGTGAGTTTTATATCGCAGTAGATTCAGAAACAAAAGCTTCTTGCCCTACAAAATAATTTTCCCGATAAAAGACCAATTCTTGCAGTGATTCCCGTATGTCGATCATTGCTACATGTTCCTGGCTTTTTTTGGGGAATTTGGGGCCGGTTGGATACCAGCGAGTAACAAGTTCTTTAATGGAGGTAACATCGATACTTCTGTAGTGGAAATAGGAGTGCAACTCCGGCATGTATTTATGCAGAAACTTCCTATCCTGATGAATCGAGTTTCCACACAGTGGGGCAATTCCTTTTGGGCAATACTTTTTTACAAAATCCAAAGTCCTTTTTTCTGCCTCGGCATCGCTGATTAGGGATTGCTGTACACGTTTGACCAAACCGGATGCGTTATGGTGTTTGGTATTCCATTCGTCCATCTTGTCAAGTATCTCGTTTCTTTGATGGATGGCTATGCAAGGCCCTTCTTCCAAAACATTCAATTCACTGTCGGTGATGAGAGTGGCGATTTCAATTAGAACCTCTTTATCTACATCAAGGCCGGTCATTTCGCAATCCATCCAAACCAAATTATATTTCGATTTTTTACCCATTCTTACTCTTTCTATATAATTTCCCCTCTATACAAATGAGGGTATAAATGATTTCAGTATTAATTTTGCCTACCGAGACAAATTAAAGGAGAAATGCCTCCTCGAGTCCCTGTTTTCCCGTTTCTTTGGAATCCCGATTGTATCTTAAATGCAGCGAAATATGAACCCCTGTTTCCGTGAATTCTTTGAGATTTAAGGCTGATTTGATGCTGTAAAAATTTGATTAATAATGTATTACAAGGAACTGCTAGGAGGTTTTAGGCTGAAAAAACAAAAGGGGAACCAACAGAGCTAATAGCTGTTGGTTCCCCTAATGTGGAGGATATGGGAGAAGGACTCAGTCTTGACGCTAAATCCGTTCCCCCAGAAAGGAGGAGAAAAAGTACTGTGGCTATCTTATAAAACTAAAATTAAAAGAAAATTAACTTTGTATTAAAATTTTTTAATATTTATGGATTGTAGAAATAAATCTTTGATGAAATGCAAAAAGGCTGCTTTTAAAGAGGTGGATAAATCTAATTGGATTTGAGCAGGTTTTCGAAATCGAGGACAGAGCCTTCGAACGTGTCTTGTACTCGCTTTAGATTTGTTTCAAGCCATAGCTGAGCGAATTTTGGAGGGAATCTGGCAAAATCTTTAATTTGTCTTATGGCTAATCGACAATCGCGATACCAGGAAATATTTTTGTTAGCCTTAAAAATTTTCATTGCAGCTTTGAGTTCGGCAATGGCTAGGTCTGGTTTACTATTTCCAAAATAGGCAAAGGCGAGGCCTACTTTTCCCAACCCTTCACTGGGGTTAAGTTCGATACTTTTTTTAAAAGCAGATACGGCCTCAGAATATTTCTCTAGTGCGCCTGAAGCGTTGGCATAACTAAACCAGGATTCATATTTTTTCGGATGATTTTCAGTAAGAGCTTGGGAAATTTTCGCAGCCCGATTTAAGTCGCCAAGCTTAGTATAGGTGCCTGAAATTTTTAATCCTGAATAAAGCCTGACATTTGCTGGCGAACCGATGAGAGACTTTTCCCAGTATTGTATGGCATCTTCATAGAAGCCGTCTTTGTCCAGTTCCACAGCTTTCTTAAGAGAAGCTTGATAAGGTTCTGCATTTAAGTTGTGGGCGAATACCAGGCTGACTGTAGTAGCGCCAAGCAACAATAGCAATTTTATTAAAAATTTTGGCTTCCTATATTCCATTGGTATATCTCGAGCATTACCCATTTAGTTTCTCAGGTAAAAAAATTGAACCTCCATTTAGGAGAGGAGTTAGCGCTTCTGTAAATGTTTTAATGAAATGATCTTGATGATTCATTATTTCAGCTACATCATTTGGGCGCAAATAAAATACGTTGGAAGCTGTTCCCTGGTGCGTATGAAGGACCGCTTTTTGGCATTCCATATTGGCGTCAGATAAAACTTTGGCTTCCATCATAAAGGTGCCGGGCAGATTATGTGTGGCAATTTTAACGGAACGTCCTATTGTTTTCATCTTCAACTTAACATTCCGAAAAGGAGTGTCTTCTTTAATGTTTCCAAAAGTTCTGTCGCTGAAAATATCTGATAAATTTTGTTTATCAATAAATATTCGATGCAGGTCTTCTTGGATTCGATTCTGAATAAAAAAGAAATCTCCATAGTCAATGGGCTCGCCTGAGGCATTAGTCACTTTGAAAACATCGAAAACTTTATCTTTCATCGTTTGTATATTTGCCTGCACTATATCAAGCTGGTTAAAGGCGAGGACAGCTGAGACTTTATGGAGAAAACCCTGGGTGTCTTGGGAGCAGACAATCAAATCTGCTGGTTGCCCGGGGTTAAATAACATTTCTGCCATGAACGGCTTTTTGGTTTGACTGAATTTGTAATATATTTCAAGTTGCGATTGCAGTTCCCGAGGTAACCGAACCATTTTGAGAAACTCAAGCTTAATGGCATTTGGCACACTTTCTCGACTCTTGTGATGAAGGGTGTATTGGTAGAATAGTTTCAGTTGTTCAATTTGCGTGGCGGACATATTCATTTTTGTCCCTCCCCGATCTGCGTGGGTAAGCAGCACCAGCATTTTGAGTCTTTCCTTGTCGTGATTGACGAGATCAAGCACCATGTCATAAGTGTCGTCGGCTTCCGGGTCTAGCAACATAAGGTCATATAGGGTCAGATGTTTTTCGACCAGAAAGGCAACATCTTCGACCCTTTTGGGTTTGTCACCATAACCGAGATTTTCAAGAATTTTTGGGATTAACCTTGCTCCGACCAGTTCCTCGTTTTGATCACCGACTTTGACGCCTTTGCCGATATCGTGAAGCAAAACTGCTAGTTTGAGAGCGGTTTTATCCCTTTGTGAGTGGTAGAGTTCTGCCAGAAAGGGATCAGCAGTTTTTCTGAACTCCAATCCGTTCAAAACATCTAATGCCGAAAGAATATGAACGTCAGTAGGAAACTTGTGGACATAAATATCCTGTAACAGTCCGCGAAGATTTTTAAATTCAGGGATCAAAAAGTTTTCAAGTATTTCAAATTCATGCAATAGCCGAAGGGCTTTTGCAAAATACTTTCCGCGGATCATCCGTTTAAAGCAATTTTGAATTTCAAGGTTGGAAGATTCACTATTGAAAATAGGATAGGCCTGATCGACATGCTGTTCGATAGCTCGAATCACGTCATAAGAAAGATAATAGTTCCTCTCGGCAACCCATATGAAAACTTTAAAAAACCAAAGAGGATTATTAGAGAATAATATCTCCGGGTCTTTTTCAAAAAAGATCTGGCTTTGAGTGTTTAAGGAGAAAAACTCAGACAGGTTTTTGATCTTTTTAGTGTCTACCGCCATACTTTCCCAGTAGAGGTTGCGGCTGAATCTTTTGAGAGGGTAAACGGCCTCAAAAAAATATTCCTGAAAGAATGGCTTTACTTCATAGCCCATCGATTGAGCTATTTTCTCTCTTACTTCATAGCTCATCACATCTCTGTGCGCTCCCTGCTGTATTGTGTGAAGGAGCAACCGTACCTTGGATAAAAAATTGAATCCTTTCTGCATACTTTTAAATGCCAGCGGGCTAATAAGATTTTTAGCAAAAAGGTCGTTCATTAGCTCAAACTGATTGGTTTTTTCGATTTTTTGAATTATGCGAACGGAAGCGAGAGCCCAATATAATCTCTGAAGTTCTACTTTGATGTCAGGCTCTTGTTGGAAGACCGTGTTTTGAACTTCATAATGATCCCCGTGGCTCAAGCAATGTTTGATTATTTCATCATGATGTATCAAGCTAACGGTTTTTACTGAGCTTTTGAATTCTTTGTATGCAAAAATATTTCCCGTCACAAAACGGTGTTCTAGCAGCGCGAGGAACTGAGGAATATTTTCCGCGTTCAGATCTTTTTCAATAAATTCGTTTTCGGTGTAGCAGGAATTACCAGAGGAAGGAAAAATATCCTGAAAAGTAAATAGGTATTCAAAGTGGCGAATGATTTCTTCGGCACACTTTTTTTCCTCATTGTCTAATGAAGATTGGGAGACAATTTGAATGTCCACATCAGACCTGAAATACATCTCTTCACGACCATAACCTCCGCGAGCAAGAATGGCCAATGGGACAGTTTCTTTTTCTAAATCTTGATTATTTTGTCTATTAAAAAAACATAGGGCAGAAGTAAATGCCGCCTGCACAATCGTGTCGACCAATGCGGTTTGTTTGAGCAGAATTAGATGAGAGCTTTCTGATATGAGGCATTCTTTTTTTAGAAGTTCTGTCTCGTGGTTGACAAACTCCAACGCGCGATATTTGAAATCTAAGTAATATTTTTGAGGATTTATATCAGCTTCGTCAGAAAATAAATTTGACTGATCAAGGGAGGAAGCTTTTTCCTTAAGTGTTTGCCGATAGGTTTCGGAAAGATTACGATTGGCTAAATAGAGTTCATTCATTCTGGGTTCTTCACAAAGTTCGAGGCATGTTTTTCAAGCCTCGGAGAAAAAGAAAACCAGAATTAGAATAAACCTAAAACCATGGAAATTCAAGCGGTTAGGGGCGCAGTTTTTATGACCCGGAATTCAGAGTTCGCCCCATCAATTCAGCAAAGGGTCGCAGATTTTTCATTAAACTGGAAAACTTCGACGGCTTGAGAGATTGAGGTCCATCAGAATATGCTTTGACCGGGTCAGGGTGTACCTCAATGATCAGACCATCCGCCCCGGCAGCGATGGAAGCGCGAGACATGGATTCCACCAAATCCCAATATCCTGTGGCGTGGCTGGGGTCAATGACAATAGGTAGGTGAGTTTCTTTTTTTAGGACCGGTATGCAACTTATGTCGAGGGTATTTCGAGTAGCCGTCTCAAAGGTACGGATGCCTCTTTCACAAAGGATCACATTGCTGTTTCCTTCTGATAAAACATACTCAGCTGACATAAGAAATTCTTTGATGGTGTTCATCATACCGCGTTTTAAAAGAATGGGTTTGTTTACTCTTCCTAGCTCTTTTAATAAAGAAAAATTCTGCATGTTCCGAGCACCCACTTGCAGAATGTCTGCATATTCTACAACCAGTTCAATTTCTCTCGGATTCATAATTTCTGTGACGATTGGGAGTCCCGATGCTTTTTTGGCTTCTGCCAGTAATTTAAGACCGTCTTCCTCCATACCTTGGAAACTATAAGGAGATGTTCGGGGTTTGTAAGCACCGCCTCTTAGAAAATTAGCTCCGGCCGCTTTTACCAGTTTGGCTGTAGTGCAAATTTGTTCTTTGCTTTCTACCGAGCAGGGGCCAGCTATGATCGCGATTTCTTCCCCGCCAATTGAAACACCATCTGCATGAACAACCGTATTGACAGGTTGCACTTCGCGGCTGGCAAGTTTATAGGGTTTTAAGATGGGGAAGACACTTTCTACACCTGCCATCGTTTCTATGGCTTGCAATCGATCTTTTCCGCGCTCATCCCCGACGGCACCGATTACTTTTCTCTCTACTCCTGAAATTTCATGTGGAGTGTAGCCAAGTTCTTCAATCGTTTTTGTTACTTTTTCAATTTGTTCAGGACTGGCACCTGAAGACATTACAATAATCATTAAATACGCCTTAAATTAAGTTCAGTTGATGCATTATAGCATTTAGGGGAAAGGAATTAGAAAAATTTGCTGCTCCAGTTTTGTGAATGCCGAGGAAGGCTCACTCCATTAATCCTGGCCCATTAAGAGTATTCATTTTCACTATTTCACTAACCGGTCTTCTTGAAGATCTAGGGCGCGGGTCTTCTTTTCTATAGCCAAGGGTCAATAGCATCACGGGAATATGAGAAGCATCAAGCTCTAGTATCTTTCCGACCGCGACGGGATCAAACCCGATCATAGGGCAAGTGTCCCATCCTCGATTTACGGCGCCAAACATAAATGTCATCGCAGCCAGTGATGCACTTCGAATGGCTTCGTCTCTTTGCAATTGGCTTTTGTCCTCATAGAAACCTTTGATCATAGGTAGAACTTTTTTCTGTATTTCTGGGTCCACATCTTGATAAATAACGGGAGCATCTTCAAAGGCGTTTAATTTTCCGCAAACAGCAATTAAAAAGGAGCAGGACTCAACATGCTCTTGTCCCCAGGCAGCTTCCCGTATGCTTTTTTTAAGATCACTGCTTTTTACGGCTATGAATTTCCAATGTTGAAGATTGAAGGAGCTGGGGCTTAGTATTACCTCTTGCATTAGCTCGTCCAATTCTTCATCGCTTATGTTTTTATCCGCCTGATAGGATTTAATAGATTGGCGCTTTTGAATTGTTTCTGAAAATTCCATTTTAATTTCCTCACTTATTATTTGCGTTTGAGTCGGTAGTTTTAATTGACGGTCGATTATAGAATTACTTGGATTTTGAAAGCTCTTTGAAAGTGTTAGGTACATTTACGCCAGAATGCACCCAGTTCCACAAGGCATAGCCTTGGAATTTTTTCATGGTGATATTCTTTTGAGACTGTTCCAATGTAAAGCCTTTCTCGATAGCACTTTTTACTTCTTGGCTTAACGTTTCCAGATATCTAATAATAAAATCGAGGTCTTCAGGTTTGACGGGTACTCCGTGACCAGGAACCACGATTGCATCTTCAGGCAGGAAAGAGCGAACTTTTTTCATTGTCGTGAGAACTTCTTCATGTCTACCATCCAGCAACCAAGGCAGGGCAGGAGGCTGTGCGACAACCGGGTTTCCCGTCCAGAAAACTTTGCTGTCTGGAACCCATACGAATAAATCTCCTGCGGTTTGAGCAAACCCCATATGTATGATTTCAACCTTTTTATTTCCCAGATCAATTGTTTGCTTATTGTCAACAATGATATCGGCAGACCGGGCTACAACATCTTCAATTCCTCGATGCTTCCCAAAGTACTGAGACATCCATTTTTTATCTGCTTCAAAACCCTCTTTGTTGTCCATGAAGGTTTTTGTTTTGCTGTGTTGAATAATTTTGGTTGTTTCAGGAAACAGGTAATTCCCATAAGCATGATCACCGTGGTAGCTGGTGTTTACTAAATAACCAATGGGTTTGTCCGTTACCTTTCTGATAAAGCTGATAACTTGTTCCGCTAATCGTTTATTCACCATAGATTCGACCACGAGAACTTCTTTGTCGCCGACAATAAAGCCACCAGAGGTGGCAACGGGATATCCTTTAGCGTTTTTCTCTTTGGCGTCTGTGGGATAAAACGTATAGACGCCCTCTGCTAACTTTTCAAGCTGGAGTTCTACTTTTCCGGCGTCCCAGACCAGATTTTCTGTTTTGTCATCAGCCCAGGAGTAACTGGGAAAGATTAGAATTAGGGCAATGGTTAAGCACGTAATATTATTTTTCATTTTTAATTTCTTTATTTTAAAAAACGTTTTGAAATAAGGCCGTCAGCAGAAAATCGCCCACCACCACTGATTAAAAGGGGAAGGCATAATGCGATGGCAAGAAGATGGTATTCAAAACCCTCACCTGCCTGTTGCCCAGACCAGTTCATAAAAAATCCATTTGAGCCGTGTGACATGAGTATGGCTCCAACCATGATCATGAAAATTCCCGCAGCGCAAAATCGAGTTAGAAACCCAGCTATCAAACCCAATGCTCCTAATGACTCTCCCAGAATAATTAGTATTGCAATGATCATGGGAACCCCTAATTTATCCGTAAAAAAACCAAGAGTTCCTTCCAGGCCATATCCGCCAAACCAACCCAGTAGTTTTTGAGCGCCATGGGGGAATATAACGATTCCAAGCATCACTCGGATTATTAAGTTGTTAAAGTTTTCATCTGTTTGAAAAAATGCCTTCATAGTAATTTCCTTTTTGTCAATTTCGGTACAATGGGTAGCTTACTTGGGAAGGAACTTCAAGAGCGGCTAGACGAAAAGAGGCGTCTGCATGAATTGAAATCCTGCCGTTTTGTTTTGCATGAATCAGGGCGAAATCCTTTTTGTTGATGTAGTATTTCGTTCCATTCTGAATATCAAACACCATACCTTGGCCGGAAATAACCACTAAGGCCAGGGTTCTTCCTTGATCGAGGGTGTACTGAAATGCATGGTCATCTTCAATGGAGATATCTTTCATGATTACATCAGACTGAAGAACAATCGGTGATCCTTTTCCAAGGATAACTTTGGCGGTTGTTCCCTCGTGTTTTTCAATTAAAAAGTCTTCATGTTTAAATTCATTGTAGGTGGGTTTCCGGTAAAGCGCTTTTTGAACACCTGGGTCGAACCATATTTGAAAAAAATCATTGAATTCCCCAACTGTTTCTTCTTCGTGGGAAATCCCTGATCCTGCCTGCATAACCTGAGCGCCGCCGGATTTTACTCGGCTTCGGTTTCCTAGTGTATCAAAATGTCCGATTTCTCCTTCCAGAGCGTAACTCATAATTTCAAAAGCCTGATGTGGATGGAGGCCAATTTTCCCATATCCTTTTGCTGTGGCCCAAGCCCAGTAAAATAATGGGCCCAAATTTTTGATTGCCGGGCCTTCATGGGGGAACCCAATGGGTTTGGTTTCGGTAATACGACCGCCGTCAAACTGGCCGGCTGCCTGAGCTTCAGGGGGATAAATTTTTATTTCAAAGGGTTTGATATTTTCTTTCATGGCTCTGTTCCTTATGCTAATGCAACACAACTTCTTTATTTTGTGAAATTAATTTCTAATTGATTCCCATCTGGATCGCGGAAATATATGGACACACTTTTACCCCAGTCGCGCGGTTTGCCATCTACCTTTACTCCGCTTTTGTCTAACGCTTGTAAGGTCTGATCAAATCGATTGTAGGGAGCGCCAAATGCAAAGTGCAAATACCCGTCATCGGTCATAATTTTGTGAGCTGCTTCAAGGTCCAGTTCAGGAGATTCAAATAAGGCGATGGCAACATTACCGGCATCGACTTCAATGTGTTTAAACCCGGCTTTAGTTTCTGTTCTGTGAATGACGGGGAACCCTAAAACTTGAGTGTAAAAAGTTTCGGCTCGCTTCATATCTTTAACATTTAAGGCAAAGTGATTAATTCCTTCTAGCTCAATCTTTGCGTCGAGGGTTTTTGTTTTATTGGTCATTTTATCTTTCCCTTCTTTCATTCATGTTGGCAACGTAGATCTTTATCATTTATATAGCAGGGATTGTGCCAAAGCTGAGGATCATATTAATATATTGTTTTTATTATGATTAACGGATATATGAGGTTGGGGATTGAACTACTCAAATAAGTAGATTGCTGTTTTAAGTAGTTATGCTACTCATTTTCGTATATTGTTGGGGTGAATTTATAATTCTTAGAGTGCCATTATGGGAAAAGATATTAGAAAAGAAAGAACGTTGGAGCTTGCTCGATTCACAATACAGCAGTCTGCCGATGTGATAATTTTTCATGATTCTGAAGGTGTTATTTTGAAGGCAAACGATGCTGCCTGCAAGCGCCTTGGTTATTCAGAAGATGAGTTGATAGGTCTCACTATTCAAGACATCGACCCTGATTCAAATAAAAAGACTTGGCTTAAGTTTTGGAAGGAACTTCGTAAGGAAAAGAATATTTCTTTCGAGTCCAGCAATATAACCAAGGATAACAAAATTTTCCCGGTAGAAGTAACGGTAAGCTTTGTCGAATTTGATGGGGAGGAATACGCTGTAGGGTTTGGTCGCGATATTTCAACGCGGAAAAAAATGGAGGCAGAAAAAGCCTGTGCCTTTGACGAAATCCAACGTCTCAGAAAACAATTGGAATTAGAAAATGAATACCTCAATGAAGAAGTAGGAGAACTTCAATCTTTTGGTGGGATCATTGGTCAAAGTCCTTCGCTCCAAACCATTTTGAAGCAAATCGACATGGTAGCAACAACGGACGCGAACGTACTGATTTCTGGAGAATCCGGTACAGGTAAAGAACTCATTGCAAATGAAATCCATAAACGCAGCCCCAGATCCAAGCGGCCTCTGATTCGGGTGAATTGCGCTTCGGTTCCCAGAGAACTATATGAGAGTGAATTTTTCGGTCATGTGAAGGGCGCATTTACCGGAGCGATTAAAGACCGGATAGGGCGTTTCGAGCTAGCTGATGAGGGGACACTTTTTTTAGACGAAGTAGGAGAAATTCCTTTAGACCTGCAAAGCAAATTACTTAGAGTTCTTCAAGAAGGAACCTTTGAACGGGTGGGTGATGAAAAAACCCAAGAGGCCAATGTAAGGGTGATTGCAGCCACCAATAAAAATTTGAAGAATGAGGTTGCTAAAGGGAATTTCAGGGAAGATTTATTTTATCGCCTAAATGTTTTTCCTTTGGAAGTTTCGCCGCTGAGGGAAAGAAAAGTCGATATCCCTTTGCTGGCCGTACATTTTTTAAAGCGTGCTGAGAAAAAATTCAACCGGCCTGAAATAAAGCTATCAAAAGCTAACTTGATTAATATGGAGAACTATTCCTGGCCTGGAAACATCCGGGAACTTCAAAATGTGATTGAGAGGGCTATGATTATTTCAAGGTCAGGAAGGTTGCTTCTTGATTTGCCTGAAAATCCTTCCAGTAAAAAGTTTTTGAACCAGAAAAATTCAAGTTATGAAATTCAAAAGTCAAACAGGGTATCTACTTTTGCAGAGATCAGGCAATTTGAAAAGGAGAATATCTTAAAGGCTCTCAATCAGACCGGGTGGAAAATTTTTGGGATAGGGGGTGCTGCAGAATTATTAGGGGTCCCTCCCACCACCCTAACAACAAGAATTCAAAGAATGGGGTTGAAGGAGTATAGGCCCATTTAATATTAGATTTTGATGGTTCTAATTCTCTTTTAAAATCTGGTTAACTACGGAAGACTCGAGGATTTTTAGATTTCCTTTTGCCAACTTTCGAGCTTGCTTGAAATGTTTGATAGCCCTTTCCTTTTTGTTTTCATTCCACAATGCTAATCCCAGATTAAAATGAATCTCTCCTGATGTGGGGTCGGCATAGTTTGCCTGATTAAATTGCAAGAGGGCATCCATATTTCTTCCGGCTTCAAAATGCTTGATCCCTATGTCATTTCGCATTTTTGCAGATGGCTCAGCCCCAACCCGTAAAGTCAAAGGGTGCTCATCTATATTAGTGCAACTGGTAGCTAATACAGCAATCACCAGCATCAATAAAGAATTGAAAGTCCCCAAATTGTTAAAATGGTTACTAATTTTTAAACTCATACTTGTTATTTTATACGTGTAATTGGTTGAAAAACAAAGTTTATCAATGGAAGTTAGGATTCTGAAAAAAAACTGCTAACCTATAATAAATAGTTTTAATTAAAATTGGGGTTTGTAGCGATGGAGTAAGGTTGCCATCATCACAGCCCTATGTTCTAAAGTTTAATAATGATCGCAAAGCAAACAAAAATTATTCTGTTATTGGGCTTATTGCTTTCTGGATTAATTTCCATGCTGATTTGGAATAAACAGAAAACCAGTTGGCATGACAGCTTTCAAAACAAAGCCCATGTTATGAATCTGGCCATTCTTTCAAAGTTAGAGTTGAATGAAAAGGTTTTAGGAAGTCTCATCGGCCTTTTCCGGTCATCCAAATTTGTTAGCCGCGACGAATTTGCCATTTTTACAGAATCCATTATTGAAAATCAAAAATTTATTCATGCTCTCGAATGGATTCCCAAAGTCCCTCATGCAGAAAGACTCGAATATGAGAAGAGAGCCAAATTAGATGGCTTTGATGATTTCCAAATTTCTGAACGTTCGACCTCGGGTGAATTGATAAAGGCCAAGATACGTGAGGTCTACTACCCCGTTTATTACGTTCATCCTTTAGAGAGAAATAAACTTGCGTTAGGGTTCGACCTTTCCAGTAATCCCATTCGAGCAGAAACTCTGAAGCGTTCTATGGATACAGGAAGTGTGGAGAGTTCTTCTAGTATTAACTTGGCTCAGAAAGATAAAAGTGGTCCCGGGTTTCTAATTTTTTATCCCCATTATCGGGGCAATGAGGTCCCTAAAACTCTTTCAAAAAGAAGAGAAATGTTTGAGGGTTTTGCCCTTGGCGTTTACCTGATTGAGGAATTGATTAAAGATGTTACACAAGGAAAAATGGTCCCCGGTTTAAATTTAGTTATCTATGAAAACAGCCTAATTGATGAAAAAAACAGACTTTATGGGAACTTAATAGAAGATCAAGAAATGGAACTGTCTTTTCCAATTAGCGTTTCAGGCCGTACTTGGTATTTAGTCTGGCAGGCAGATACTGAGTTTAATGGAGGGGTAAGTCTTAATTTCCCAATGGTGGCGAGCGGCGGTTTTTTTGTTCTTATGTTTTTGCTGGCAATGATATTTGAAATGAATTTAGTGAAAACAAAAGCTATTGAGCAAGAGGTAAGAATAAGAACGGCTGAATTAAAAAGGGCCAATAAGGATTTAGAGCAGTTTGCAAGTATTGCTTCACATGATTTGAAGGCACCATTACGAGGAATAGGCCATTTATCCCATTGGATTAAAGAAGATTTGGGAGAAAATTTTCCGGCTGAGGTTGGCAATCATCTGGCTCGTCTTGATGAAAGTGTAAAGAGTATGGATGCGCTAATTAATGGAATTTTGGAATACTCAAAGGCAGGAAAAAGTTCCATTGAAACTAAAATCGTTAATGTTGAAAGTCTGGTAAAGAAAACTTTAGGTCTAATTGACATAAATAATGATGTTGAATTGGTGGTTAAAACTAGTTTGCCAAATTTTCAGACAGACTCTGTAAAGCTAAGTCAGATAATTTCCAATTTGATTAGTAATGCTATTAAGCACAATACGAATTCTGATAAAAAATTGCTGATTTCGTCTAGGAAAATAGGGGGGTTCTATGAGTTTAGGATTGAAGATAATGGGCCTGGGATAGATCCGAAATATCATGAAAAAATATTTCAAATGTTCCAAACCTTGCAAGGGGAGAGTAAAATAGAAAATACAGGGATTGGTCTTCCCATTGTGAAAAAATTGGTGGAGGAGGTGAACGGCTCCATCCGGGTAGAAGCTGTAAAGGAGGGGGGCACGGCCTTCGTTTTTTTATGGCCGGTAAATATTGAAGAAGCTGAATAACAGGAATTCCAAAATGAAAATTTTCTCGAGAAAGTATGAAGTGTTTATTGAGCAGCTCTTGCTCATATTAATTTTGCCAGCTGTATTATATGCGCAGGATTTAAATGAGGTTTTCGCGATTGGCGAAAAGAGCTTTGCTTCGGGTAAGTATATTGAAGCCGAAAAATATTTCAGCGAGGTGCTTGAAAAAGATTCTGGTAATTATAAGGTGTTGCGGGCTCAAGCGGATACTAAAATAAAACTGAAAAAATTTAAGGAAGCGGAAGACCTCCTTAATAGAATTCTTGCTATGCCTGAGTCCCGAGGAAGAAATGTTTTGGTATTTGAGAAAGGGAGTACAGAGGGTCGAAAGGCAGAGCTTGTAGATGAAACAGTAATGGTTCTTGATGAAGCTAGCGAGGCAGATGAAGATATCAGTCAGTTTGTAACGGATGATGCTATTGGTAAAGTTGCTCACTTCCGAGTTTATATTATGAGCTCAGGGAAAATGGAATTGCTGCCTAAAAGTAAATATATGATCAAGTATCATGGTATCCCGACAGCTACCCGCGAACTAGTGACGGCCCTAAAATCTTCCGTGCAAAAAATGGCAATCTCGGTGAATCAGGAGAAACCGGAAGAGGAAATGGTTTTGATCAAAGAGGGCTGTTTTCAAATGGGAAGCGATTCAGGGAACTCTGATGAAAGACCTGTTCACAAGGTATGTTTGTCTTCTTTTAAAATTGGAAAGTATGAAGTCAGGCAGAAATATTTTCAAAGTGTGATGGGGTATAACTTATCCGAGTTTCCTGGGGCGGACCTTCCTGTTGAAAGCGTTGCCTGGGAACACGCACGAGATTATTGCAAGAAACAGGGGTACCGGTTGCCAACAGAGGCTGAATGGGAATACGCGGCCCGAGGGGGAACAAAAACTGAATATTATTGGGGAAGTGAAACAACAGGTGAAGAGGCAAACTTCTGCGATAGCGAATGTGATTTGAATTCTCGAGATGCCTCTTTAACGGATGGTTTCAGACATACATCTCCAGTGGGTTCATTCCCACCCAATCCCTTTGGGCTTTTCGATATGGCAGGAAATGTGAGTGAATGGGTTTTTGATTGGATGCCAGTCAGTGAGAATTATTATTTAATGAGTCCTGAAAAAGATCCTAGAGGTCCGCGTCCAGAGCTTGATGCCTGTAGTGGTGTGAAATGTGTGGGTTCATTTTCTATTACGCAGAAAATAAATCGTGGCGGGAGTTGGAATAAAAATGCGTTTGAAATGAGATCAGCAAACCGCATGAATTCCCATTTCCAATTGCAACCTGATGGGACTGGATTTAGATGTGCTGTGAGTGTTAAATAGTTGGTCGCTTAGACTAGATTAATTTGGATCTGAAAACGATTAATTTTTCTTCTGTCATTTCAATCATAGATGGCAAGATTCCGCCCACGCCAAGCCCCGAAGCTTTCCTTCCAGCGAAAGGCATCCAGTCTACTCGAAATGCCGTGTGGTCATTTATCATTACGGCTGCTGCATTTAGCTCCTTAGCTGATTCCAGAGCCGCATTAATGTTGCTGGTAAAAACGGCAGCCTGAAATGAGAAGGGGACGTCATTGGCAAGGTTTATGGCTTCGCTTCGATTCTTGTATGAATAAATATTTATAATGGGTCCAAAGATTTCACACTGAGAAACATTGGTATCATAAGGTGGATTGAGTATGACTGTAGGCTCGTAGCAGGTTTTGCCAATTTTATTTCCACCGGTTAAAATTTTTGCTCCGGCAGCTTTGGCTTCTTCAACCCATTTATGAATTCTTTCTACTTCGCCTTCCTGGATTAAAGGTCCGACTTCGGTTTTTTCGTCGGTTGGGTCACCCACTATCAATTTTTCTGCGATTGCTACCAGTTTATTGGAAAAGTCTTCTACGATATCTTCGTGAACAAAAACCCGTTGGACAGAAACGCATACTTGCCCTGCATGGTAAAACCCTCCTTTGGCAAGTAGGGGGAGAGCATCATCAATATCTGCGTCGGATTCTACAATCACCGGGGCGGCACCTCCATGTTCCAGAGCACAACGTGTACCTGGAGCTAATTTCGACCTCAAACTCCAGCCCACTTTTCCGGAACCGATGAATGTAACAAAAGAAACTCTTGGGTCGGTGACAATTTTTTCGGCCAGTGAGCCTTTGCAGATAATAGCCTGTACCCAATCCTTAGGTAATCCCGCTTCGTACAGACAGTTGACCAGGTTTAAACATGAAATGGGGGTGGAACTTGCTGGTTTGACGATCACCGGACAACCTACTGCTACTCCTGGTATGACCTGATGGACAATCAGGTTGAAAGGATGGTTGAAAGCGCTTACGGCAGCAACCACACCGATGGGTTCGCGTGTGGTGAAAGCCATTCGGTTCATCGATGAGGGCGTCAGGTTCATAGGGATTTCGTGCCCTGTGAGTTGCCCGATAGAATTTGCGGCTTCTCGTATTCCTTGCACGGCTCGCGCAAGTTCAATTCGGGAGTCCATTAAGGGTTTGCCCCCTTCTTCTGCCGATTGGCGTGCAAATTCCTCGGCTTTTGCTTCAACCAAGTCAGCTGTTTTATTTAATATGGCAATTCTTTCCGGAGTAGGAATGGGTTTGCCCTGTTCGAGTTTGTGTGCGGTGGTCAGCGCTTGTTCTATGCGAGCCTCATCATCCAAATCGATTTCTTTTATTAAATGTCCATCGTAGGGTGCATGGACTTTTAGTTTCTGTGTCATGGGAACATCCTTTTTTATATGACAATCATAAAATACAAGTTTTGGATTCTAATTCTTCGATTAATACTTTTTCGTTTTCAGAATAGTCAACCGGGACTTCAATTAAATGAACCCCAGATGCGTTGAGGCAGTCATTTAGCAAAGTCGTTAAGTGGTCGCTGGATTGGACTCGATGTCCATTTGCACCATAGGCTTCGGCATATTTTACAAAATCAGGATTTCCATAATCCAATCCAAAATCTTGGAATCCCATCCCCGCTTGTTTCCATTTGATCATTCCGTAGGCATCATCGCGGAGGATGATGACAACCAAGTCCATTTTCAATCGGACGGCGGTTTCTAGTTCCTGAGAGTTCATCATAAATCCACCATCGCCACATATCGCTATTACTTTGCGGTCTGGATGAACTATTTTTGCGCCCATTGCTGAGGGCAAGCCCGCACCCATTGTTGCAAGAGCGTTATCCAGAAGTACGGTATTGGATTGGTAGGCTTTGTAGTTTCTAGCAAACCAGATTTTATATACACCATTGTCCAATGCAATGATCCCATTGTCAGGCATGGCCTTTCTGACTTCAGCTACTAAATGTTGTGGGATGATAGGAAATCGTTTGTCGTCACTGCCTTGCTTAACATGTGCTTCTACTTCTTCTTTGACTCGTTGGAAATAGGCCCCGTCCCAATTTTCGGAATTTTCAATTTTATTGGCCAGACGATCGATACTTTCCGCTATGTCGCCGACCACATTGAGTTGCGGGAAATAAACTTCATCCACTTTTGCAGAAAAATAGTTTACGTGAATAACTTTTGTTCCACCCGGTGACATGAAAAATGGGGGCTTTTCTATAACATCGTGCCCCACATTGATAATCAAGTCAGCGCGATCGATAGCACAATGAAGGTAGTCTCCTGCGGAAAGAGCTGCTGTCCCGAGAAATGTAGGAAGTTTTTCGTCGACAACCCCTTTTCCCATTTGCGTATCAAAAAAATACAGCCCAGTTTTATCAATGAGTTTTTTTAGAGCATCGCTGGTTCGGTTTCTATTTGCTCCGGCTCCAATCAGTATGAGAGGCATTTTCGCCTGCTGAATCATTTCGCAGGCTTTATCGATGGTTTTCATGTCAGCCTGAGGACGGCGAAAGTAAACACTGTCATAGGGTTGGGTGTCGCATTCTTCAGCTGCAATATCTTCTGGTAGTTCAAGGTGGACAGCTCCTGGGCGTTCTTCTCTGGCTATGCGCATGGCTTCATGAACAAGGACGGGAATGTTGTTGCCGTGGACAATCTGTTTCGTAAATTTGGTCAAAGGCCTCATCATCTCGACTACATCAATAATCTGGAATTGGCCTTGCTTACTTTTTTTGATAGGTTTTTGCCCAGAAATCATCAGTATGGGCATAGCCCCAAGTTGGGCATATGCACCTGAAGTTACAAAATTGGTAACTCCCGGTCCTAATGTAGAAAGGCAAACACCTACCTTTCCTGTTAGCCTTCCATAAGTGGCAGCCATGAAACCGGCTGCTTGTTCATGGCGAGTTAGAATCAATTTAATTTTAGATTCTCTAAGAGACTCAAGGAAGTCGAGGTTCTCTTCTCCAGGGATTCCAAAAATAAACTCCACTCCCTCGTGCTCGAGGGATCGTACAAATAAATCGGATGCCTTCATGAAACCGTCTCCTGGATTTTTTATGTGGCTGGGTTAAAAGTCAGAAACAAATTACTTCATTATCAAGGGGTCTTCAACTTTATTGAAGTACGAATTCGAAGTGTAGTTGGGAAAGATCGGATGGAATTACAAGTAAAGCTTTTGTGGGGCCGGATCTAAAAAATGAAAAAGCCCTGATGAATCATCATCAGGGCTTTTATGGGACGTTGTTTCAACTGCACAATTTACTTATTTTCCTTGTCGAATTACCTTAGGATTTTCTTTCCCCTCAACCACGAGGTGACCGATAGCGCCTTTTGCTACACGATAAATACTATGGTCAACGAGGGCATAAGCGCCGGGAGCGTCGACTTTAAACTCGACAACGGTAGCACCTGCAGAAGGTACCAGCGTAGTTTGGATATTTTTGCCAATGGCTCCGCCAAATCCTCCTTCGTTGTAAACTTTGTCAAAAACTTCACCAATAATATGGAAAGAAGAAATGCTGTTGGGGCCAATGTTTCCGAAATAAATGCGCACAGTTTCACCCACTTTGGCTTTTAATGCATTGTCACCTAACAATCCGCCTTCTTTGCCATTAAAGACAACATGGGATGCGTGCTCATCGAGACCTTTTTGGATGTCGAAAGACGCCACGCCATTTTCAGGCTCAGAAGCGAAAAATTCACTTTCCATAACATAGTATTCACGGTCAACCTTTGGAAGCCCGCCTTCTGGCTCCACTAAAACCAGCCCATACATGCCGTTGGAGATATGATCAACAATGGAGCCGGCCGCGCAATGGTAAATATAAAGTCCCGCTGCTTTGGCTTTAAAGGTGAAAGTTTTCTTTTCTCCAGGGTCTACCGTGGTGAAAGCAGCACCTCCGCCAGGACCATTGACTGCATGGATATCAATATTGTGAGGTTGAGTATTGCCCTTTGCGTTGGATAGATGAAATTCAACGCTGTCTCCTACACGAAGTCTTGCCATAGGCCCGGGAACGGTCCCTCCAAAACTCCAGAAACCATATTTAACATCTTTAGTTAGGTTTCCTACGTACTCTTCGGCTGTCAAGTTCACTACTACCGTCTCTGCTTTACTTCGCGTAATAGCAGGGGGAACATCTGGAGCGGTTGTTAATTTTGCCACTTCAGCAAAGACCAGGGTCCCGTTTAAACAGGCAACCACAAATAAAAGAGGCAGGATCTTAAATTTCTTTTTAAGGTTTAAAATAGTCATTTTACAAACTCCTTGTTAATATAAGGCTAATAGCTAAAAGAGGAATTCTCTCTTAGCCGTTATTACTGAACTTCATCGAAAAAATATAAATGTTTTATTTATTGAAAAGCTACTAAAGGGATAAGTCTATATAAATATCTACTATTGCATTTAATATAAAACTTGATAAAATAGATGTCAAGGTCTTTTTATCTTTTATTGGTGGTAATATGATATCTCAAACTTCAGAATACGCTCTTCGCGCTGTGGTCTGTTTAGCGCAGCATTCCGACAAACCTCATACCACGGCTGAAATTGCCAAACAAACCAAGGTGCCAGAACACTACCTTTCTAAGGTTTTACTGATGTTGGCAAAGCATGAAGTGGTGTATTCGAAAAAGGGATTACACGGCGGGTATATGCTGGCGCATTCTCCTGAAAATCTACCGCTCTTAAATGTTATTAATGCGGTGGACCCAATCAAGCATATTAAAACTTGTCCGCTAAAATTAAAAACGCACGGGACAAATCTTTGCCGATTGCATGAAAGATTGAATGATTCGATAGATTTGATAGAGGAATTGTTCCGTACTTCCACAGTGGGGACTATTTTAAGTGACCCAACAAAAAGTATTCCACTATGTGAATCTACCAGTAAATAGCGTTGTATTTATCTGGATGCTAAATTGGTTTAAATTCCTTCCTTAAGTTTTCCTGAATTTTGATTTTACGGTCTCCTATATCCTGTGGGAGAAGGTTTCAAAAGGTATGAAATTTCATTAGTTATTCGCTTTTTCTGATTATTATTCCTTCGTGTCCGAAAAAATGGAATAAAAAAGGGTGGGCAGAGTTGAATTGTTATGGTGATATAATATAAGAATATTCATTCATTCCATCAGAACTTGTCTGTAAACAAGGGATATTTTTCTTTTTTCTATTATGACTACTGAAATCGATCCAAAAGGTTTTCGTCCAATTAACATAGAGTTTTTAGCCAAAGGAACGGGCGAGTCGTTTGACATTTTTTTCAGATCAGACTCTGAAAATTTTGTGAAGTTTGCCAGTACGGATCCTAAACATCAGGATAAAGTGGTACGCCTTTTAGAAGAAGGAGAAATCGAGCAGGAGTTTTTTATTAAGGAGGAGGACCTCTTTAAATACTACAAATTTGCGACGCAATCCTTGCGTACTGTTATGGACAATCCCAATGTTCCTGTCGAAACGAAAGCCAAAAAAGTTTATGAAGTGTCCAAGGGGGTAATGAAAGAGTTCTTCAACTACAATGCTTCTTCGAAAATTCTCGAGTCGTCGGAAGAGGTTATGGAAATGATGGAGGATTGTCTTTCAACAGCGGATGCAGGGTTTGCTGGTATTTCAAGAATCACCAGTAAGGACTATTATACGCACACCCATAGCGTGAATGTAGGGTTGTACTGCATGACTTTTGGTACCAAAGTAGGATTGCCAAAAGACGATGTTAAACAACTCGGGCTTGGAGGTATGCTTCATGATGTGGGAAAATCGAAGATAGATACCGCTCTGATAAATAAAAATGGGAAATTGAACGACGAAGAATTTGAGCAGATGAAAGCTCACTCCCCACTGGGCAGGGAAATGTTGACGGGAATGTGTTGTTACAAGGATATCGTTATTAACATGGCGGGCCAGCACCATGAAAAATTTAAGGGAGGTGGGTATCCACTGGGGCTTTCAGGCGATGAAATATCCATGCATGCTCGTATATGTAAAATCATGGATGTTTACGATGCTCTGACAACCCGCAGGTCCTATAAAAAGGCATTAAATACGATGGAAACCTTGACTCTCATGACTAAACAAATGTCCAATGACTTCGATCCCAAACTCTTAGAGCTTTTTATCAAGGTGATGGGGCCATCAATGGTTTAGTAACTTAATTATTTTTTTATTTACTGTTAGCGCTGAATATTAGACACTCAAATAAATTCTAACTTCATCGGAAATAACGAGACAAACATAGTGGACGAGTATTCAAAATTTATAGAGAAGGCGCAAAACTATGCCGAAACTCTTCATGATCTCTATATGAGAGCACTCAAGGCCAATCCTTTTGAGGTGCTCTGCACGCTTTTAAGAGTGGACGCTATCGAAGATATGGACTGGGAGTTTTATGAAGAATCCAGAAAGGCTTTTGAAGAGGGTGAGGGGTTAGCAAATATCCAGAAAAATGAAAAGTCATTAAGTCGAGGTGAATTGACTTTGTATTGCCATAAGGTTGAAATGGCCGCCCCCCATGAAATGCTGGCAAATATTTTAAGAACGGTTGTGCATAAAGATTATTTGGTCAAGCCGTTCGGTTGTCTTGGCAGACCCACAAGTGGCATTGCATTTTCATGGGTTGGCCCAACGACTCGGGAAAAGTTTGATGAGTTGAAACGGCAGGCGAAGGAAGCGGGTGAATTAAAACTTTCTGAATGTATCGATCAATTTTTTGACGAAAGTCTTCGTAGTGCTATTTCCAGTGCGGATTTTGAAATTGAAGATGAGTATTTAAAATGGACTGAAAACGGGAATCCAAAACAAAAACCCAGAGCAATTGTGGATGAAGCTGTATTTAACTGTATGGCATTTTATTCAGCTTTTTTGGCCAACCACAACCATTTTAAAATAATGTTCCGAGAAATGCCTCGGTTTCATAAATGGCCTGATTATCAGGTTTTAGAAATATTGTCGAATGAAGAAGTGGGTTTATTCGGCTTTAATCTGCATTTCCCCAACGGAACTAAAGCCACATTTGTTCACAATGAAGAAGGTACAACCTCCCAGAATATTTTCCATAACCCAGATGGTTCCATTCAGTTCAATCCTGGATTCAATGATGCTCATGAAGAGTTGTGGAAGATAGATGGGGAAGAGGTGTCGAACTGGCAGGAGTTTTCCAACGCCTCCTGACAGTGAATCTTTAGCCGAATGGCGTAGTGTTCGCAATACAAAGCGTCCCTAAAAAATTCTTTTTTACCTTTTTATCAAACACATTTTCATCAGGGACATCCCAAATCCCAGAAGCATCGATATAGAATTTCTTAGAAGCAGATCCATTGACTTTAAAATCGACTTCGAGATTTCGTACTGCTAGAGGACCGACATTCATGGTTGCAATTTTTTCAGCCAATTCCTGTGCATTGGTTTCAAGAAGGTACTCCAGGGGTTTCCCGATCAGTTTGGAAGGATCGTGCCCCAAAAACTGGAAAGACGGATTGGCAAAAGTAATATTTCTATCAGTATCTAATTTGAGTATCAGTTGAGGAATTCGATTAACTATATTTCTATATAGGTTTTCATTGGTAATTAATTCTCTTTGAAATTTTCTAAGTCTCAGTTGGTTGCTTATTCGAGAGATAACTTCAGCGGCTCGAAAGGGTTTGGCGATATAGTCCACGGCGCCCAATGCAAACCCCTTTACCACGCTAGAAGATTCCGTGTAAGCGGTAATGAATATAACGGGGATATCCTTAAATCGGTTTTCAGCTTTTAAGCGACTGCAAATTTCAAACCCATCTGTATCGGGTAGTCCAATGTCCAGCAAAATCAGGTCGGGATTGAATTCAGAAACCATATCGAAGCCCTTTAGTCCTTCATAAGCCACGGCGGTTTCCAGTTTGAATTTTTCCGTTATTTTTGCAAGCAGTTTGGCATTGTCAATCATGTCCTCAATGATCAAAATGCGCATTCCCGCGAACTCGTATTTCTCTTGCATCAATTACTCCAGCATGGGAATTTATATTATCAATGTAAATATAATACTTTTGATTGTCACATTGCCAATATAGATATTCAAGTTTTCTAAAAAACTTTTTGTCAAAACTTTGATGAAGCATGAAAAAAGGTCCACGGAATTTTCCGTGAACCTTTTAACGATTAATATTGGATTGGGGATATGGGAGATTTACATCGAGGCTCCGGGCATATAAATGGTTCCCTCAGGAGTTTCGTGGGTATGGATTTCGCCGCCTAGGCCTAAAGCTTCAGAAGCTTGTTTGGCTTCTTCAGGGGTTTTGTAAATATGGTCCATGATGTTACTACTATTTCCAGATCCTTCTTCCTTACGCTGATCCCCGCCTGACCCCTCGCTTTCGCTATGACCACCGGAGCCTTCTCTTTTTCCGGGGTGTTGACCTTTTCCAATCATATGAATTGCTTCATTCAGTTGTGTATAAAATCTGGGTTTTTGTGTGTAACCTTCAATACGCCCAATCTCTTTTTCTTCTTTTGGATTCCAAATAATAAAGGTAGGGGTTCCAAAAATCTCGTCTACACGCCCATCGTCCAGAGCTTGTGCTAACCATTCTGGGAAAAGATTTCCCTTAACAGGTACAATTTTTATAGGAAGGTTTTTGCCCACATCACTGTTTTGGTAGTCTGGTAATACTTCCTCTTGCCAACGCTTGGAGTTTTTAGAATTCTCGCCACTGAGAACCAGGAGTTCTCGGGCGAATCCCATACTGGTTAAAAATGTGAGGCAAAAAACTGTAATGAAGAAAATCAATTTTTTCACGATAGACACCTTCAATTGAGAGAGAAAATACTTTTCTGAGTACACTTATTTAACCACAAAATGGTTGCAGCGTCATCACTGCTATTTGAGGGG
>JAJDAV010000078.1 GCA_029261695.1 Nitrospinaceae bacterium | reverse complement strand
AATCTTAGCGGTGCGATGAGGGATATGAAGTTTCTAAAAAACAATAAAGGCTTCACGCTAATAGAGATGATCAGTGTCATTCTGGTCTTAGGCATCATATCTGCCGTTGCCATTCCCATGTTCGATACTGGCTCCATCGATGTCACGCTCGCCGCTAACACTATTCAAAGCGATATCAAGTACACACAAGAACTTGCGATGACCCGTGATCAAAATGTAGCTATATCATTTACAGCGAACGATACAACCTACGATGTGCCTGCAGACCCTAATGGCGTTTATCCCCTTGAAACTCGGCAATTGCCTCAAGGCGTGGCTATCTTAACTCCCGGAACCACAACACTCACCTTTAATGGAAATGGGGAACTAGTAGGTGGCGTGACTCAAACTTTTCAGATCATTGCGGGGCCACCGCCCCCGACAAACCCTCCGCCTCTAGGGCACCCTCCCTTTCAGCTAGCAACCTTAACGGTTGAAAATGTTACAGGAAGGGTAACGGTGGCACCATGAGGAATTATTTTATAGGCCATCGCAAACGACAAGACAGAATATTCCGTCTTCGCGGCCCCGGATTTCGAGGAACAACGAATAATGAATTTGGCTTTACGTTAATAGAAATAATTGTAGCCATTGTTCTCATTGGCATTGCCGTGCCGGGTATAATGATTCCATTTTCCGGTTTGAAAGATACCAAGAATCCCGAGTTCATTGTTCAAGCTTCATTCATTGGACAAAAAAGAATGGAAGAAATCGCAAACAGCACACGAACGAATGCACTGACTAATTGCAACGCACTCTCTGCCACTGAAGGGGGCTACACAATAACTTGTGCTGCAATAGCCGTAAACGCCACCAATCCGGACGTGGTCGCGGGTGGAGCCACTTTTGCGCAAAAATTAACTATAACGGTTGGGCGCACAGACGGGGCTATAACCCCTCTGGAGTTCAACGGCCTGTTTTCTTTTAATTGATTATCTTTATGAGAAAATACAACTCCAAAAATATTTTGGAACCCATACCTTTGAAAAATCAAAGTGGGTTTACTCTGATTGAGATGATTGCCGCCATCACTTTGCTTGGAGTGATGGGTCTGTTTTCGACTCAATTCTTAACGGGTGCTGCCCAAACGACCAGTCTTGCATCTGCCCAAAAAGGATTGATGGATGATTCCAAACTGGCAATGGAATTCATGATCCGTGAAATTAGAGTTGCCAGTACAACCATTACCGGAGGGCAACCTATTGACATTACGGGAAATAATCAAATCACTTTCGACAAATTAAGTGCTTTAGCTGTAGATGGCGATCTCACCCAGATTCAATACATCCAAGTCGGCAGTAACATAAACCGCATAAGCTCCAACCAAACGACCGTAATGGCAACCAATGTGGCCTCTGGGGGATTAAACATTACCGCCAATAATAATTTTTATACAATTTCAATGACTCTCGCTGGAACCAATGGTGAAAATTTTACTTTGGTATCAGGCGTACGACCACGAGACACTACACAATGAACCGGCTCCTTTTAAAACAAAATCTATTGAATCCTCTAAAAAATGAGAGGGGTGTTGCCGCTTTGATGGGGATTGTCTTTGGAATTATTATTATTGGTACCATCGCCTTCAATTTTCTTGCCGAATCGCGGCAAAAACAGTCGGGCTCTGTTTTAACTTACACTTCGACCAACGCGATCATGATCGCCGAAGCGGGATTGCGATTCGCACAAAAATGTCTTCTTTCTACCGATGCCACTTGTAATACATTTTTCCCCTTATCCCAAACCAGCACCAACTGGGTCGGAAATATTCAAGGAACTACTCTCAATGCTGTTACTTTTGGCGAAGGTCAGTTCACAGTCTCCTTTCCGGTGAATGCGGGAAACGGAGCCAATAATATTTTAGCTGTCTCAACGGGGACTTATAAAGGCGCGCAACGATCTATCCAACGATTTATTTCAAGCGCTTGTCCATTGGGCACGAGTGCGGCGACTTCTTGCCTGGGAACGGTTACCACTAACAATTCGAGTATTAATCCTCCGCCCTCCGGATCAGCAACCGGGGTCTGCCCTGCAGGGGGACCGGTTGGCACTAGTATTCCTCCTACATTACCCAACACTGATGATTGTCACACCGATAATTGCCCTAATACAAATTGTCCAAATTTTAATGCCAACAATCACCTCAATGTAAACGGTTTCCTGACCAGGAATACATTCTGCAATATGAATATTAATGGCACCACGTTAGCAAGAACCTCAGATACTGATGTAACGGGCATTAGCGATGATACCATTACCATTGGCGAAAACTTCAGGGTCCGGGGACAGGCATCCCTAAGGATCAGTGATGACAATGCTGCCTCGACGATCAACTCAACCATACTTGTTTACGGTACCGCCGTTATTAGAGATGGCGGTAGTATTCGCGTCAACGGTTCCCTCGCCCTTCAAGCCGCGAACACCGTGGTAATGAGAGATGCATCGCAATTTAACGTTCTTCAAGGGAATGTTGCCGATGCACTCATTCAAGCGCAGGGCAATGTCACTATAAGAAATACCTCACAATTTATTGGTGGGTTAATGTCTAACGGTACGGTTACGATACGAAATAATGGAAACGTGACGGGGTCTTTGCAGGCTGCGAATGTTACTCTGCAAAACAACGCCCAACTTACTTTTACCCCCGGCACATTGCCTGGTGGCAATACTACAGGAATCAACCAATGCACCTCGGGAACAACCGGGCCCGGCTGGTCGGAGTGATCCTTTATTCGCCCTGACTGACCTTCCTATATAAAAAGAACCACCCTCCCCGAACACTCAAGGCAGATTTCCCCATATATTTCAATGACTTTGACGATAAAAAGTCTTGTGAGAAGGCTCCATTCTATGCGATAATTTTAGGGTTACGATAAATTTGATCTTTTTCTCAATTTACGACCTATGAAACTCAAACTACCTTCATCCAGCGGCGGCAAATCTAAGCCGGGACAAAAAAGTATTGGCCTCGATATTGGTTTTCACGATATCAAGATCGTTGAACTGGTACGCACGAAAAAAGGATTTCAAATCACCAAATTTGCAATCAAAGAAATTCCTGCTTCCATTCTTCAACAAAAGGATCGAGCGGCATTACTGGGTGACTTCATCAAGGGAATGTTTGCCGAAGCAAAAATCAAGGGCAAGCAGGTTTACCTGTCTATCACGGGCCATAATGTAATTATTCGTAACGCGACTCTTCCAAAAATGCCCCCCGAAGAATTAGTCGACGCGGCCAAGTGGAATGCCAAAGAAGAAGTTCTTTTCGACCTTGAAAAAGCCGTTGTAGATAATTACATCATGGCCGAGTCAGAACAAGACGGCGCCACCTTCTACGAAATGCTTAGCGTTATTGTGCGCGGAGATGTAGTTGATTTTCTTGTTTCTATAGCAAAAGCAGCGGGTCTACAGCCCAAAGGGGTTACCGTTGTTCCCATTGCGTTATGGGACTACGATGCTGCCCTCAACAAAATTGAGCCGGGGACTGTTACCAGCTACATTGATATGGGGTCTGAGCGAACTCGAATTTATTTTGTTTGTGACGGACAAATCCTTTTTTCCCGAGAAATTCCTAACGGAGGAAAAAATCTAACAGCCTCACTGGTAGGTGAATATGAATTGGCAGATGGCAAAACCGCCATCATTGATTCGGTGCGTGCTGAAAAAATTAAAAAAACATTTGGTTTTCCTGCCGAAGACGCTGACGGAAAGACCGAAGAAGATATTCCTCTTAGCCTCATCCGAGAAAAGTTGGAGCCTATTCTGGAAAAGCAAGTTACAGAAATGGATCGCTCCATAGAATATTTTAAGAACCAGTACCGCAAAGACTCGGTAGACAGGTTGATTCTTTCAGGGGGTGGAGTAGGACTTAGTGGACTCTACCAATATCTCAAAGCAAACCTTGACTTGGAAATTGACCGCTGCAATCCTTTTTTCCAAACAGACACCGAAGACGAGTCTATCTCAAAAGAAAACATGAAGCTCTATGGTCCCAGCCTGACAGCTGCGGCCGGTCTGGCTTTGGGACAGTGCGACAAAATCAATGTTCTTCCTGAAAAATACCGCCCTTCGCTGAAGAAAACACTGGCAAAACTGGCTCCAATTGCAGCGGTATTATTGATTGGTGGTTTACTTTATGGCTACAGCTCGAATCTTCGGCAAGAAGTTATAACCAAAAAAGCACTTCTTACTGATAAGAAAGTGGCTCTAGCAAAATTACAAATTCGGGCACCTGAACTTGAAAAACCCGCAAAGGAACTAAAATCACTTAAAGAAACAATGGCAGCTTTAAAAAAAGAAAAAAGATCGCTTCCCGGGGCGACACCTTTCCCATTCAAATTCCAAGATATTTATGATGAGCTTGCGTTATTGGTGCAAGACAATACCTCAATTGCCGAAATATACTTCGCTGCACAAGGAAGCGAAGCTCAGGAAGGCCGAGAAGAAGACTTAAGTGAAAAGGGGAATGCAGACTTATCTGACCGGGAACGCATTAAAGTTACCGGACACATCTTTGGCGGCGACTTAAAGGTACAAAACACCTTGAGGTTTTTATTGCAAGATTTGAAAAGCTCCCCCATATTTCAAGAAGTCAAGCTGATCCGCTCAAAGCCTTTACCAGAAAAAACTTACAATAGCCTGGGGATACAGTTTGAATTATTTATTTTCCCTAAAACCCTAAGCTGATTTTCAGGAACTAAAAAATGGCATTAGATACTTCCAGTTTAAAAAACTTAAGTGCAAGAGAATTTTTAATCATTGGATTCACGGTGATTTTCGGAATTGGTTACGGCTATTACGAGTTTGAATATGTATCCCAAAGTAAAAAACTGAAAAAGATTAAATCGGAAATTTCTCAAGTCCAAACTTCTCTCGGCGCATTTCAGCAAGTCATGCTAAATCCAGAAAATGTCAAACGGACTGAAGCGCAAGTAATAAAAGTAAAAGAAGAAATAGAAAAATTAGGCCAGGATATTGAAAAAGCCAAGAGTAGACTAAAAGGACAAGATGCAGAAATACTCAACGATCTTCAACATGAAGCCGATTTTTATGGAGTATTTCTCAAGTCTATGCGAACGACTGAAAAGTTCGTAAACCGCAGCGGTTTACGATTAAAAGAAGTCTCTCTCATTATGGAGATGGAAAGTGATTACGATGCTCTTAAAAACTTTGTAGCATCACTTGGAAATTCCACGGCCGTAATTGACATTGAAAGTCTGGAAACAAAAAGAGTCGAAAAAATTCTACCTAAAGTAGAATCCCGCCTTCATTTAAAAGTTATGGTTTTATAATGCTATCCCTCTCACGAATGAAAAGTATTTCGGAGAACATCTTTTGAAAGCCACGAAATTCTTCCAAATACTTTCAACAATTTTATTTTTATTTTCAACTGAGATATCAGTATTTGCCGCAAACCAATCGTCACAACGCGCCAACCCCTTTGAATTGCCTCGAGGAATATACTCAAAGGACAATATACCGAAGGAAGAACCACAGGAACTAAAACTGGAAGCTATTTTCACTATTAAAGGACAAAAAATAGCGACCATCAGTGGTCAAAATTTTATTGAAGGGGATTTTGTTTCTGGAAAACGATTGACGAGAATATTCAAGGATCGAGTAACGCTGGATGACGCGGGCAAAGAGGAAAGCCTTACGCTAAACAAAAATAAGAAATTCTCAATCCGTAAATATATGCATAATT
>JAJDAV010000077.1 GCA_029261695.1 Nitrospinaceae bacterium | reverse complement strand
TCGAGACCGTGGAGTTTCGAGAGATAATTTTTAACAGGAATCTCTCTTTTTTCACTCCAATATTTCGTTGGATTTAATATTTGCCGTTTTAAATGACATAATCGATCCAAGGATTAACCCAACGGCCACCCAGGTCAATTGCTTTACGCGGCCAATTAGTGAGGCTGCTAGCCCTAGGCTACCTGGGTAGCCCAAAGATGAAAATATTAGGACCAACCCACCTTCCAAAGCCCCGATACTGAGGGGTATGAAAAAGCTTCCCGCTTTTACTAATTGCGCCATTGCTTCTATTATCCATACATCCGTAAAAGTTGTGGAAAAACCCAGAAAGTAAAAAATTAAATACACTTCACCCAAACCCAAAACCCAACCCAACAAAGCAAGCAAGATCGAAATGAATATTCTTTTTGGATATTCTCTATAATAAATGGAGAACAGTTTGTCCAGTTGAATGAGTTTTTCAAGAAAGCTTTGTGCGCTTGGGTTTTTTGTTTTTGAGGAAAACCACTGGCATAATTTCCCCATGGTCCCTGTGATCTGAAAAATAAAGAATAAAAAAATCATAAGGGAAAAAGAGGCTAGCCCAACCAAACTTACAGTTTTGAATTCAGAGGAAATATTTGTTGAATTTAAAATTAAAAAAATTCCAGGGATACAGAAAATTATAAGAGCAGCTAAGAATGTTGTGCGGGCAATAATTAAAGAAGACAGGGTTTGTTTAAGACTGACATTACAGTGTTCTTTTAAAAGATGTGCTTTTACCGGTTCCCCTCCCAAAGTTCCAAGTGGTGTGATGGTATTGTAGGCCTCACCAATCTGTCGGAATACCCATAGCTGTTTATTTGAAAAATGTTGTACGGAGTCTGGGTGGAAATTGTATTTCCACGAGAGAGTATCAACCCACGTTATGCAGCTATATAGAAGAAGTATGGCAAAGAACCCAAACCCCAACTTCATTAATAGTTCTAGAGCATTTTTTGTGTCGACTGCATTGACAGCCCAAACCAATAGGCCGCAGCCTAGAAGAAATAAAGTTAGGTTTACTAATTTTTTCATTTTAGGTTGTCAAACTTGGGGAGGGACAGACTCGGCTGTGGGACGGGTTGAGTACGGATTAAATCGAGGGGTGTAATATACTAGCGATCGCACTCCCCACCAATCATATTGATCATGTCGAAGGTGGGAATAATATCGGCCAGCATGCTTCCCTCGCACATTTCGGGCATAGCTTGCGTTAGGGTGAAGGACGGTGGGCGAACACGACATTTATAGGGTTTGCCTGAGCCATCGCTAACCAAGTAAAATCCAAGTTCGCCATTAGCTGCTTCTGTAGGAAAATAAACCTCCCCAACAGGGGGTTTTAATCCGTCAATAACCATTTTGAAATGGGCTATCATCTCTTCCATGCGCTTATAAACATCAGGTTTTGCCGGGTTTCTTAGATAGGGATGATTTACATTGATCGGCCCCTCTGGCATATCACGCATTGCTTGTTTGATTATTTTAAGACTTTGTTTGATCTCTTCCATGCGAACAAGGTATCTATCAAAGTTGTCGCCTGTTTTTCCAAGAGGGATATCGAAATCGAGTTTATCGTAACAGAGGTAAGGCTGATTTTTACGGACATCATAATCAACACCCGCTGCTCTTAAGCACGGGCCTGTAAAACCCCATGAAATTGCACTTTCAACTGGGATAGCACCGGTGTTTTCCATGCGATCAATAAAGATTCTATTTTTTGTGAGCAATTTATCTACGTCATCAAAAAGGGCATCCAATTTTGGATAGGTCGCTTTAAGATCTTCGTCAAATCCGGGGGGTAGATCGCACATCAAACCACCGATACGGATGTAGTTTGAAGTGAGACGAGCTCCACATACTTTCTCAAGTAAATCCCAAACAATTTCTCTGGCTTCAACAAAATAAATGAATGCTGTTAAGGCGCCCAACTCTAGTGCCGCAGCGGCGATATTTGTGTAATGATCTGAAATTCGTGCAAGTTCATTCGTAACAACTCGAATGTATTTGCAGCGTTCAGTGATCTCAATATCACATAACTTTTCCACAGCCAGAGCAAAACCAATATTGTTCATGATTGCCGAACAATAGTTCAAGCGATCTGTGTATGGGAATACGTTTGAATAGGTAACACTTTCGCACATTTTTTCAAACCCACGATGCAAATACCCAATTTCTACATCCAGAGTAACTACTGTTTCCCCATCCAGGGTCAGTAAGAATTTCACGGTGCCGTGAGTCGCTGGATGCGACGGACCCATGTTTAGGACCATATGGTCAGTATGCAGATTTTCTTTTAAGTCAGTCATAGTTTGAAATTAGTTAGTGTGCGTTAGCTGGATTTAGATACTTTTACTTGTATTAAACCTTGTTCACCATTTCTTAAATCATTGACAGGAACTTCTGGCCAGTTTTTAGGGACATAAACCATTCCTTTACTGGTTACCTTTGTAGTTTTAATTTTTACCTGTACTTTGCTACTTGAAGACTCAATGACAACTTGATCTCCAGAAGAGACTCCCAATCCTTTTGCGTCATCAGGGTGAATTTCTGCGATACATTCCGGCCCAATTTCAACCAATGCCTTAGCGTACTGACTATAATTTCCAATGTGGAACATGTGGTTGTTGGTTTGGAGTGTAAAGGGATAGTTTGCTTGAGCTTCAACCGATCCATTCACTGCAGGATTTATTTTTAATGCTGGTTTTTTGTTTGATGCTGTAGGAACCCATTGTTTGGATTGGCTACCAGGAAATGCTCCCTCATAGATCGGAGCCGCTTGCTCAATTTCCTGTTGGATTTCTGAAAGATCCGAGGAGTTAAAAGGTTTTCCTAAAACCTCTGCTAATTCAATCAGAATATCGAAATCCGGTTTGGAAGTTCCTTGTGGTAGTACGGCAGATGCAACCCCTTGTATATGTCTGGACATATTTGTGTAAGTACCATCTTTTTCTGCATAGGTAGAAGAGGGCAGTATAAGGTCGGCCATTCGTGCAGTCTCTGTCATAAAGACATCTGTGACAATAAGGAATGGAACCGTTTTTAGGGCCTCTTTCACTAACTGAGGTTTGTAAAAAGTACCTACAGGATCTTCGCCAGCGATATAGAGAAATTTGGTTGTCCCATCTTTGCAGCTTTCAAACATATCCGGGTTAGTTTTTTCAGAAGGTTGATAACCTGGTAGAAAATCAGGGGTCAGCCCCATATCATTCACACCCTGAGAATTACAATGTTCTCTCGGTGGGTAGATGCTCACGCTTCCTGTGCTGCCATAATTAACCAGCGTGGAAAGATTGAGAAGGGCGTTTAAAACTTCTTCCCCTTGTCCTGTATCAAGTACATCGTTGCCAATCAGAACGAATCTGTCTGCATCCCGTGCAAACCTTTCGGCAGCGCGTGTAAGAACATCATCGGGGAGGCCCGTAAGCTTCTCTGTATTTTCGGCTGAATAGCTGGACAGAGATTGAACGAGTTCATCATAGTTGTCTATTGATGATTTTGCCTTATTAACATCGATTAAACCATTATCAATTATGATTTTTGAAAGCCTTGAAGCAACGGCCAAATCTGACCCATGCTTGTATGTTAAGCGAACATCAACTTTAGCTTCACTTTCAAATACTACTCGTCTTGGATTTGCAATTAGGATGTCTGTGTTATTAAAGACTGTGCCGAACCGCACTGAGTTGCCCCCAACGGGGTACTCTGAGGGAAGGTCTGAATTGAATACCAGCACCACATCCGCTTCCTGCAGTTTTGTAATAGGCTGTGAAGGAATACCATTATCAAAACAATCCAACATAAACCGGTTTAAATAGGGCGCTCTTATATTAGCGAGGTTGTCTACATGATTGGAACCCAGAGC
Organism: Nitrospinaceae bacterium; assembly: GCA_029261695.1. Classification (GTDB taxonomy): domain Bacteria; phylum Nitrospinota; class Nitrospinia; order Nitrospinales; family VA-1; genus UBA8687. The sequence goes on along the minus strand of JAJDAV010000077.1, from coordinate 29,550 downwards.
GCTCCGATATAGTTTCTGTAATAGGTAATTTTCTTCGTTGGTTAATTTTTCTGAGCCAATAGCAGCGAGACTGTCAGGGCCACTACGGTTAACTGTTGCATTCATTCGGTCGGCTATCGTGCGAAAAGCTTCATCCCAAGTCACTTCTTGAAAATTACCACCGACATTCATTAAGGGATTTTCAATGCGCTGATCGTTATGGATAATGCCATGACCAAAGCGACCTTTTGCGCATAGGTTACCTTCGTTAATTCCTATGTCATAGCCTTCATCCGCTTCAATTCGAATGACTTCGCCTTTTTTCGTTTCGAGCTTTACTGTACATCCCCAAGAACAATAGTTGCAGGTAGATTGGGTATTGGTGAACATTGCCGCCAGTCCTCTGGCACCTGATGTAAGATCCATCAATGCGCCTGTCGGGCATACCGTTATGCATTGCCCGCAGAATTCGCAATCCAGTGGCTCATCATTTGCGGTTCCAATTCCAACGCTCATTCCACGTTTGTGAAAATCTAAAGCCTGAACTCCCTGAATTTCATCGCATGCCCTTACGCAAAGGCCACACATAATGCAACGGTTCAGATAGAATTCAATGATGGGGTTTGTCTTGATGCTTGGTTCGTTTCGTCTTTGGGTTTCAAAGCGTCCATCGTATAGTTGCAATAAATCTGTATTGTCTTGCAAAGGGCAAACACCTGACTTGTCGCATATAGGACAGTCCAGTGGATGCTCGACCAAAAGCATTTCTAAGCATGCTTTGTTGTAGCGATCGGTTTCCTCTGTGGCTGTTTTGATTTCCATTCCTTCGGCCACGGGGTGTGTGCAGGAATAAACTAATTCTTTCTTCCCATCGACAACAGTTTCCACCATGCAAGTCCGGCAGGCAGCAAAGGGTTTTAGCTTGCGGTTGTAACAGAGATTTGAAACTTCAACGTCATTTTGCTTGCACACTTCGAGAACCACGGTTCCTTCTGGGACAGTGGTTTCCTGGCCATTAATCTTTACGTTGAGAGTTTTCTTTTCAACGGTGCTCATCCTACCTCCTCTGTCACGGGCATTTCTTCGTCATCTTTTTTATATTCTGAAAGTATATCGAATGTTTTTTCAGGATCAATGGTGCCATGAGTATCCTCACCAATGATGGCCATTGGGGCAGCACCGCAGTTTCCTAAACATGAAGCTGTTTGTAAGGTGAACAGTTTAGAATCGTCCGTTTCTCCGGGCTTGATATGATATTTATCGTTTATTTTATCGCCAATGATAGGAGCGCCTTTTACAAAGCATGCGGTCCCATAGCATAATTTGATAATGTATTTTCCTGGCTCGGTAATTCTGAGCTGTGGATAAAAAGATATAACCCCATATATTTCTGCTCGAGCAACATTAAAAAACTCCATCATTAATTCCACTGCCGGCTCAGGAAGAAACCGATAGATGTTTTGAACTCTGTCTAAAGTTGGAATTAAGTGACCACGAGAATTGTCTGGCAGATTATTTAAGATTTCCTCCGTAGGAGCTAGATCAATCTCTTCTACTTCTTCTGTTGCACAGGGGTTGGTATCCATCTATTAAGCCTCAAAAATATCAGTGCATTTCAATGATAAATTTATCAGGAAAAATGCTACGGAATGGGGAAAAATAAAAGAAACGTCTTTATTTTTAGCAATATTATTCTCCCCCGGAATCCTGCTAAGAGGCAGAAGTATATAAGGTGTGAGGATTTACTGTCAACTTATTTATTAATAAAGAGTTTGGGCTTATAACCCATTAATTTTACAGGGGGAATGGCGGGTCAAATGGTGGGACTTTTATCGGCTGGTTTTGTCTGTGGGAATATCTAATTCAAGCGAATAAAAGCCCTTTTATGGAGATCACCAAATTAACGTTCAAAGAGTCACCAAGATGTTGGGCTATAAATCTTAAGGAAGTAGAATGATGTCTGAATCGGGTGGTGGTACCTGGGTGAAAGTTTCTGCTCGTTCAACTGTTTTTATTTCACTTTCATTGGCCATTCTTGCAATTTTCTCATGGGCGCCTGGATGATTCCCATCTATTTGCAAAGCTTTGCGATATTGCATCAGGGCATCTTCTTTTCGGCCCAACTCACCATAGACCATTCCTAAACTATAATAAGTATTGGCATTCTCTGGATTCAATTGGACAGCCTTTTTCAGGATTGGCGCAGCTTCCAAATAACGTTTTTCGTCCATAAGGACCCACCCCAAGCTAAACATGGCATCTTTATGATTTGGGTTTAGGTCGAGTAGTGTTTCATAAGTCTTAATGGCCTCAGGGTAGCGCCCCAGAATTTCATAAATTATTCCAAGGTTCAAAAACCCTTTTTGGAATTCAGGGTTTATTTGAATAGTTTGCTTGAATGAGTTTATGGCTTTTACATACTCTTTTTGAAAAGTGTAAATCGTTCCGAGATTATTATGTGCGCTTATAAAATCAGGGGAAATATGAACCGCACTCTTATATGCATTAATGGCTTCTGTATAATTTCCTAGTCTTTGGTAAGTCTCCCCTAAAAAATTGAAACCTTTAGACAAATCGGGTTGGAGTTCAACTGCCGTTTCTAAAGGTTTGATGGCTTCTTTATAGCGGCCTATATTAATTAAGCTCTGCCCAAGAAAATATTGTGCCTGAGAAAATTTTGGGTTGTTTAATACTGCTTTTTGCAGGTAGGGCAGGGCATCGTGGTTTTGACCCGTTTTTAATAGGCTTTTGCCAAGTAGAAAATTTGTTTCTCCAAATCCTGGTTCAGCTTTATCAACTATTTTTAAAGATGAAATTGCTTCAAAATAATTTTCTAATACAGTGTTGAATTTCCCTAAAAGGTAGATCGCTTTTAGATAATCTGGTTTTAGTTGAATGGCTTTTCTTAAGGGTTGTAGTCCCTCTTTTTCTCTTTTTAATTCACCATAGGTGTTTCCCAATTGATAATAGGTTTCTGCAAGATTTGGGTTAATTCGTAAGGCGATATTAAATTCTGCCAATGCCTCTTCGGGTAGATTGAGTTTAGCGTAGTTTCGGCCAAGTTTAGCGTGAGCTTCTACATGGTCGGGGTCTATTCGGACAACCTCTTTGAAGGCTTTTACTGCTTCCTGGTAACGCTTGAAAGATTCATGAATTTCTCCCGAGTTGTAAAATGCTTCGAGGTTGTTCGGGTCATATTTAATGGTGTTGTTGTAAAATTTCAGCGCATTGTCTGCTTCCCCGAGATCCTGATAAAGCCAGGCAATATTAAACTGTGCTTCTGGAAAATCTTCATTTAATCGGATCGCTTCTTCAAATTTTTTGATGGCTTCTCTTTTTTTGTTGAACCTCGAATAGGCGACGCCTGCTTTATAATGGGCTACAGGATTTCTAAAGTCTATCCTTGCAAGTTCGAGGTAAGGAGCTAGAGATTTTTCATGTTCCCCCATATCTGCATATGCCATACCCAGATTGTCGTAGGCTTCAATTGATAGTGGGTTGATAGCAATCGCATTTCTTAAAGGAGCAATAGCTTCGTTGCTCCTCTCAGCATTTATATAAGCTTTTCCGATTCCTATATAAGCTTCATAAAAGTTTGGGCTAAGCCGCAAGGTATCATGGTAAGCCTGTATGCCTTCGTTATACATTTTCATGCTGACGTAACTACGGCCTAACTGGAAAAAGGCATCTGGATAGATGGGGGTGATTTCTAGTGTTTTTTTGTATTCAACAATTGCTTGTGGGTGGTTGTCTAATGCTGCATAGACTTTTCCCAGGGTAAAATGAGCGGCTACCATTCTTGGTTGAACTTTGATGGCGATTTTTAGAGGTAAAAGGGCATCGCCGTATTTTCCCAATTGGAAATAAGCCCAACCCAGTCCAAATTGCGCCTCTGCATAATTAGGTCCCAGACGAGTTGCTTCTAAATATGCATCAATAGATTTTTCGAATTGCCCCAGTTCTCCATAACTGGAACCTAATCCGTTAAAGGCAGCAGCAAATAGGGGTTCCAATTCAATGGTCTTTTGATACTCCTGAATCGCTTTATCGTAGATACCCATTCTGTGAAAAGCTTGGCCAAGTCCAAAATGGGGTGCGTAATCTCTAGGGTCGGCTTTTGCGGCTCTTTTTAGTTTTTCAATTGGATCTTCCTGAGCCCATGTATCGTTAGATAAAAGGGGTGCAAGCATTGCCAGCGCAAGAAGATAAATGGAAATTTTTTTCATAAAAATCACTCAAAAAATTAAAAACGACTGGTTACATCCTCTGGATAGGATTCAATTTTATGCAAAGTTAAATCGGAACCCATTTGTTCTTCCTCTTTTGAAAGTCGAATACCGAAAGTTGCATCCAGAATTTTATATACAGTAAATCCAAAAAACAGGGCGACGCTAATAGCTGTAAGAGTGCCAACCGTTTGTGCGATCAAGCTGACCTCACCCAAGCCCCCTAAAGCCTCTTGTCCAAAAATACCACAGGCAATTCCTCCCCAGGAACCTGCGAGTCCATGTAGGGGCCAAACTCCTAGCACGTCATCAATTTTTAATTTTTCTTGCTCCCAGGTAAAACCCTTAACAAATATAATTCCTGCGATGGCGCCAATAGCCAATGCGCCAATTGGGTGAACTTGGTCTGAGCCTGCGCAAATTGCTACTAATCCGGCGAGAGCCCCATTATGAATAAACCCCGGATCATTTTTGGAAATAAGTAAGGCTGCAACTATTCCACCTGCCATTGCAAATAATGAGTTGATTGCAACCAATCCGGAAATGCCCTGAAGGGTTGCGGCTGACATTACGTTAAACCCAAACCAGCCAACACATAGCATCCAGCTTCCCAATGCCATAAAAGGAACATTACTAATAGGAATGGGGCGACTGCGGCCTTGAGAGTCCCATCTTCCTATTCGAGGCCCAAGAACAACAACTCCTGCCAACGCTATCCAGCCCCCCATGGAATGCACTACAACTGAACCCGCATAATCATGGAAAGGTATGCCCCCTGAAATTCCTGCTAGCCAGGAGTCAGCCTGCCCCAAAAATATTATTTGTCCCCAGACCATGCCTTCGAATAGCGGATAGGCAATTCCTACAAAAATTCCTGCAGCTAGAGCTTGAGTCCAGAATTTGGCTCGTTCAGCAATGCCTCCCGAAATAATTGCGGGAATTGCTGCCGCAAAAGTAAGCAAAAAGAAAAAATGCACTAATTCATAGCCTTGTTTGTCGGAAAGTAATTCCTTTGCAGGTAGAAGAAAACTAATCCCATAGGCGATTGAGAACCCGATGAAGAAATAGATCAAAGTCGAAAGAGCAAAATCAACTAGGATTTTCACCAATGCATTGACTTGGTTCTTTTTTCTTACAGTACCTACTTCAAGGAAGGCAAAGCCTCCATGCATAGCAAAGACCATTACCGCTCCTAGCATCATAAACAGGACATCTCCGCTGTTTGTTAGAGATTCAATCTTCTTTTCCATTTTTTAACCCTCACAAAAATTTAGATGGAAAACATTCCAACCTGTTATGAATCTCTATAAACATTGGGGACAAAGGTAAACAAAACACAATATTAAAAAACTATTTTACTAATGGCTTTATCGACCTATACCCTTCATAACAAAAGAGAAATGTTGATCATTAACGCATTTCCGTAAACTATAAACCGGTAAACAGATAAAATGTAACTTAAATTACGGTGAATTTCTGCGGGTAGTAGGGTAGTTTATCTTTAAAGTAGATGAGTTGTTTATAAAGATATTGTTTTATATGGCTTTACAGGTTTTTGGGTGTTCTGGGGCTATTTTGCAAGGCAGGACAAAAGAGCATCATCAGTGAAAACCTTCGCTAAAATCTCAGAAAGGTTGGCATTTAGGAGGTTTTCATTGGGAAATGTGGCGGGGGTGATCCCATCACGCTTTTTTTGGCCGGAATAGGTATTAGAGTATTTCTTGCCGTTATTATTGCAGGATGCTCGTAATTTAGCCTGGACTTTGACATCCATTCTAGGAACTCTTTCAATATACTTACTTTTTATGTATAGGATATCTACTTTTAGTGAATGATCGGGATTTCTTCGGTGGACTTTGGGTAAAAAGCCCAACTTTTTTAGACCTTGCTGCAGTTTAATGGAGAAAATTTCCTTTAAATCATTTTGTGAGGATATGCTGAATTTTCTGATACCCTTTTTCCATTTAGCGATAGTGTTGCTGCTTCTGGCATCTTCTACATATAATGCAATGGGAATATTGTTGCCAATACTCGAATCGTGAATAGGTAGAGACGGCTCTAGAAAAACCTGGTGGTGAGTTGAACACCCTGCTGTTGGCAATAATATTAGTATAAATACGAATCGCATATTTCGAAGCAAAGTGTGTTGCATAATGAATTCTTAGATCAATTAAAAATTTTAGTTAAGAATAAACTTCTCTTATAACAAAGTTTAATATGAACTCTATCAAAATCAAATTAATTCGTGAAGGAATGGTAACTGCGGCCGCAGTAAAAGATAGAATGGGCCGAACCCTGCTCGCTAAAGGGAAAACCATAACGGGGAAGCATTTAAAAGTTTTTAAAACTTGGGGAATAACAGAAGTAAGTATTATGTCTCCCAAAGGTTCCCAGAAAATTGAAGAAAAGGTTGAGGAGAAAATACCTGTCGATCCATTAATTGTTGAAGAAATGGACAAATTATTTCAGTTTACAGATCGTCGGCATCCCATAGTAAATGAATTCTATGATCTTTGTTTGTTGCGAAAGGTCAATTTAAAGAACGATGGCATTGGGTCATAGAAAGTAAAAAATGACAAAAGATTTAGAAAATCTGGTTTCCCAGTCCCCGCAGATATCATCGCTGCCGACAATTTTTTATCAAATTAACGAGGCGGTTGAAGACCCAGAGTGTTCTTTTGTGGAAATTGGCGAAATTATCAGTAATGATCCTTCACTTTCAGCTCGATTGCTGAGGATAGTAAATAGTTCGTTTTTTGGATTTCCAAGTAAAATTGAAACAATCACACATGCAGTAACCATTGTTGGCATGGCGCAGCTCCGTGATCTAGCTTTGGCAACAACCGTAGTAAATCAATTTAAGGGGGTTCCAAAAAATTTAATTAATATGGAAAAATTCTGGCTGCATAGTGTTGCCACTGGATTGACAGCAAAAATTTTAGCTATTTATCGCAGGGAGGCAAATGCGGACAGATTTTATCTAATGGGTATGCTTCACGATTTGGGAAGACTGTTACTGCTGCTTAATATTCCGGATTCTATTAAAACAGTCATGGCAAAATATGAATTGGGCGGCACAATGTATGCCGCAGAGAATGAAGTTTTGGGCTTTGATCATGCTTCTGCTGCAGGTCAATTGATGAAATCATGGCAATTACCAGAAATGCTTCAGGAGGCTGTTTCGTACCATCACAAACCACACGAGGCTCCTCATTACCCGATAGCGGCATCCATTGTCCATATTTCTGACTTCATTGCGCATGGAATGGAGTTGGGTGCTTGTGGAGAAAGGTTTGTTCCTCCTCTCCATTCAAAAGCATGGGAAATGTTGGAACTTCCGCCGGGTTTGTTGCCATCAATTATGGAACAAGTAGATCGCCAGGTGGGTGAGGCGGTAGAAATATTTTTATGATGGCTATTTATTGTGACAGATAAGAATCCAAAAACTAAAGAACAAATTCGTATTGAATTTCTAGAAAAACAAGCGCGGCTTAGCTTGTTTGGTTTAGATATTCTTGCTTCACTGGGCGAGTTGCAAAACAGCTCGCATTTGGGGAGGGAACCTCAGCGGATTCTAAAAGTTGCTTTGAATCATGTGCAGCGATTGGTAGAGTTCGAAGTTGTGGCCTTTTATCTGGTTGATGAAGAAAACAACGATTTTGTTTTGAATGCAATCCATCCTGCCGCTCAAAAAACCTCAATTCAAGAAGAAGTTGATGCCGAAATTGAGAAAGGAACTTTTGCCTGGGCTTTAAACCAAAACCGTGCAGTGGTTGTAAAAGCCTCGTCGGGAAATCATTCCCTTGTTTTTCATGTGTTGACTACTAAAACTAGAGTTCGCGGTATGTTTGTAGGGCGGGTATTATCGCAGGCAAAAGCAATTAATGAGACCATTCTTTTTCCACTAACGGTTATTTTGCAGAGTACTTCCAATGCATTGGAAAGCGCCGCTCTATATGGTTTGATCCTTGAGCAAAATAAAAATCTTGAAGAAACGGTTAGTGTCAGAACGCGTGATCTGGAGAAAAGAAAAGTAGAGTTGGAAGAAGAAATAGCTTTTCGTAAGTTGGCAGAAGAATCCTTGGTAATTGCAAAAGAAGAGGCCGAGGCTGCTGCTAAAGCCAAAAGTGAATTTTTGGCAAACATGAGTCATGAAATCAGAACCCCTCTAAATGCGATTCTTGGATACGGAGAAATTCTTCAGTTTGAGGCAAGAAAAATACAGCGTCCCGATTTCTTAGAAGATTTGAAAGCAATTGAGCTAGCGGGTCGACACCTACTAGGATTAATTAACGAAATTTTGGAGATTTCCAAAATACAGGCCGGGAAAATGGAGGTGCATTCAGAATCCTTTTCTCCAAAGCAGCTTGTTGAAGAGGTTCTCACAACGATAAGACCTTTGGCTCAAAAAAAGAAAAATAAAATCGAAGCAAAGCTGTTAAATGCCCCTGAAATTATGTTTTCAGATTCTACTAGAATTCGTCAAATACTATTAAACTTGCTGGGCAATTCTTGTAAATTTACGGAAAAGGGACACGTTACTTTGTCTGTTACGGGTAAAGTGGTAGAGGGCGAAAAGTGGGTTCATTTTACCATTGCAGATTCGGGCATTGGAATTGATCCTGATAGAATTCCAGAGTTGTTCGAGGAATTTACGCAGGCGGATAATTCCGCAACAAGAAAATTTGGCGGGACCGGTTTGGGTTTGACGATTAGTAAACGTTTGGCGCAATTACTCGGCGGAGACATTCAAGCCACCAGTGAACCGGGAAAAGGTTCATCCTTTACATTATTTTTGCCGGAAGATTCTTCGCGTGTTAAATCCTTCGAGAAGCAAACTGGTTTGGGGTGGTCGGAATGGGCCGGAAAGTATCTTGGCGAAGAAGGACTGGTCAAAAAAAGGAATTATCCAGGGAGAGCAGACTCTTCGCTTGTTGAATTTGAAGCGGATCAAGTTTTAGTAATTGACGATGATACGGTTGTCAGTAATTTAATTCGGAAATTTTTAGAAAAAGAAGGGTATCAGGTAGAAATTGCCCAAGAAGTAAACGAGGGCTTTAAATTAGCTGAAAAAAACATTCCCCAAATTATAATCCTTGATGTGACGATAAAAGGATTGAGTGGTTGGGAACTTCTTAGAAGGTTTCAAGAGCATCCAAAGCTTAAAGAGATTCCGATAGTTGTTTTAACAAATGCCGATGACGAACAGCGCGCCAAGAAAGAAGGGGCGGCAGAATTTTTACCGAAACCTTTAGATTGGGATTATTTTGTTTCGGTATTAAAAAAATATAAGAAAATTTCACGTGAATTTTCAATTATGGTCGTAGAGGATGATGCCATTAACCGTGAAGCATTAAGCCGAATGCTCGGAAAAGATGGCTGGAATGTTATTGAGGCTTTTGACGGCCCATCGGCTTTCGAAAAATTGAGTAAAAATGAAATTCCTGGGCTAATTTTGCTCGATATTATTATTCCTGGCATAAACGGGTTTGAAGTGGTTCAGCGTTTGCGGCAAAACCCCTTGTGGCGATCCATTCCCATAATAATCATTTCTGCTAAGGAATTAACACTTGAAGAAAGAGGGCGTCTTCAAGGGGATGTTGAGAAAGTTTTCAAGAAGGGGGATGTCACCTGCAATGAACTTTTACAGGCAATTCGTTCCACAGCGTGCAAAGGGGCAATGAGTGAGCCTGAAGGATGATTTATTTTGTTAAGGATTATCTTTGGCTTTGTTGGATTTTTGGTTAGTTTCGATATTAGCGTAAAAAATGGAACGAGGATGCACCTGTAAAGTGTACTCGATATTTTGGTTGGCTATTAATGGCTCGCGCATCAGCGTGAAATTCCATTCTGAAATAGTTCCCGGCCGATGTGGCTTGCCCTTTAAAATATTCCCACCTTTATGAGGATTATTGATAAGCAAAAACCGCTTGTTAGGATCGGTTTCAATTTTCTTTATCATGAAAACCCTGCCGTATATCTGACTAATGCTTCGTGATGAATTGTTCTTGATTCTGAAAATGATTGCTCTTCGATTTTCTGGTAATACATATTTGTCAGAAATTGCAATGGGGCCAAGGTTGGTAAACTTTTCTTCTTTCTGCCCCTGACTATAAGCTTGGTTGACGGAAAGCGTTGTGCTTAGCGCGATAAAATATAAGAAGGCTATGACTTTTTTTTTCATATCTTTTAAAGAATAAGTAAAGGGTTGAATTTTAAACTCCGCTGCTTAGCGCCAATTCCATCTTAGATTTCAACTCTCCTGATTCCACCATTTTTTTTACTTTTACAATTGCAGAAGGTTTAAATTCACTTATTTTATAGAGTCTTCCGGTGCGTTCTTGTTTCTTCAAAATGAGTGAGTTGTTTTTCCAGTTTTGAATAGTTTTTTCCATTAATTTGGTTCCCACCTGCATAGTTTTCCACATCAAGGTTTGTTCGTTGTCTGTAACCTCTAATGATATGAAACCTTCCTCTGAAACCTTGCCAGCATCAATTCCTTTTTCAACCCTATGCACTGTTGCACCCAAATTGTTGAAATCACAATTATGGATTGGCCAAAAATTGCATGAAGATCCTCTGTAAAATTCAGGTATTCCTACATGTAGATTATAAATTGAATTTGGATAGCAAGACAAAATTCTTTCTTTAATAATGCTGGTTCCAAATACAGCGATGAAACCTGGCGAATATCTTTGGATGAGAGATAACGTTTTTAATGTATTTAGGTCGTTATTTTTTAAGTAGAAAGTTTCCGGTTCATTTTGAGTTTTGATCTTTAATGTTGGTGCAATCGTTTCATCTTCAAAGATTTTCCTTCTTTCAAAGAACCAATTCCAGGCGTCCCTTTCTTCTTGTGTCTCCGGGGTGGGTATTGGGAAATTTGATTCTTGTATAAATACAGCCGCAATTCGATGTTTGGAATTTAATTGTTTTAGGAAGTATTTATGGCGTAAATCATTTCCAGTTATTATGACTATTTGATTTAAATTATTTGGAGTTTTTTTCACTTAAAGTTACTCAAAAGGAGAGTGAAAGCTGTGGGGCAGGTGTGTTGGGAACTACGGGATACCAGATTCATCCAAGTCATTGGCTACGATATACTTATGTTTGTAGTAGATGGTTAAATCTTTAAGGGAAATAATACCAACTATTTTGCTTTTGTCTGTGATGCACACGTATTTGATATCGTGTTCATGCATAAGAGTTAAAGCCGTGTCCATGGTTTGGCTTGCATCAACTTTACAAGGTTTTCGCATAGCTTTTGAAACCAGGGTTGAATTTGAGTCTAGATTGCTACCTAAAACCCTTCGGGTAAAATCCTCTTCTGTTACAATTCCTGTGATTTCGCTTTGATCTTTTACAAGTAGAGATCCTATTTCCTTTTCTTTCATGATCTCGGCAGCTTGCAATACGGTCATTGTTTCTGGGATGGTTTCCAGGTTTTCTTGCATGTAATGCTTTATTCTATCCTCATCATTTATTTTTTTGCAAAACTTGAGATTGTAGTAATTCGCAAAATCTTTTATAGAAAGCATTCCTGTGATCTTTTTACCTCGGGTGATAAAAAGTTGTCGGACATTATTACCTCTCATCAATTGATAGGCGTCCTGCATTGATTGATTATAGTCGATGGTTATCAGTTGGCGATTGAGAATGGATGATACTTTGGTGGTTTCTGCATCAATCCCTTGAGCCACAATATCCATCGTTATTGCTGACTCGGAAAGTATTCCTTTTGCTTTTCCCATTTCTGTCACCAATAAGGCCCCAACTTTTTTTTCGGCCATTTTTTTTGCGGCTTTTACAACGGTTTCGTATGACTCAATATTAGCTATATTGCTTTGCATATAATATTGAATGTCACCCTTTTCCCCATCGGATTGGGAGTGCTTGTTGTGATAATAATTTGAAAAATCCTTAATGGAAAGAATCCCGATAATATTCCCTTTTTCCGTAATGGCTAGATGACGAATATTATTTTCCTTCATACAGTCGTAAGCGTCTGCCATAGAAAGATTTGCTTCTCTCGTAATTACAGTTTTGCTAGCTATGGTTGATACTTTGGTCTGTCCCGGATCTAGGTTTTTAGCAACGAGTTTCCTGGTTAAATCTGTATCTGTTAGAAACCCCGTATAATCCCCACCCTTGTCAACGAGTAGTGAGCTTATAGAATTCGTTCTCATTAACTCAGCTGCTATTTTCACTGGAGCCTCAGAATCAACAGTGAAAATGGATTCCTCCATAAAGGATCGGATGTCTTCCATTGTATTTCCTTAACAATTTTAAATAGGGATTAGACCAAGTACTACTTAAGGTTAACTAATGATTAATGAAAATACAAGTTAGGAAAACTATAGCGCAGACGTATTTAAGGTATTTGAATCTTTGTGGTTATTGGGTTTCGGGGGAATTACTTGAATAGGTGTGATGGTTTTGTGCTTAATCGGGTTTTCTTAGGATTAGATTTTTGAGATGTTCCCACCAAAAACGCAATTTCATCTGATTGATCTTGAGTCGTACTAGGAAGTACAAATGTGAATTCGTTTGAATCATATCAAGCTCTCCTTGAGTTGAAAAAAATTCAAAAAAACAGATCGACTAAGTCCAAAGCTTATCTGGCTATTTTGACCAGAGTTAAGATTGTTACCATTGTGCTATTTCCCTTACGGTATAATTTGGGTATTACTTTATTGTTGATCAAATACTAAAAGTCCCTATCATTGTTATATGGGGTTGTTTTAATGGAAATAATGGATTTCTTATGGAACACGAAAAACTGAATATTCTTTTAGTTGAAGATCAGGAAACGGATGTCGAAGCTGTGCGAAGAGCATTCCAAAGAAACTTGGAGTACCCTAGTTTTTTTGTTACCTCAAGTATTTTCGAAGCCAAGGCATATTTAGTAGAGAACTCACCTAATATAGTAATTACCGATTTATATTTACCTGATGGTAATGGTTTGGAATTGTTGTCTTCCAAAAAAAATGATTGCGAATATCCATTAATCGTTATGTCTGGGCAGGGTGACGAAAAAAAAGCCGTTGAAGCAATTAAGGCAGGAGCATTTGATTATCTTGTAAAGTCTGATAAATCTTTAGCGTTTATTCCAACCATTGTGAAAATGGTTTTGCGGGAATGGGATACGCTGCAACAAAAAAAGTTAGCAGAAATAAAAATGATCGAAGCTAAAGAAGAAGCGGTGAGAGCTAACGAGGCTAAGACAGATTTTTTAGCGAAAATTAGTCATGAGCTAAGAACTCCCATGAACTCCATTCTTGGTTTTGCGCAAGTGCTAAGCATGAATTTTGATGAACCATTAACAGTAAACCAAAAAAATAATGTCAATTACATTTTAAAGGCTGGGAGACATCTTCTTACCCTTATTAATGAGTTGCTTGATATGTCTCATGTAGAATCTGGACTTGTGACTATTTCTCAGAAAGATGTCAACGTAAAGATTCTTCTGGATGAATTAGTGGCCATTGTAAAACCTTTGGCTGATGAAAAAAATATCAAAATTTTTAGTAAATTAACTTCTGACTCGGATATTTATGCGTGGGTTGATATTAAGCGTTTGAGGCAAATACTTTTGAATTTGATTGGGAATGCAATCAAATATAATGTGATGGGTGGCTCTATTACCTTTGAATGTGAAAAAACCTCTAAGAACACAATCTGTATTCAGGTCCAAGATACCGGCATTGGTATTTCTCAAGATAAAATTGATGACATATTTAAATCATTTTGCCGATTGGAAAATGAGTCTAATATCGCTGAAGGTACAGGGATAGGGCTAAATATTGCCAAAGGATTGGTAGAGCTGATGGATGGTTCAATCAGGGTGGAAAGCGTTCTAGGGGAGGGAAGCTGTTTTACTATTGAATTACCAATAAAGAAAAAGCTTGAAGAAAAAATATAACGATACTTCAAATTGGGTTCATGGTTGCTAATAGTGTTACTTTAAATAGTAGCTAAATTTCTCTCCAGATTTTAAGCATAGGAAAATAAAGCGCTTTTTTAATGGGGCGATTTTCTCCATATTCTTTCAGAATTGCTTCATAACGATTAAGTTGAGGTAAATAACGTGTTACTTCACTATCTAAAAAATTTTCAAGATCTTCTCCTTCGTGACGTCCTGTTTTATAGTCAATAATCCATCGGACGCCAAATTCAACAAAAGTACGGTCTACTATATTACGGGTAAAACGGTTTTCTGTTAACTGAGTTAAAGGGTATTCTGAATGGCTATCTTCGTGATTGGCAAGAATCCAACGTCCCTTTGCATCTTCTAATGTATTGCTTAGGCCCTTCTGTGCAAGGGTTAAGGTGCTATCTGTTTGCTCAAAGGGGAGTCCCTCGCTCAGTAAAGCTGATTTAATTTGTGGTCCCATTTTACCTACTCTTTCCAAAGGCCAATTTTCTAATCCCTCTTCTGTGATGGTTTGGAGAATTCGGTGTAATACATTTCCAAGACAGCGAGCGGCATTGCCGGCCCATAGAAAGGGGCTGACTTCTTTCTCTTCTTCAATTTCTCCGAGTCGCGGGTTGTCAATTGCTGGAAAAGGCTCTGGAGGTTTGAAATCAGCAGGAAGTCGTTTAAGAATTATATTGCCTTGAACTGTTTCTGTCTCCTGTTCCGGTGGGCTGATAAAATTTGTGGGTTCCCAGTGATCATTGATAAATGGCCACAGACTTTCAAGCAATGAATTGGATTCCGGATTTAATTGATCATTTTTTATATTAGCTTTTCCAAAGAGGTGGACCTGCTTTTTTGCCCTGGTAGCTGCGACATAAAGGAGGCGTAACATTTCATGCTCATCCTTTTCCTTGTCTAACTCGGCGAGGAAATTATACAACGGTGCGGCTTTGTCTCCTTTTTCTTCAATCGGGGCCAGAAGTAGTTCTTCGCCAAACGGCATCCAGAAAACCAATCTTTTGTTTGCAGATTTGGGTCGTTTTCCAAGTCCTGGCAAAATTACATAATCAAACTCCAGGCCCTTGGCTTTGTGCATTGTCATTATTTGAATGGCATTTTCATCTGGTGTAAGAGGGCTGGCGTGTAAATTCTCTATCACCTGATTGAAATGCTCAATTTTGCTTAATTCCCCCTTTTCCATGATTCGTTCTACTTCATCAAAAAAAGTTTCAATATCACGGGGCGGGGTATTTTCAAGGCATACGGGGCCGCCTAACTGCACCCAGCAGTTTTCTAGAAGATCGCGAAAATTATTTGAAGGTAAGGAGTTTAAACCTGGCTGCAGGACAGAAATGATTCTCCTGACTTGTTTTTGTCCTTTTTCTGAAAGTGTTGAAATAATTTTTGCATCATTCAATCGTTCCCATATGGAGGAATCTTTTTCGCATACCCTGTGAATATCCTTTAGGGAAAGCCCTGCCCAGGGCGCACGTAAAATGGAAAGCCATGCAATTCGGTCGAGAGGAGAAAGAAGGGCTCGCATCAGTGATAGAAGGTCAATGATGGCAGGACGGTCAGCAAGGGAATAAATAGATTCGGCTTTAAATGCGACATGATCAGATTCTAATTCGCGTATAATTTCTCGCAAATGTGTTCGACTGCGTACCAGAATAGCAATGGATGCTTGGGGTGAATTAACACGAATGGACTGAATTAATTGGGATACTTCTGCGGCTTCCTCTTTTGCGGTATGGCGGGTATCTGATTCTGGATTCAATGGATGCAGGACGACCCCGTCATAGGGTTCTTCACTTAGGACGGCTGTGGATTTTGAAAATTCGATGGCCCCAGAATTAGGGTCATTTTCAATAGGGAAAATTTTCTGGAAACATTGATTGACCCAGGTGACGAGTTTTTCCTGTGAACGAAAATTAGATTCAAGAGAAAGATTTTCTAGCTTAAGGTTGCCGATCCCTTCTTTCTGTGTTTTTAGGAATAATCCTACCTCGGCATCCCTGAAACGGTAAATCGATTGCTTGGGATCGCCCACAATAAAAAGAGTTTGACCTTTTCCCGGTTCCCATCCTGCGGTAAGTTTTTTTAATAATTCTTCTTGTTTGTAAGAGGTATCCTGATACTCATCAACCAGAATATGCTGAATTTTGTCATCGAGATATTTCCCAAGATCGGTGGGGGCCATATCATTGCCAAAGGCTTTTAAGGCGGCCAATGAAATCTCACTGAAATCGGTCAGTTGTTTCTCCTGTAGTAGGTTTCTAAGTTGCAAATCTATCTCGGGTAATAGTCGAATGGTTGTTCGCAGAATATTCCATTCATGATCCGAAAAATGCGGTTCAGGCAGGGAATTGATTTTCGCCAGAGAATGGATTAAAGCGGGAAATTCTTTAAGGGCTTCCAGAAGTTGAAGGAAGTTTTTTTTCATTCCGATCGCCAGTGCAGTCTTGTCCGCAGGAAAACCAGAGTTTTTATTGACCGTTTTCCTCAACTCTCCTTCATTTGTTAAAAGAAGGCTTGCAATACCTTTCCAAATGCCAAGAGCGCTGGCTTCGGGCAATGGGAAGGAGCTAAGCCTATTCAAGGCAGCGATAGGGGAGTCTGTTTCGGTCAGGTTTGATCCTGCAAATGCGGCAAATTCAACAATATTTTGTTGTAGCTGAGCTTGAAATAACCTAAATGTTTCATTCAATTGTTTTTCTACTAACTGAGAATATATTCCAGCTAGTTTTTGCCGGTGTTCATCATTTAGTAAGTGCTCTTTTATATTTTCATATTTATCAAAAAATGAAATCATCCATTGATCGCGTAGTTTTAGTAATTGCACGATTCGTAACAAAAAAGCGTTTTTGTCATTGTCCAGGTGTCGCAACAGAGTTCGGATGAGTTCGGCATAAGTGTCTCGGTTATTCTCAATTCTTGAAAGCGTCTTTTTGGCGGCCTGTAAGTAGAGGTCTTCAATATTTTCCTGAATTTCTGTTGGGCCACCTAGTTTTGAAAGTAACGGGGTCCGCTTTGTTAGAAAAGTGCAGAAGGAATCGATAGTGACAACTCTAAGACGAGCTGGGTTTTCAAGGAGTCTCCAACCAAATTTTTGATTTCTTTCCAAAGCGATTCGCGCCAGATTCCAGGTTTTTTGTTGATGCTCGGATTCGGGGGGACAATTTCCTTCTGCTCCTTTGAGAGCGGAGAAAATACGCGATTTCATTTCACCCGATGCCTTACGAGTGAATGTCATTGCCAGAATTTCTTCGGGTTGGCTTACACCTCCGAGAAGTTTGAGGTAACGTTGGATTAAAAGTTCTGTTTTTCCAGAACCCGCAGGCGCTTGAACAATAAAAGATCGTGTGGGATCTAGTGCCTGCTCTCGGACAGAAAGGTCAGTGGGTTTCATGGCTCATCCACTTCGATAGTGCCTATTCGACAAAAACTTTCGAAATTACAGTTTTGGCAGGTTGTCTTTTTTTGTGCCGGATCAATGGAGATGAAACCCTGCAAAAACTCATCGACAAGTGTTTCAATTTTCTCCTTCCAAAAATCTTGCAGATCACTCCATTCGGTACTTTCAACAATCTTTTGATATGGAATTACTTTTAGGCCGGGAAAAATAAAAGAAGGGTCTTTAACTCCTCGAAACCTCATTGATCCCCTTTTTATCTGAGCAAAAGCGACTGCAGATGGAGAAAGATGGGTTGAGTAAAGCGGCAGTTGTGGTGATAAAACTCTTTCGCCCAGCCATTCGCTGGTTTTCGCCTCTCCTGTTTTGTAATCGATCAAGACCTGCTTGTTATTTTGTGTCTGGTCAATGCGGTCAATCTGTAAATTCAGAGTCAGTGTTTTGATTCGAGCTGTTTTATTTTCTTCAGACTTGAGCACCGTAAAATCGTCCCGCAACATGTCAAACCTAATTAACCATTCTTTAACCAGGGTTAAACTTCTGGATTCTTCCATTTTTATAAATTCTGGTTGCTCAGATAGATTTTCAGAAAGTTCCTGAGCTGCTTGATGAACACATTTTTGAATTTCGCGCTCGAGTTGCTCGGATTGGTATAATTTTTCCAGGCGATTCTTTGTTTTTGTTTTTATCCAGAAGATTTCAAGAATTCTGTGAATCAATTGACCTCGAAGCAGAGGGTCAAAATCGGTATCCGGGATATCGTTGTCTCTTGCATGAAGCCGATAACGAGTGAATGCACTGAAGGGGCAATTTGCCTGCAATTTGAGCAAATTAGTCCCCCCACTTTTTTCGCCCAATTCGAATCGGTGTTTTTCATCTTCACTTAAATGAAGAAAGGGTTCTTCTTCAAAAGATTCCAGTGCAGTAAAGTTGCAGATTTGATCTTTAACTTTAGAAGAAGGCAGAACAAGGCCTTCTGCCTGTGGAAACGCTTTTAGCAGGGTGCTGGGTTCCAGGTCAGTTTCGCCATCTTGCGAGGGATAGCTAAAAATAATCTCGTCTGAGAACTGTAAAATTTCTTGTAGTAGAATCTCACAATTTTCAAGTTCCCATTTGGAATTGCAACGTGGCAGTTGATGCTTTCTTCTAAGGGCAGATGGGATGAATGAGTTGGGTTCGGGTGAGGGTGGCAACGCCTCAGAATGACAGCCCATGACCCATGTGTAATCGAAACTCATTCCTGCGGCCTCAGAAAGCTGGATTACCTGTATGAAATGGTCACGGTTTTTTTCAGGGAATAAAAAGGTTTCTGCGATGCTGGATAAAATATCGATGGCTGCGCCCCGTGATATTAAGCCTGTGATGTGATTCAATGAAGATAACTGGTCCAGGCATTTTTTCCAGGATTCGTAAACGAGGTTTTCTTTTTCCGTAATTTTTTCTTCTATGGCGGGCCAATTTATTTCCTGTAGCGTTTTGGATATCTTTTTTGACCACTCGCTAGGCAGGTCGGGTTTGTTGTCCAAAGCCCACTCACTCCAAGTGTTAATCGTTTTGTAAAGCGGGTTTTCTTTGTTCAGCCTGTAGCGGATTTTTTTTAAATCAATATCTATTAATCGTTCCCTTCTTAGCTTGGCCTCAAGTTCCAGAGCCGCGTTTTGATCGGATTGGAATACGGAGCTGCGGAGGATGGAATAAAATATGCCTGCAGAAATTTTGCAGGTCTTTGATTGTAAAATTTGGAGGATCAGGCTGATGGGTGTGGTTTGGCTTAAAGGGGAACCCTGCGAGATATTAAAAGGTAGACTTATCTTGCGCTCTGGGAGAATAGAAGCCGGACACAACTCAGTGGCGAGTTCCCGATTAAGGAGGGAACGATATTTTTCGAGTTCAGGAACAATTATCCCAAAACGTTTTCCCTGTTGATAATTTTTTCTAATCCATCGAGCGCAAGCTTGTGCCTCCAGAATTTTGTCGTCATATTTCTGTAGTGAACAATTTTCTTTTTTAAGCAAATCCTCCGAGGAGTCGAGGAATTCCAGATTCGTTTCCTGCTGCTGTATCGAGTTTAATAATGTTTGCAGTTGGGGTGTTTTATTATGGAATCCTTTAAACTGAATGGAGCTAGGTAGGGTAATTTTTTTTGACCTGATTGATTGGCTTACAAAATCCATTAGCTGTGCCGAGTCCAGTGCATTCCACTGCTGCAGTTTCTTTTCGTAGCGGTCCATCCATTGAAAAAAGGAAACCGTTTCTAAAGTTTCCTGATAGTCCTGCCTGAGAATAGGAAGTTGGTATTCATGAATGAACCTATAGGCTTGATAGGATTCCTTTGCCGCCGCTTTTTTGTGTAAAAGACCTGTTTTCTTTATGTTGGAGTCGTTGCTTATAATCTTTTCCCAGAGTGCTTCAGATTGAATTTTACTGAGAAGATATTTTTCTGGCCAGGTATCTAGCCATACTTGTTTTAGCCATGCGGTGAGGGGAAGGATTTTGGGGGTTTGCCAGACTTTTTTCTGCTTTTGCCGGTCATCGTGTTCGAGCATGAGCCAGCGCGCCAGGCGATTGCTTGAAGTCAGGATCAAAGGGGTGTTCGCCATAAAAAAATACTGCCTATTGAAGATTTTTGTTTTGCTACTGGATATTAATCCCCATTTGAGGTGTAGGAATTTAGGCGTGGAAAGAGGTGGTTCAGGGAGTGTCTTGAACCCAGACTTCGCCTTTAGAAGTGGTTTCCCTTTTCCAAATGGGGGTTACACGTTTAAGTTCGGCGATGGCCCATTCACAGGCTACAAATGTTTCTTTTCTATGCTCACCCACGGCAACGATTAAAACAATATTTTCTCCAATTTCAATCGGCCCGATTCTATGAATGATGCTCATATCAATGATGCCGTAGTCCTTGATGGCTTGCTGGCGAATTTCTTCAAGCTTTTTTTCGGCCATTTTGGGATAGTGTTCGAAATTGAGTTGGGTGATGTTTTCACCTTTTGAAAGCTCTCGACCTGTTCCGAGAAAGGTGGTGATACCGCCAATATTGCGCGATACTTTTTTCATAGCCTCGATCTCATCCGTAACAGAGAAATCTTCTAATTGGATTCGAATTTTGGAATCAGTAGTCGTGCTCATAACAACCCTTTAAGTTTTAAGACCCACCTGAAAATGGAGGAAGAAATGCCACTTCATCACCATCGTGAATGATAGTGTCTGAATCAGCCATTTCCTGATTGACCGAGATCATTACTTTTTTATCCCGGATAAACTCTCCCATTTTAGGGGATGTTTTTGAAATAATATCACTCAATTGATCCATGGAGATGGAATTTTCAACTTCAATACGGTCCTCCTCCATTTCTGCAATAGTTCTGAGGCTAGCGAAATATTTTACGGTGATCATTGGCCGACAACTTCTTTCTCGTAAATGCCGGATTTGCCACCGGATTTATGGATCAAACCAATTTTATCGAAGTACATGCCTCTATCCACTGCCTTGCACATATCATATATAGTCAATGCAGCTGTGGATACTGCTGTTAAGGCTTCCATTTCTACACCTGTCTGTCCTGTCACCTTCACCGTTCCAGTGATGGTTATTGAACATAATCCCGATTCTGGATCAGGGTCCTGATGCTTCTCGAAACTGATATCAATCCCTGTTAACAAAAGGGGGTGGCACATTGGGATGATTTCATGGGATTTTTTCGCTCCCATGATTCCCGCAACCTGGGCTACTGCCAAAACATCGCCTTTTTTAATTTGTCCCTCATTAATAAGACGAAGGGTTTCGGGTTCTAAATATATTTTTCCTGTCGCTACCGCTTTGCGCGAAGTGATCCCTTTGTCGGAAACATCGACCATGCGAGCGCGGCCTTCTTCATTAAAATGAGTCAGTGGATTATTCATATAAATTGATTGTACCTCAACTAAAGTAATGGGAGCAACCGTTATAGGTTAAATTTGATAGCGTGAGCCTCAATAAAATATAAGCAGTTAATAGAATTATTTAATCGGTGGTTCATAGAGGCCAAAAATATTACCATCGGGGTCTTTAAATCGAGCTAATTTGCCATAGGAGTGGACCTCAGGCGACCCAAATACTGTGACGCCCAATGTTTGCAAGCGATCAACGCAGTCTTCAAAGGGGTTTGCAATAAAGTAAATTGTAGCCCCTGAGTTTTCCGATTGGACCGTTTTTACTTTTTGTAAAGCTAACCGTTGGCCATCAAGTTTGAATTCTGCCCAGTCCTCCCTAAGAATCAAAGGTTCTATTCCTAAAACCTTTTGGTAGAATCTTACAGCACGATTGAGGTCGGTGACAGAGTAAGATACAAAAGCGATATTCATAAAAACATAATATAAGGTTATTCAGTGTCGGTAGAGAGCATCAGTCTGATCATTTTTTCCAGTATATTGCATTCTTTTTGGAATATTTTGACTCAGACCAGCAAAAATTCCCAGTTTTTTTCTGGATTGAAAGGTATGTGGCTAATCCTTATGGGAGTTATAACTCTGAACTGGATTGGGCTTTCCATTTGGAATCAGGAATTGCTTCTATGGGCTATCCTCTCAGGAATCGTTCATGGGGTCTATATTTTATGTCTGTCACGCGCCTATAAAACTCAAGATATATCATATGTATACCCCATCGCCAGATCGGCCCCCGTGTTTGTGCCCATTTTTGCTTGGCTGCTGTTAGGGGAAAAACTGACTCCAATAATGCTTTTAGCAATATTAATCATTATATCTGCAATCTACATTCTGCATTTTGATGGACACCTTATTACCGGATTCAAAAACCTTTGGCATGCTATTCAACACAATGATCTTCGCTGGGCATTTTATACCTTGACAATGGTTGTATGTTATAGCCTCATTGACAAAAGGGGGATGGAATTATTTTACGCTCATTATCCTGACCAGCCTTTCATAAATGGAGCAGCATTCTTTTTTATGGAGGCAACAATTGGTTTTATTCTATGCAATACATATTTATTTTCAAACCATGCAAAAACTGAAATACTTGAACTTTGGAAAAATGAATGGCTAAAGGGTTTACTAGGCGCTTTAGCCACGTTGGGTTCGTATGGATTGATTTGTGTGGTATTACAATATGAATCGGTGAGCGCGGTCGTCTCTCTAAGGCAAATTAGCGTTCTGATGGTTGTTTATTGGGGGTGCTGGAAGCTAGATGAACCTTTTGGTCGTCAACGACTAATTGCTGGCGGATTAGTAATTGTTGGGATATTTCTTATTGGACTTTGACTCACTTTGAAATGGGAATTTAAAGATGGCTTTAGCGTTAGTTATTGAGGACTCAAATTTTCAGCGAAAAATTATCATTAAATTTTTGAAAAACGAAGGCTTTGAAATTATAGAAGCAGAAAACGGCAAAATTGGTTTGGAGAAAGTTGCAGAGCATAAACCAGATATAATATTTAGTGATTTGGTAATGCCAGAAGTGGATGGTTTCGAGGTTCTTAAAACATTACAAGAACAAGGATCAAAAATCCCTGTAATTGTTCTTACTTCAGACATACAGACCCCTGTAAGAGAGCAATGCCTTGCCTTGGGAGCGAAAGTATTTCTAAATAAACCTTTCAATCAAAGTCAGATGAAACAAGCACTGGAAGGAATTTTGGAAGGGGGGAAGCCCTAATGATTTTAACTGAAGATCAAATTGATGCTCTGGGTGAAATATTTAATATAGGAGTGGGAAAGGGGGCTGACACTTTAAATCAAATGCTTGATTGCCAAATCAAGATCAGGGTTCCTCAGATTGAAGTTTTAACTTTGAAGGAGCTTAAGGAACAGGCAGAAAAATTTGGCCCCAAAAATGTTTCAACAGTGAATCAAAAGTTCGATGGATCAATATCGGGAAATACCATGCTTGCGTTTCCCCCGCAGAGCGCTCAAAATTTGGTTGCAGCTCTAACTGGAGAAGAGCAAGGATCTCCTGAACTGGATTCAGTGACGGTCGACACCTTGTCAGAAGTTGGAAATATAATTATCAATTCCGTAATGGGTTCAATCACCAATTTTTTTAAACAAAGACTGGATTATTCAGTTCCCAATTATGCTGAAGATGCCATCCACAGTCTAGTTGCCTCTCATGTAGGTGATACAAATTGTTCTATTATTTTTGCGAAAGCTCATTTTTCGGTAGAAAACCTTGAGGTTCAAGGGGAAGTTATTTTGGTCTTTAGTGTTGGTTCTCTAGAGGTTTTAATTGGTGCCATTGATGCATTTGGCGATAGCTTAGGTGAAAGTTGACTTTTGGTAATCTAATGGGTCTCCGCAAAAAAAGTGAAGAAGAATTTATTTCTCAGAATTTTAGTTTTCTAGATTTAGTCCCGGTAGGGGTTTTTATTCTACGGAAAGACTACTCTGTTTTGTTTTGGAATTCTTGCCTTGAACGGTGGACAGGTGTTCTTAGAGAAAATATATTGCACCAATCGGTGTTAGATAATTTTCCGATTTTGAAGCAAGCCAAATATGCCTCCCGGATTGATTCTATTTTCAAGGGTGGACCCCCTGTAATATTTTCTTCAAAATTTCATGAATATCTTATTCCTTGTCCCCTTGGCGATGGTACTTTTCAAACCCAACAGACAATGATTACTTCTATCACCGATAAAGATACTAATGATATTTATGCCCTTTTTACTTTACAAGATCTAACCGATGCCAGTAAGCAAATTTCGAAGTTCAAAACGATTAAAAAAGAACTGGCAAATAAAGAGGTTGAGTTAAACGGCATGCTTAATGAAGTAAATAGAGTTAATAAAGAATTGGAACAATTTGCCTATGTAGTTTCTCATGATCTTAGAGCACCGCTTAGAGGTATTACTCATCTGGCGGAATGGATTAAGGAAGATTTGGGCGATGTGATGAATGAAAGTGTGGAAGAACATTTGGTTTCTCTTCAGGAAAGAGTTTCCAGGATGGACAAGATGATTGAAGGAATTTTTACATATTCAAAGGCTATAAGCAAAAATTCGGAGATGAAAAAGGTCGATTTGAAATTGCTTTTAGATGAGATTGTTGATGAGTTGGTGGTTCCGTCACAGTTTATAATTGAATATTCCGAAAAACTACCAATCATTACCTCTCATAGAACAAAATTAAAACAGGTACTATCAAACCTTATTGGTAACTCTGTTAAACATCATGATAAAAAAAATGGGCATATAATTATCTCTGTTCAAGAAAATGAAGAGGATTTCGAGTTTGAAATAAAAGATGATGGTCCTGGCATTGCTCCTATGTTCCATGAAAAAATTTTCCAGTTGTTTAACACTATGGGCGATGAACCAAAAAAAGGAAGTACTGGGATTGGGCTGGCGATTGTTAAGAAAATTATTACCGAATTTGATGGGGTGATTAGTCTAGATTCGGAAATAGGTAAAGGAGTCAGTTTTAAGTTTACCCACCGAAAATATTAGTTTCATTTTTAAACTCTTCCCTAATAACAAAAGTATTTCTCTGAAATCTCCCTAAAGAAGATTAAAAAAAATTAACTATTTAATCTGGACTATGTCGATATAATTAATTAGTAAACTGCATTTGCAGAGTCCATTGATAAAAAATTCCCCGATATCGGAGGTTAGTTGTGGTTAGAAAACTCATTGATTGTAAAGCTGTGTTGGCTTTAGTGTTTGTCTTGTCTTTATTAGTTTCCACTGCGGATGCGATTAAAGGGGATAAGCGCGTAATAAAAACCCTGACACTTGAAAATGGATTGGATGTGTTATTGGTTTCTGATCCTGATGTGCATCGTAGTGCAGCGGGATTAGCGGTGGGAGTAGGGCATTTGCATGACCCCAAAGAAAAACAAGGCTTGGCTCATTATCTAGAGCATATGTTGTTTCTTGGGACGAAAAAGTACCCTGAAGTGGGTTCCTACAAAAAATACCTTGATGAGCATTCAGGTGGGAGTAATGCCTATACAAGTGGCAATATAACGAATTATTTTTTTCAAGTGTCACATGAGGGATTCGATGAAGCATTGGATCGGTTTAGTGATTTCTTCAAAGCCCCTTTGTTTGATAAAACTTATGCTGCAAGAGAAGTTAAGGCTGTAAATAACGAGCATGAAAAAAACAAGCTCAATGATGGTTGGAGAGGCAATTTTGTTGCAAACCTGATTTCTGAGCCAGGCCATCCTCTGGCACAATTTGGTACGGGTGATAAAAATACACTTGCTGGTGATAATCGTCCGGACCTATTAGATTTTTACGCTAAATATTATGCTGCAAATAATATGAAGTTGGCTTTGATATCGAATGCCTCTCATGAAGCCCTGGCTGCAAAAGCGAAAAAATATTTTTCTAGCATTGAAAACCGCCCGGTTAAGGTTCCAGAAGTTTCTTCTGAGTTTCGAAAACCTCTGGTAAATGAATATCGTCTGTTGAAAATAAAAACCATTAAAGATGTTCGATCACTTGAAATTGATTTTCCCACCATCCGCTTGTTGGATCATAAGGGAAGTAAGCCGGCTTCGGTGGTTGGGTCGGTTCTGGGTTATGAAGGTAAAGGTTCGCTGCTTTCTAAACTAAAGGAAGAGGGCCTGGTATTAGGGTTGAGTGCTGGGGGTGGGAACAGTCACCCAAACATAAACTCCTTTGGTATTAGTATTTCGTTGACGAAAAAAGGGTTGGCCGAGTACGAGCGGATTTTGGAAATGGTGTTTTCATATATTGATATGGTTAAAAAGCATGCAATAGAAAAATATACTTTTGATCAAGCTCAGGCTATGGCCCAAATAAATTTTGATTGGAAGAACCCAGATGAAGGGATGGGATTTATTGCCAGCAAAGCTGCTTTAATGCATGATTATTCGTTGAATGAAATTGAAGAATTACCCTTTTTATTAAAGGATTATGAGCCTGAAGCCTATAAGGCTGTTCTTAATTCTCTTGTGCCAGAGAACGCTATGGTTGTTCTTAGTCATAACTCGGCAGAGGTTGATAAGAAAGCTCCCTACTATGATGCGGAATATTCCTTGCGAAGAATTAAGGGAGAGGCGTTTAAAAAGCTTGCAAGCCCCGCAAAGTTAGCAGGAATTTCCTATCCCGCGAAAAATGAGTTCATCCCTTATAATTTAAAACTGATTGATGAAGACCCTCATCTTGTGCGTGATGATTCCATGGCTAAAGTATGGTTTAAGTACGATCATCGGTTCAAACAACCTAAGGTTTATTTGACTTATCAAATTGAGACTCCTCATACATACCGTAGTCCTAAAAACTTGCAGCTTGCCAAACTATATGAGGCCGCTGTTAGTGAAGGGTTGAATGAGCTTGTTTATCCTATTCAAATGGCTGGGTTGTCGTATTCACTTTCCATTGGGAAGAAGGGTGTTGTACTTACGATCGGTGGCTACTCTGAAAGAATTACGGATTTGCTCAAACTAGTCACTCGAAATTTAATGGAAATAAATATCGATTCACAAAAATTTAACAATATCAAAGAGGCTATGGTGCGAGGACTGAAGAATCGCAAGCTGGGTCAGGCATATTCTCGCGGCGGATATTATAATTGGCTGATGTTGTTGGATGAGCAATACACTGAAGAGCAAAAGCTTGAGGCATTGATGCCTTTGTCTTTAGATGATGTTAAAAGTTATGCCAAAAGGCTCTATGAAAAAGTTTATATAACGGGAATGATTCATGGTAACTACAATGATGAAAAAGCAATTGAAAGCACTAAAATACTTTTAGATTCTCTCCAAAGTAAGCCGCTCCCTAAAGAAGAGCGTTTTGAACAGGTAGTTGAAACCATGCCTGATGGGAAGCGATTCCGTTTCTCTCGTGAGGTTGAAGATAATAACAACTCTTTGGCCTATGCCATTCAAGTGGGTGAAAAAAATCCAGCACTTCAGGCGCAAGTTTCATTGATCGCTTCAGTGATTGAGAGTGATTTTTATACACAAATGCGTACCAATCAACAATTGGGGTATATCGTTTGGAGCTTTCAACAAAGAATTGAAGACCGTATATATTTTAGATTAGTAATTCAGTCTTCCACTCATGGGCCATTTGAAATGAGCAAACGGGTCAACACCTGGTTGAAAAGTACGGAAAAAGTATTTGAGAAACTTACCGATCAGGAGTTTGAACGACATCGTCAGGCTTTAATTATTGGCTTGGAAAAAGAAGGCGATAGTATTGCGGCGGTTTTAGGAGATTTATATGGATTGGCTATTGATGAAGAGGGTGACTTTGGCTTTAAAAAGAAACTCATTCAAGCTGTAAGAGATGTGAAAAAACAGGATATCATTTCAAAAGCCAAGAAAATATTTTTAGATTCGAAAACACCCCGGCTGGAAGTTTTGATGAGGGCTAAAGGCAGTAAAGAAGAAGTCCCGTCTGGTGTTATTAGTGAGGTCAGCCAGTTTAAAAATAGTTTGCATGCGAATAATTAGAAAGCTAGATACAGAATTACCCAAGCTTCCTGTTTGATATTTTTGGTTAATAAGTTACCCTTGAGTTTATGAAACTCGGATCTTTATTTAAAAGAGGGGCCAACTTATTTAAGCTTGGCTTAGCAGCCAGGAAGATCAGAACGTCAACTTCCGAAGAACAGCACCAACGGGCCAAGAAATACCTCGTTGAGTTGCTGGGTAAGTCTCGTGGTTTGCCCACCAAAATCGGACAGTTCATGACTATGGACTCCGATGATCATACCCTCCGCGAATCCCTCACGGATTCCATCGTTCCCATGCCTTTCCATGAAGTTACCGAAATTCTTAATTTAGCTTATGGTGATTCTTCATTTTTCAAAAAACTTGATGAAGATCCTAAAGTTGCTTCCTTAGGTCAGGTTCATTTTGGGAAACTCAAAGATGGAACTGAGGTGGCGGTCAAAATTCAATATTCAGAAATTGCCAGTTCTGTTGAATCCGAGCTCGATATTATGGGTTGGCTGCCTAAAGTTGGCCCAGTTGCGAAATGGGGATTTAAAATGGATGGCTACCGCGATGCATTCTGGGAAAACTTTAGTGAGGAACTTGACTATAGAATAGAGTTAAAGCATCAGATTCGCTATCGCAAATTAATTCAGCCTCTAGAGCGAATCGTCATCCCTGAAGTGTTCGAAGATTTATGTAAACCAAACATCTTGGTGCAAAAAAAGGAAGAGGGCTTTGGGCTTGATAAAGCCGAATCCATGATGCCTGCCCAAAAACAGGCAATGGGACGACTTTTACTGGAGCATTATTTTCATATGCTTTTTCGTCATGGGTTTGTGCATGCAGACCCGCAACCCGCAAATCTGGCTTTTCGACAATATAAAAAAGATTATTTTGTTTTAATCCTTTACGATTTTGGCAGCGTGTTGGAAATTTCAGACGATATGCGTTTAGCATTATTGCGAATAATTCTCGCTTTACGGGATCATGAAAACCTCGATCCTGTTTCCTGTTTGATCGCGTTGGGTTTTGATCCTGAGAAGTTGGAAGACTTGCGCCCCACCTTGCCTGCGTTGATGTCGGTATTATTCGAACCTTTTCTAGTGGAAGCTCCCTACAACGTCAAAGATTGGAGGATGAGTGAACGTTTTGATCAGATTGTCGGGGACTTGAAATGGTGGTTTCGCTCTGCCGCACCTCCACAGTTGATTTTTTTAATGCGTACGTTGCATGGCTTGACAACTATGCTAAACCGTCTCGATGTTGATTTGCCCTGGCAGTTTTTGTTGGATAAGCATCTATCGGATATTTATCCCGAAGCGCGCGCACTGAAATTACCCGAAGTGAAATCTGCTAGCCCGGTTCACTCTTTTAATGAAATGGCAAGCTACTTAAAAGTCCATGTTGTTAAAACCAATGGCAATAAAGTCAGCCTGACAATGCCGGCGCGATGTGCAGATGATCTGGAAGAAGTGATAGACGAGTCGGTGAAAGAGTCAATCAATAAACAAAATATTGACTTGAAAGCCATACAGGAAAAGGCTCAGAAATCAGGATTTATCCCACAAATGCTTTTTTCTCTTAAGGATGAAGAACGCGATATGAA
>JAJDAV010000076.1 GCA_029261695.1 Nitrospinaceae bacterium | reverse complement strand
CTAATTCTCTTAATTAAAAGGGGTTCACGACAAAATTGAAATTGGATAAGCATCTATGCTACCTTATTACCCCTCAACAATGCAACTTCTTGGCGGGGAGTAATAATCGAGCCGCTAAGGGCTACAGGTCGTGTGTTTGGTTTGTGGGCCAGAACCGTTGCTCTTAGAGGGGATCTTTAATAATTCCCAAGGGAGACGCAGGGGGTTTCTCTAACAACTAGAAAGTGATCATGGCAATAGAACCGGGTACAGATGAAGAACGGCTCATGTTGGGCCGGTGGATTAAAAGAGGACAAAAACTCATTGTGGGCACTTCGTCTTTGGGCGATTCCTATCTTGATCCCAATGTCAAAAGAGACGAAGAGATTCAAAAATTGTCTGAAGAGTATGTTGCCTTTGACCATCAAGTGGGCGATGAATTACCTCATTTAAAAGGCAAGTTTCGCTGGGATCTTGAAAAATATTATCGCGACCGATACGGTCCTTACCTGCCCCAGGACTGAACTTTATGTCTAATGTTAAAATTTTAGAGCTTGACGAAGCACCTGAAGAAGGAATGGGAACACAAATCCATCTCGATCACCCGTATACAGAGTGGAAGTATGTCCTCGCATTTTTTAATGTAGAAGGAAAGTTTTATTGTATCGGAGATAAATGCAAGAGCTGTGAAGGAAGCTTGGCAAAAGGCGTGCTAAAAGGTATGTTTATCTTTTGCAGTCGAGAAGAATGCGCCTGGAATATTAGAAAAGGCTACTGCAAGTGGAACCACTCAGACACCACCCCAATCTATAAAGTCGCCACGAAGGACGATGGTTTCTACATAGAGATTTAACTCCCGCAGCTATTTGCCAGGTGTATAATTTCCTCTTAACAGGAGGTGAATAATGAGTCTGGATCTAACAAGAAAAGTTGTAACCGTCCGTCCCGAAGAAACCATTGCTACAAAACAGAACCTGCCTTACTACGTTGGTATTTCCCAAGAGACCGCAGGCGCAAAAGGGTTGTCCATGAGCCTGGTCGTGATCCCGCCCGGAGCTTCGCCCAAAGCGCATTACCATAAAGATTTTGAAACCGCGATTTACCTTTTGAAAGGGAGAGTGGAAACTCGCTTCGGAGAAAATCTGAAAGAATCAAAGATAAACGAAGAGGGAGATTTTATTTATATCCCACCCGGTGTGCCACACAAGCCAGTTAACCTAAGCGAAACCGAACCGGCGCTGGCGATCGTTTCCCGCAACGACCCCAACGAACATGAAAATGTTATTGCTTATGAAAACGAATAAAAACCATTTTAGCCACAGATGGACACGGGTGAAAATGCTGAAGATCAACGATGCCTGGAAACATTTTTAGTCAAGCGGCGACACACCCCTCTTTCTCTATGTCTTTCTGTAAGGATTATGGCTAAAGTTCAAGACCTACAAAAAATTTGAAGGGAATGAATGGAGATAAATCAAAATATTAATTGCCTTAAAGAAGCCTTGACTCTTTTGAAAATGGAAGAAGATCAATGTGTTTGGATAGGTGAGTTTGTATCGCTTTTCCCCTCAGACAACAAATTCGGGAAAGATTTAAACAGGATTGTTCAGGATATATGGAATATCTCAACAATAGCTCATCGTTTAGAATGGATGAGAGGGCAAATCCCAAAGGATAAATTTGTTAAAAATATGTGGATGAATTATGCCAGCTTGGATGTTGATCATTTTCATATTGAACTACGTTCCATAATGGATTATCTGGCAAAGATTATTTCTCAATCTGCAAGCAAACCGAGTCGACTGCCCGATAGCTTTAATTCTCTTTTGAAGGGGTTGACAAAGAAAAAGTATAATAATTTACTTGAAAGGGATTTGATTGAGATCGTTGAGTCTACGAGAAGTTGGTTTTACTATCTTAGAGATAGAAGGGATGCGATTACCCATAAAGGGGAATATGCAATCGTTTTCCCTGAAACGAGAGATGGCTTTCTTTTTCTAATGGCCAATCAAGGTTTTGATAATTTAGATTTCAAACCCCTTATAATGCAGAATCTCAATTGTGCATACTTTGACAGGTATGCTGCTATTTTATTTTCAAAAGTTTTAGTTTTGCTTGAAAATGTGGCTAAAACCATTGGTCCAAAATTTGGCTCAAAAATAAAGGGGAATAATGCTAGATGTGCCAGTTCGGGATTTATTGTCTTAAGGTATTGGATTGAAAATATACTTGATAACAATTAGTGTTTTTAACGCAATCTTTGTTGTGGTGATAAAATCGCTACTTGACTATAGGTTGCTGCTAAGAAAAGGAATAGAACAAATAAAAAAACTATTTTTAGCAAGTAAACTTACAATTAAAGTGAGATATTATTGAGTCTGGATCGCCGCGCTCCTTTCAGTCGCCCGCGATGACGTGCGGAGGGGGCTCCTTATCAGGAGGAAGTTAACCATCTGCCTACCCCTTCTTGTTAATATGCTTGAAGGGATTGTATCGCTATTTGAGTCCTGACCTATAGCCCACGGCGGCTCGCCGTTAGACCATGCCGATGGCGGGTTGTTGCATGTTGCGGCGTTGTTCTTCCGTCATTTCCAGCTGTGGTAGATTGTTCGATCCGTATTTGTCGATGTAGAGGAAGATATATTCGCGGACGCAGGTTCGTAAGTCCCATTTCGAATTATGGTTTTGTTCAAACTCATCGAAGACATCCAGAGCGTCTTGGATGGTGAGTCCATCCTTGGTCGTGAAGTAGTAGTCCAACGCTAGATCCCATTCCGGATTTTTATAATAGGTCAGTCCATATTTTTCCGGCTCGAATGCGATGGGGCTGTATTTCCCCAGTACAAATGTCATGAATCCCAGAGAATGAATATGTGCGCTGTTCTTTTCGACAAAGGCTTTGCTGTCGTCTGCCTCTTCACTGGTTTCACCGGGAAAGCCAAAGAAACCCATCAAGTGATTCCATATCCCCGCGTCAGATGACATTCGTAAATTGGTTTCGATCGCATCTAGTTTGGTAGCCTTATCCATTAATTGCAATACGCGCTGGTTGCCCGATTCGTAACCGAAGTGAAGGTATTTACAGCCCGACTCCGCAACATCTTTCCATACCTGTTCTTCGAGTAAGGATTCTTCGAACCTCATATGCGTGGTCCAGGCGATATCGAGTTTGTCGTCAATCAGGCGGCGCGAAAGTTTCTGGAATAAGGCTGGCGGATAAGACTCGTCAGTGAAATGAAAAAACCGCGTGCCGTATTTTTCTTTGAGGAAACTAATCTCTTCCACAATATGGTCAACTTGTTTTGTGCGAAAGCCTTCAACATAACCCTGAAAATGATCGCAGAAAGTGCAGCGTCCCCAATAACACCCTCGTGTAGCGAGGTAGGGCAGAATCAGTTGCGGGACAAAATATTTTTCGAGCGGCAGGCCATCAAAATCTGGCGGTGGTAATTCCGCAAGAGATTCGGCAAAAACTTCTTTGTTAACGTGGACACCTTTTTCGTCTTTATAAATTAAATTAGGTAAGGATGAAAGCTCATCGCCGTTTTTAATCGCTTCGGTCAATTTGAGGTACGCAGACTCGCCTTCATAAACGATGGCGCTGTCGAATAGTTCCCATAAATTTTCCATTCCTGGAAGCATGTCTCGAATTCGCGTGATGATGTTGCCGCCCAACGTGATATGGGTTGCCGGGAATTCCTCTTTGATCATTTTGCAAAAAGTGAATGTCGGAATCAGTTGTTTTTGCTGAACGACAGAGATGCCTACCATTAGGGGGCGTTCGCGCTCCATCACCGGGCGAATCAACATGGCGTAGACATCGCGATAAATATTGATCTGATCGTCGTCTAGAGATTCGATGATCTCGCTCGACATAAACGGTTTGTAGACAATATCGGTTTCAATGGGAGGAAAACAGATTTGCGCCGGGTAGTAACCCAGGGAAATCAAAGCCATCGTTTGATGCAGACAGTTCGTGGCCCATTCCAATTGGTCGATGTCATAGAAAGCCTGGCTGCGAAGGATTTTTTTGGCGCGTTCTACGTCATTGGAAAATTGTTCGAATAGCTCGGGGGTGCAGGTCAATAACCGATCCAGTAATTCCTGTTCTTCTTCATCGAGTTCTCTTTTTTGCTGAACTTCTTGAAGGTGCTGTCTTTCGTTAGCGATACGCTGGGCAACATGCTCCAGAAAACGTCGACTGAAAAACAAATCGTACATTTCTACATTGACGTCCATTTGCACGACCTCGTGTCCGGCAGGGCGCAAAACGGAAGCCAAAGACGGCAGGCTCAAGTAAGGCTCTGAAGGTAACCAGTCTGGCGGAAATAGAAGTAAATTTTTCATGTTTTTTTAGTTTCAACAGGCAACCCCCTCATTCCCCCTTTCAGGGGGAGGTTTAAATTCCCCCCTGTTAAGGGGGGGGGCTAGGGGGGTTAATGTGTTTTTATGCCCTGCAAAGAACTTTTTCCTCTTCTGCCGCAGGAGGTTGTTTGCCGTTCAATGCTTCTTTCCCAAATTTATCTATATAAAGTAGAAAATGTTCGCGTGGCAGCGTGCCCCAAACTTTTAGGGATTGGAAATATTCCTCTGCCATTCGAATACATGTGTCGTTCATTTCAACTGCTTCTTCGCGAGACATCCCTTCCTTTGCAACAAAGTCCAGGTTCATGGCGATGTTTCGCTCGGGGTCTTCAATAATTTTTTCGATGGAAAACTTTTCTGGATATTGGTAGCAGCTCGAATCGCGATTTAAAAGAAATACGCCAGGCCCAAAGGAATGAATCGATTGCAGATTGTTTCTTAAAAAATCGATGGTCTCTTGAGCTTCGGGTCGTGTTTCTGTGGGGAACCCGAAAAACAAAAATGAGTGGTTCCAGATTCCAGCCTTATGACTTTTCATCAACACATCGTGCTCCACTTCCTTCGTGGTTCCTTTGTCGATGAGAGCCAGCACTCTGTCGTTTGCACTTTCCAGTCCGAACATGAGGAAGATGAACCCAGCCTGTTTCATTTTGCCGAATAGTTCTTCGTCCATGACCTTCTCAAATTTTAGAAGGGCGAGGGAACGGATTTCAACTCCGCGCTCAATCATTTCTTCCGATACATCGTTTAGAGAATGGGGTGAGACCGCTTCATCGGAAAATGTGAAGTATTTCGTGTTGTACTTTTCCATTAAGTTTTCCAGCTCATCGACCATAGCCTTGGTTTTTTGCTTGCCGTAACGATGCCCATAAACAAAACTATGCGTACAAAAAGTGCATTTACCCCAATAGCAACCGCGGCTTTGCAGCACAGGGATGATGGGGTAGGGGGAAAGGTATTTATCCATCGGCAATCCGTCAAAAACGGGATTGGGCAATTCCTCGAATCTCAGTTCGACTCTTTCTTTATTTTGCACTACTTCTCTGCCGTCTAAGTGGACCAGGTTGGGGACTGTGTAAAGGGAGTCCCCTGCCTTCAAAGCTGAAAGCAAACGGTGCATGGGTTCTTCACCCTCGAAGGTGACAACGCTATGGCAAAAATCGTCAAAAAATTCTGGGTGGCCGATCAGTTGCCCTGCGTTGACACTGAAAATGGGGCCGCCTAATGTGATATGCAGATGCGGATATTTTTCTTTTAACATTCTGGCCAGTGTGAGACCGGGAATGATTTGTGAAATTCCAATAATGGATATACCGACCACATCGTATTCCTGCCAGTTTTCTGTGGACAGCAAAACATTTTCATACAAATTGATGAAAGGGTTGGTGGCGGTGTCGCGGGTGGATTCGTGAGCTTTTCTTGTGGACTCTTCGGCTCGGGTTCCACTTTCAAAAGTCGACAAACTGAAAATGGCTGGAGCATAAGCATCGGACACCAGTTTCAAGGCGGACTTGATGACCATATCGGCCTGTTGGTATGCGCTGAAATCGAAAAACCGTTCCGGGGTACGCATCACCAATTTGGCCTCTTCCACTCCCCCAATAATTTGGTCTGAAAATTTCAGGCCCATCGACAAGACATCTAGATGCGATTTTTCCTTGATCGAAAGCGAGCTTTGAGCTTTTAAGGATTGCTGGCGTTCCCGCATCAACTCCTCTGCCTGACGTAGCAAGGGAGCAGACAGAAAATTATCGTAAGATTCAATGTTGAAATCCCTTTGAGATACCTGCCACCCCTTGTCCTGCAAAAATGCAGTTAAGTAGGGTGTGCTCAAATAAGGCTGAGTTGGGTACCACTGGGCTGGGAAAATCAATAATGTTTTCATGATGTTACAATAATACCATTTTCCCCCACTTCGGTGGGAGGGAAATTCTAATGCGCTTATTTTCTCGCAATTCCCTGTTGAACGCAGAAAAAGATATTCATTTTTGAACCCAGCGTCACTTGGTCCTAGCGGTGGGAAGCAACAAGGCTAAGCCTTTAAGAAAAATAGGCGTAAATGGAATAATAGTCCGGTTTTTGGGAATAGACCCATATAGTCCCGTATTAGGCTGGCTTAGTTCTTGACAAGAACGGTCTCTGGTGAAATAATCCAGCTTACCTTCCCGCATTTCCCTTAATTGAAGGATGACTAACCATCTGATTTGGTGGGGCAAGGCGGGTTTTTCGTATTTTAAGAAAGAAAGTGTCATGAAAAGAACATTTCAACCTAGCAATATCAAGAGAAAACGTGTGCACGGGTTCCGGAAACGTAGTGCTACCGTAGGCGGCAGACGTATTTTGGCCAACCGCAGACGAAAAGGAAGAAAAAGTCTGTCCGCCTAAAAATGGGTGACTTCTCGTTTAGTAAACTGGAAAGGCTTGCCAAGAGACCTGAGTTTGAAAAAGTCCTCGCCGAAGGGAAAAGGAAACGCATAGGAAGATTATGCACCGTCTTTTCTCTTCCGAATGGCTTGGGTAGAAAAAGACTTGGAATCATTGCATCTAAAAAAGTAGGCAATGCTGTTGCACGAAACCGGGTCAAAAGAGCCATTCGCGAAACATTCCGCCATATAAAACACCAGATAATTCCAGCAACGGACATAGTTGTAATTTCTGGCAAGGAAATGGTTGTCGAGTCCTACAAGGTTATAGATGAAAAGCTTTCGAATGCCCTTCTGGCTATCAAGTGATCCCTCTATCTTAAATTTTCCCGGCCCAAAATGTTGAATTGGATTTTCCTTAAATTGGTACGTGGATATCAGCGATGGATATCGCCACTTTTTTTTCCGGCGTGTCGTTTTTATCCCAGTTGTTCGGAATATGCAGCACAGGCTCTAAAACGTTATTCATTGATCAAAGCATTTGCTTTGATTGTTGCTCGTCTTTTTAAGTGTCACCCTTACCATGAGGGTGGAGCAGACCCGTTAAAATAAAGCCGTTGGCTTTTTACGAATACCTATTCTATAGGAATTGTTAGTTTCAATACTCGTTAACCAGTTGATGGTTACTTAAGTTAAGCGGAGATTCGATTTGGAAAAAAGATTATTACTTGCCTTTGTTTTGTCGTTGGGGGTTTTTGTTGGCTGGGGTGCTTTTATGGCACAATTCCAACCTCCGCCACCGGTCAAACAATCGGATTCCGCAAAAATTCCAAAGCCATCTGGTTCCACAAGCCAGACGCCCAAAACATCGAGGCCTGTAAATCCAGTAGATGATTCGAAACCGGTGGATGCATCAACGCCTGCTGTGGCTAGCCCGTTTGTGGGGAATGAAAAAGAAATTCATGTTGAATCGGGAGACATTCACTACGTTTTTAGTAATAAAGGCGGAGTGCTGAAACAAATCCTGCTTCCTCGTTTCAAGAACGATGCGGGTGATGTTATCAACCTGATTAATAATCCGGATCACTTAACCGCAGCCTTATCTCTCAAGTCAGATGATCCTGAAGTTACCTCCATTTTGCAAAACGCTTTTTATGAGCCATCAATAACCTCAATTGTTTTGAGCGAGACCAGCCCAGAAGCGACCCTTACCTTCACTCTTAAGCATGAGTCAGGATTGGAAGTCTTCCGCGAGTTTAAATTTCGCCATAATGATTACCTGGTTGAAATAAAGACCCGCATTACCGCTTCTCCCTTGGCTGATAAAAACCTGCAATACTCGATTCTCTTAGGACCGGGAATGGGCGGAAAAATTTCCTCGCAAACCGATTACATTGTTTTCTCCGGTGCGACTGTTTTCAATAACAACGAACGCCTGGAGCACCCACCAGAAGATTTAAACACCACCGCTTATCATAGGGGGGAGTTGAGTTGGGTTGCTTTCCAGAATAAATATTTTGGTTCCGCTCTTGTTCCGTTACAGGGAAGCAATGCGGGGATTGTGTTTAAAGAAAAAGACCAGGTTTTTGTTGGGCTGGAATATGAATCAGT
Source organism: Nitrospinaceae bacterium (assembly GCA_029261695.1). Taxonomy (GTDB): domain Bacteria; phylum Nitrospinota; class Nitrospinia; order Nitrospinales; family VA-1; genus UBA8687. Next base: position 1,937 of record JAJDAV010000076.1, on the reverse strand, counting down.
TCAATCTGCTGCAACTGCCTCGCATCTATTTTATGCCGGCACAAAAGAGCTGGAAATTCTGGAAGAAGAAGGAAACCAACTTGTTCGTATGATCGACTACGGGTGGTTCGGTAACAAGTTCGCTTTTCTTGTGAAACCTCTTTTGAAAGTACTTGCCTATTTTTATGGCCTTACACATAACTACGGTTGGTCAATTATTTTTCTGACCATTATTATCAAGTTATTGTTTTCCCCTCTGACGCATAAAAGTTTTAAGTCCATGAAAGGCATGCAAAAAGTGCAGCCTTACGTGAAAATAATTCAGGAAAGAAATAAAGACGATCGTCAAAAAATGAACGAAGAACTGCTGGAACTTTATAAAAAACATAAAGTGAATCCAGTCGGCGGTTGTTTACCCATGTTATTGCAGATACCTGTTTTTATTGCTTTGTATCACGCTCTATTTTTCTCGATTGAACTTCGTGGCGCACCATTCATAGGGTGGATCACCGATCTGTCGGTGCAAGATCCCTATTATGTAACGCCGGTGCTTATGGGCATCACCATGTTCCTGCAACAAAAAATGACGCCTTCTATTGGCGACCCGATGCAGCAAAAAATTATGATGTTTTTGCCAATCGTGTTTACCTTCTTGTTCATTTCATTCCCGGCAGGACTGGTTATCTACTGGACAGTTAACAACATGCTGACCATCTCGCAGCAATATTACATATACAAAGTCCTCAAAGACTAGCCCTCTGACGAGGGGAGCGATAGGTCCATTCTCTTTAAGCGAAACAGAAACGAAAAAGCTTCTGGATAGAATTTTCCCAATGTCATGACGAGTGACGAAGTCTTCCACAAGGGTTGGGGTTGAATAATCTTCCTCTCTTTGTTAAAGAGGGGACTCATCTAATAATCTTTTGAGATCGAAATGGACGACACGATTGCAGCAATTGCTACGCCTCCGGGAGAAGGGGGTATCTGTGTCATTCGTATCAGCGGAGAAAAGTCTCTTTCTATAGCCAGCGCCTTGTTTCATTCAGCGTCTAGTTTTTCTGAAGAGAGCCCGCCTCCAACCCAGAAAGTTTTATTCGGGGAAATACGCGATCCCAGCACCGGACAAGTTGTTGATGAAGTTCTTCTCACCTGGTTTAAAAATCCTAACAGTTATACGGGTGAGGATGTAGTAGAGATCAGTGGTCACGGTGGCGTATTGGTGTCGAGCACGCTGATGCAATTGGTTCTAAAGCAAGGCGCTCGATTGGCGGAACCCGGCGAATTTACCCGTCGCGCTTTCACTCAGGGGCGCATTGACCTGACCCAGGCCGAAGCCGTTGCCGACCTCATAGACGCTGCTTCAGATAGAGCGATGAAATCGGCTGTTTCGCAACTCAAAGGAGAACTTTCTCGAAGAATTAATGAACTGTTCGAGAAACTGTTGGCTGTTCAGGCTCAGTTGGAAGCCGCAATAGATTTTTCTGAAGAAGGGTTAACCTTTCAGTCCCGTGAAGCCACGGGGCAACAGATGCTAGAAGTGAAAAATGAAATGCTCGCGCTGGTGCAATCTTTTCATCGGGGAAAAATAATTCGCGAAGGCATACGCGTTACCCTGGTTGGAAAACCAAATGCGGGGAAGTCCAGTCTGCTCAACGCCCTCCTGCAACAAGACCGTGCAATCGTTACCGATATTCCGGGAACTACCCGCGATACTCTTGAAGAGCGGGTGCGCATCAAAGACATTCATCTCGTCATTATTGACTCGGCGGGCCTGCGCAATAATCCTGAAGTTATTGAAGGGGAAGGTATTCAAAGAACCCGAAACGCCTTACAGCAATGCGATCTCGCGCTGGTGGTTTTTGATACATCGCGACCTCTAGATGCCAATGATGAGTTGCTAATGAACGAAGTGAATGAAAAACCAAGAATCGTTTTAATGAATAAATCCGATCTTGCGG
>JAJDAV010000075.1 GCA_029261695.1 Nitrospinaceae bacterium | reverse complement strand
ATGGAAAAGATGGGTGATATGTCAAAAATGTTTCCAGAAGGTTCTGATTCTTAATTCACATGCCCGTCGAAACTTCATTTTTGATTGAGTGTCCTGCCTGCGGGATAGACAACCTTCTTGCCGGCTTCACTCCCGGGAGCGCAGCCATTTGCAATCAATGCCGTGAATCCCTTTTGAGTGCGACTTTAGTCGATACTCATAAGGGGCACACCTGCGATCATTGTGAAATGGCTTTTGTTCTAAAAAAAGAGACCGAATTCATGTCTGGAGAATCGGAGTGCCAATGCGGTGGCAGCGAATTCAGTCAAATTGAAGTAGGCCCTTTTGTCGCCAACCTTAAAGCGTCCGAAACTTCAGATCTCACCGAGGAAGAGGATGACGTTGAAGATTTTGATTGGTGTCGACCAGGACCGGACGATTCATTAGAAGGCGACTATAACAATGTGTTTGATGACGACCCCGGTTTCGGAAAATAGATATTATTGACTAAAAGTTATCTATACCCCTCCCAGAGTATTTTTCCCCTTTCCCGTTGAAATTATTAATTTTATTTGTCAAATCCCCGATAAAAGATATAATGTAAAGCTAATTAATCCACAAAAAATGTAATTCTGTTAATTCTATGAATGAGAAAAAACCTCTCGATGGAAACATCTGGAGAGACAACCTTAGAGACGCTCTGGAAGTAATTAATAGTAGCGAAACTTTTTTATTTAGTGGAGATATTGACCCAGATTCAGTCGGGTCAATGTTATCGCTTTCACTTTACCTCCATCAGCTAGACAAAAAAGTTTTTTTGATCTTGCCCGATTATTTGGGTGAAAACCTGGACTTTTTCGAAAAAATAATCGAATACAATTCGATCAAAATACTGCGAAATAAAGAACAAATCTTAGCCGTTAAAGATGAAGTAGAAACCATAATTTTTTGCGACACAGCAAATACAAAACTGGTTCCTCATTACTCTTTTATTGCCGAAAATATATTGTCTCGCAAACCCAAAGTTATAGAGATTGATCACCACTTTGGCGCCGACAGCGAGGAACTCACAGATTACGGAATCAAGTTATTTCGCAAAGCCAATGCGAATACTGAAATTGTTGGAAAGATCCTTTTAACCTATCATGGAAAATTCCATGAAGGGCCCAATCCTTTTGACCAACGCAATATCATTCTTGGTTTGATAACCGGCATGCTAGGCGACACAGTCGGTGGTAAAGTCATCCCCTATAAAGAAGATTATGAATATTGGATGGATTTGCTACAGGAGCGTCTTAAAAATATAACACGCTGGAGAGAGTCTGATGCGGAACGGAATACAGACAACAAAAATTCAAAGTTTGGCGATCCAAAACAAATTCTGGAATACCTAAACCGGCTGACCGATGAGCAAGAATCCTGTTTTAATTTATTAAACAGTCGTGTCGAATTAAAAGGGCAAATTGGTTTTTTAAATTTATTCCACTCCACTCAAGAAGAAGTTAAAGATTCCTGCAAACCTTTCGACTCTGACTGGTTTGCAGATATTCTAAATTTCATCTTGAATTCAGTACCAGAAAAAACAGGCTGCGCTGGCATGGTGGTGTTTGAGGGTCAAAATGCCGATAATGAAGATTGTTTTTTCATCAAACTGCGACGGGCCGTGAAATTTTCAGGAATCGATCTGCGCACTGCAGAAGGCAAGTTAAAAGAATTATTTGGTGATCTTTATATGGGAGGGGGAGGTCACGCAGGTGCTGCCTCCTTCAGAATCCACAAAATGGATGAAAAAGAATTCCTTGAAAAAATTGAAGTAATATTCGAGTTTTTCAACCAAGGGTTGCTCGCATCCAGCGAAAAGCAAAGTTAACAGTTCCCCTCAATTACCTCGCCTTCTCTACAACCTTTTTGTAAAGACAAAAGGTTTTTTCGGTCATTAGATTCAATGAAAATTGATCGCGTATTCTTAATATACCATTCTTCTCCATTGCCTTCTTTTCCTCCGGGCCAAGCTCCAACAAAGTCAAAATACCATGCGCCAAAGATTTTGGCGAATTTGCAGGAACAAGTACCCCTTCGACAGACTTTCTAATGATATCGTTGTTACCTGGGATGTCCGTTGCAACCACAGGCTTCCCAATCGCCAAAGCCTCAAGCAAGTTATAAGGCAAGCCCTCACTTTTTGAAGAAGAAATATAAAAATCCACACATTTTAAAACCTCAATCGCGTCTTCACGCGAGCCTAAAATTTTAACGGCTCCATCCAATCCATTCTCACGAATAAACTGCTGGGTCGAATTAATATATTCTTCATGCTCATCGGGGCAATCACCAATAATTATCAGTCGAATATTAGGAAATATTTTTCTTGCCTGGGCAAATCCCTCCAGTAAAGTCATCAACCCTTTTTCAGGCGAAACCCTTGATAGAGTACCAAAGACTTTTACATCCTCCGAGTCTAGCAACCCCAAAGCCCCAAATGCCTCATCTGCTGGCACCAGACTTTGAATTGCATCCAGATCAATACCATTATTAATAACGCTGGAATTTGATTCATTCAAAAATCTTAATATTTTGGCTTTCCCTTTTTCTCCATTTCCAACAAAAATATGGTGTCGGGTTATTAATGTTAGAAAATTTTCTACGATTAAATAAATCAGTCTATTGAAAGTAGGAAGGAGTTTATATTGAAAACCATGAAACGTATGAATGACTGGAATTCCTAAAACCCAACCCAGCAACCTCCCATAAAGACCAGGTCCTTTTCCATGAGTGTGAATTAAATCGGGTTTTTCTATTCGAA
>JAJDAV010000074.1 GCA_029261695.1 Nitrospinaceae bacterium | reverse complement strand
CACTCGCTGGCGTAGCAAACAACGCTGATGCAGTTGTAGGTTCTGACTCAGCTGACTGGGCTTACGTTCAGTTTGATGTGAAGTTCTAAGTTTGTTTTTCCAAAAACCCTCCGGCCTTCTGGGCCGGGGGGTTTTTTTTTGCCTAATTCGTGCACCCCAACCCTAGACGTGGTAACATTATTTTTCGTCAGCGCAATCAACTAACAAACTTGCTGCAACATAAACTCAGCACATCTTAAAGAAAAGACCCTATATCTGGTTCACCTCGTCATTACCTGTACCTCACAATGACAAAACATAAAAATAAAGAATCCGAACTATGAACTCCAAATTACTACCTTTCCTTTTACTCCTATTTCTCCCCCATCTTGCTTGGGCAGAATCTGAAATATTCAAGCTAAATGGAAAACCTGTACCCGCCATCGTAGCCAAGGTGAATGGGGTTTCCTTAAACTCAGAAATTCTTGAGACGGAGCTAATCGCATTTAGAATGCGCGCTCAGCATCAGGGGAAAAAGATAACTCCATCAGAAGAGTCATTGGTCGCCCGCGAATTGCTCAAAGCCGAAATTATGAAGGAGTTGATCTCACAAAAGGCGCGGTCGCTTAATATTAAAATAGCACCTGAAAAAATTGATCTGGAGATTCAAAACATAGAAGACAAGTTTCCTAGCCATACGGCATTTGTCACTGCCCTGGCTTTTCAACGCATGAATATCGAAGCTCTTAAAAATAAAATCGAGACCACTCTGTTAGAGGACGAATTGATTCGCCTGGAAATTGCACCGAAAGTAATACTGAAAGATGAATCTGTGAAGGACTTCTACAATAAGAATAAGAAAAAGTTTTCCAAGCCCGCCTTGTACCGGACTCGGCATATTTTAATTTCAACCATAAAATCGCCCGAAAAACTGGAAGACGCTTCCAGCCATAAGAAAGCCCTGCGAATGGCTAAGATGATAAATGAAGAAGCTAAAACCAAGGCCGAAGAAGTTTTAAAAAAGGTTAAGGCTGGAGGCCTCTTTGATCAGCTCGCAAAAGATTACTCTGAAGATGAGGCCTCAAAAGAAACGGGTGGGTTGCTGGGCGATCTGCACCCTGGAAGTACGGTTCCGGAAATAGCAGATGTTATGGTTAAGTTAAATGAAGGGAAAACCAGTAATATCATTACAAGCGCCTTCGGATACCACATTATAAAGCTTGATGAAATTATCCCCAGCACACTCATTCCCTTTGAAGAGGCTCAAAGCGATATTCTAAATATTCTAATGAAACGAGAATCACAAAATCTGTTTAAAAAATATTTAATCGACCTTGAAAAACAAGCCAAAGTAGAAATTTTCATCTAACGGGGCAAGGCCAATAGGGTCATATTTCTTCAGTTTCCTACCATTAAACAAACATGACCACATTAGTTACAGGCGCAACGGGTTTTCTAGGCTCTGCCGTAGCACGTGAACTGCTTCGCGACGGACGAAAGATAAAGCTGCTGGCTCGAAAAAACACTGACCTCAGCAATATTGAGGGTCTGGATGCCGAAGTTGTTAATGGTGATTTACGCGATAGGGATTCTTTGAAATCTGCTATGACGGGTTGCTCTGCCCTCTTCCATGTGGCAGCTTATTACAGTTTATGGGATCGGGATAAAAAACTCATTTATGATATCAATGTTCAGGGAACCCGTAACATTCTAGAAACCGCTCTTGAGCTTGGACTTGAACGCGTTGTTTACACCAGCACTGTTGGCTGCATTGGCCTTGCTAACGGTCGTAAGCCTTCTGACGAAGAGCAGCTAATGGACCCTGCGACTCTTAGTAACGACTATAAATTATCAAAGTTTCAGGCTGAAAATATTGCATTGGAAATGCATAATAGAGGCCTTCCTGTGGTCATTGTTAACCCCAGCACCCCTATTGGACCTCGAGATATCAAACCCACGCCTACAGGAAAAATTGTTTTGGATTTTTTAAATGGGAAAATGCCTGCCTACCTGGATACAGGGTTGAATTTAATTGATGTAACTGATTGCGCACGTGGCCACATTCTCGCTGAACAAAAGGGCAAGTTAGGCGAACGATATATTCTGGGAAATAAAAATATGTCTTTAAAAGAAATTCTTCTGGCATTGGAAAAGATAACTGGAATCAAAGCTCCTACTATCAAGATGCCCTATTGGGTGGCTTATGCGGCTGGCCTTGCCTGTGAGGTCGCATCTAATTTAATAACTCAAAGGCCTCCTGCCGTTCCTCTGGCTGGAGTGAAAATGGCAAAATATTTTATGTATTTTGATTCTTCCAAAGCCATTCGGGAATTGGGGCTGCCACAAAATCCGGTCGAAAATGCATTGAGCCAATCTGTCGATTGGTTTCAGGAAAACCGGCGCTGATTTATGGAAACCCTTTCCCTACTTTGGGGCACAGTAGTACTTCGTCCCTATGTTTTTGTGTTTCTAGCGGTTTACCTGACGATCGCCATTTTAAATATGGGTGTCCTCCGCTCTTTGATGTTCACTGTTCTTGCTTACACCATTGCCTTTATTTGTGAATATTCTTCGACCAGAAATGGGTTCCCTTTTGGATTTTACACTTATATAGATACCACACGAGATCAGGAACTTTGGATAAGTAATGTGCCTTTTATGGACTCTCTTTCCTTTTCATTTCTTATATACGTGAGTTACACTTTGAGTTTGTTCTTGTGGGCACCTCTCATCAAAAAAGGATGGGACATAAGGTTAGGTGACATTGCCTCTATCAAACATTCGTTTAAAGTGATCGCTTCGGCCTCTATTCTTTGTATGTTGATGGATGTCGTTATTGACCCGGTGGCGTTTTTAGGAGACCGTTGGTTTCTCGGAAAAATATATTTTTACCGGGAACCGGGAGAATATTTTCATATTCCTCTAACAAATTTTGCTGGCTGGATTTTTGTAGCGGCCGCCACCCTCACCTGCTTTGCCGCTTTGAACACCTGGCTGGATCGTAAAATTCCAGCCGAAGCCAGTCAAATAGCGGGTCAGGCTCTTTTGGGCCCTGGGTTATATTTTGGTGTATTGGCCTTCAATCTCGGTGTGACTTTTTATATCGGGGAATTTTTACTTGGAGTTTTGGGGACTTTTATCTCGATTGGAATTTTTATTCCGGTGTGGATTAAAATTCGAAAATCAGATGCTTAATGGTTAAGCTACATCGTGCGGGAACCCATGTATATTCCATAGACAATGGCCCCGAAGATGATCCCCATTAAAAGGTTATCGATGGCTACGTTTTTCCAGTCGGGTATGCGGCCCCAATTAGCCCAGGGAATGATTACAATAAAAAGGGAAAGAAAGCCCAGTATCAATATAACCGCTAGGGCGATTATCAGTTTTTTTTCATCCATAGGAATACTAAAATCTTAATGCATTCGTGTGTTCATATAAAACCCATATACAAAAAGAACTATGGCAACCATTACTATTCCGCTGTCCACTAAGGTTTCTCTCCAATTAGGCAGCAGGTAATTGGTGAACCAAGGTATCGCAACAAAAAGTACCGCTATAAAACCGATTCCCAAAAGACCGAAAATGGTAAAAATTAATACCTTATCGTTCATAATTGAATTCCTATTCCGTTTTGATGCAGAAAGATTAACAGAGTGCTGAGTTTGATTGTAGCAATTTAATCGAGGGTATGAAAATATTTGCTGATAAAAAGCGCTTTAATACAATGCCCCTTATTCACCCAATGAATGCGATATTATGAGCCAAAATATGGATGACCCAATCGACCCTAAAATTAAAGACCTGATAAACAAGCTTTCCGACGGTTGTATTGATAAAGCTTTGTTTAAAGAAATACTGACCACCCTTGTGCTGATGTCCAACGAGCATAAAGATATAGGGGACTACAAGCTTATCAACAAAACCCTTAAAGAACTAAGGGCATCTTTTAATTTATTCAAGCCCTATCGGGAAATTCACAAAGTCGCTATATTTGGATCAGCAAGATTAGAAAAGGCGGACCCAAACTACGTTCTTGCAAGAGACCTTTCTAAAGCTCTTGTGCAGAATGGATTCCTGATAATTTCTGGTGCGGGAGGTGGAGTGATGGAAGCCGCCAACGAGGGAGCCGGGGAAGGCAAAAGTTTCGGATTAAATATTAAACTTCCCCACGAACAGGCTGCAAACCCTTTCATCCGTGACTCTCCAAACCTTCTAGAGTTTAAATACTTCTTCACTCGCAAGCTCGTCTTTATAAAGGAGTCACATGCCACAGTACTTCTCCCCGGCGGGTTTGGAACATTGGATGAGGGCTTTGAAAATATCACCCTATTTCAAACCGGAAAATGTATGCCAAGACCCATTGTCCTTCTTGACCATAAAGATGACGATTATTGGGATAAATGGCTGCATTGTCTCGACTCCCTTTTGATAAAAAATGGCTATTGCTCCATGCAAGACAGCCACTTAATAAAGAGGGCCCGTAATGCTGAAGATGCCATGAACCATATTAAATCGTTTTATCGCGTGTTTCACTCACTCCGGTATGTAAGGGAAAAAACCGTTTTGAGACTCAACAGCTCCCTTTCCGCTGAGTGCCTGGCGGATCTTAACAATGACTTTCAGGATATTCTTCTCAAGGGGAAAATCGAATCCAGTGGCCCCTTAAGAGAAGAATTGAGAAACAAAGAGTACTTAAATTTACCCAGAGTCATACTCCATTTCGACAAAAAGAGCTTTGGCAGACTCAACCTCCTCATAACTAGAATCAACCAAAGCTAACCCTCCCCTTCACCCCTAATGTTTCATTTTTTCATACACCTATAATCATTTATTGTTATTTTTTTAGCAATAATATCGAATAAATTTAATTTAAAATAAATTATCCCTACAAAAAACACTTTGTTTACACGTTTTTACACGATTGTGTAAAATTTCAAACATTTTTGGTCTAATATTTGCTTGTTTATTAATGAGTGCAAACTTATTTCGAAGCATTATCTGGGTGAGATATATGAATTTTAGAAGAAATTTTAAAAAAGGCGGAACCATTTTTCATCAAGGAAGCCCTAGCGACTGTGCATTCATTATCAGTTCCGGTGCGGTTGAAATTATCGAAGACACCCCGGAGGGTCAAAAGGTGATTGGTCACCTAACAGAAAATGGAATTTTTGGAGAAATGGGTTTGATTGATGGACAGCCTCGCTCTGCAACAGCTCGAGCTCTCGAAGACTCTGTGGTCTATGTAATGACCCGGAAAAATTTTGACCTCCTTGTTAAGGAAAACCCAGAAGCCTTATTGCCAATATTAAAAATTTTAACCAGTCGTTTAAGGGAAACAATGGGATTCCTTAAACTTGGAGCCAGGCCAGATAAAACCCAGATCACGCAATTAACGACAAACTAGTGATGCATTAAAACCTATGGGATCAATCGAATCATGCAAACAAAACATTACAAAAAATATGATTTCATATTCCGAGAAGGAACCTACGGGGACAGTGCTTACATGATTGATACAGGTAAAGTAGGGATCATTTCGGAAACAGACCACAATGGAAAACGCAAGGTGGTCGCCATCCTTAAGAAAAACGATATCTTTGGTGAGATGGGACTCATAGATAACGAAGTTAGAACGGCCACGGCTATTGCATTAGAAGATACTCAGGTTTCAGTAATCAGCAAGAAAACATTTGATTACTTACTTAAGCACGACCCTTTCGCTCTAAGACCTTTGCTTGAAGTTTTGTCTCATAGATTGCGAAATACCACAGACTTACTTTGGGAAAACTCAAAAGGCCCTGTTTTAAAGGTTGGTTCTTAAAAATATAATCATGGAAACCACTGCCACATTTCATCCTGAAGAAGTTATTTTCCGAAAAGGGGAATCGAGTAAATATGCCTATATCATTCAATCGGGAAAAGTGGGCATCTACAAGGAAAATGATTACGGCAAAAGAACCCTCGTCCGAATTTTAAGAAAGTCAGATTTATTTGGAGAAATGGGATTGATCGACAAGTACCCGAGGTCTGCCACGGCAATAGCACTTGAAACTTGCAACCTAACTGTAGTGGACAATTCTCGCTTCAAATTTCTTTCCAAATATAGCCCAAAGTTTTTTGTCATCCTCGTAAAAACTTTGACCAATCGATTGAGAGATACTTTAGGCCAACTAAAAAATGAGGGGAAACAAATAGAAGCTGCTATCCCTATTAAACAAAAAATGCCACGAAAAGGAGGAAGGTAAAATGAAAACTTTATATTTTAATCCTGGCGATGTAGTGTTCACGGCTGGAAGCCCAAGTGATTGTGCCTACCTTATAGAAGCAGGAACGTTTGAGGTCTTCTGCCTGAATAGTCGGGGCGAAAAACAGGTTATTGGTATGTTAGATCAAGATGATATTTTTGGAGAAATGGGGTTGATCGATGGCAAACCTCGTTCTGCAACGGTAAAAGCTTTGAGTAAAAGTAAGGTTACCGTATTAACTCAAGATTGCTTTAATTCGCTCGAAGACATTAATCCACAAGCTCTTATGCCATTGTTGAAAGTGTTGACAGAACGCGTTCGAGAAGCTTTTAAATTAGCAAACTTGCAAAATCCATATTCTATTTAAGCCCTCTATTTTAAATTGCTCGTCATGGCTTTCAAGCCCCCCTTCCGCCCCTCACCCTACGCCCATAACCCTATTGTTTACAATGGCTTATATTTCATATAAAATAGAATCCGATTAAGGGTCAAGTTTATTCAAATATAAACCGTTTTATTACCTGTAGTACTAAAATTTTAAAGGCTCCGTCTGTTAGCGCCTCCTTTACAAATTGCTATGCAATTTAGATTTTAGGAATTCCGGCCAGCTTTTAGGATGATTTTTCATGATTTAGATTTGAAAGATCTTGTTTGAATGAAAACCCTAAGTTATCAGGCAACACAATCATCATTGCAACAGGCCGTCATTCTGGAAAATGATGAATTGGAAACCACTTTCGTCAAGGGTCCATTGAAAGGTCATCCCAAAACCTTAATAATTATTCCCGCTTACAACGAAGAAAACAATATTGGCGCTGTATTGGAAGCGATTCAACAAAAAGCACCGGGAATTCCAATTCTTGTTATAAATGATGGCTCTGCAGATAACACCGAAAGTGTCGCCCGCAGTCACGGTGCCAATGTTATCTCTCTTCCATATAATTCAGGTTACGGTGTTGCATTGCAAACCGGGTTTATATTTGCTTCAAGAAAAAATTTCTCCATAGTCATCCAAATGGATTCGGATGGTCAGCACGATCCTAAAAACGTACTGGAGCTCATCAAGGAAGTGCAAAAAGATAATGTCGATGTAGTTATCGGCTCTCGATATTTGAATAGCAATTCTTACAAAACATCTTTTGCTAGATATGCGGGAATTTATATTTTTGGAAAGATCGCTTCCTTATTTTGCGGCCAAAAAGTAACCGACCCAACCTCAGGATTTCAAGCTCTTAAAGGAAAGGCCATACATTTTGCGGCGAGCGACCACTATCCTCCAGATTATCCTGATGCAGATTTCATAATTTTGATGCATCGTTATGGCTTGAAGGTCAAAGAAATTCCCGTTACCATGCATGCCAGTCCAGATAAAGTCTCCATGCATCATGGCCACAAAACCATTTATTACATCTTTAAAATGTTTCTATCAATTTTTGTTACCGTTCTAAGAAACGTATCCAAAAGGTAAAATCATGCCACCTAAAATTCAAATTATATCGATTCTAATCTGTATTTTTCTTGTTGCGTACGTTTTTGAACTGGTAAGAAGAAAGCATCTAAGCGAAGAGTATTCGATGGGCTGGCTCGTCACGGGAACATCCATGCTAGCATTATCCGTATCCGAGGGATTACTGAAGTGGGTTTCTGAATTAGTTGGGGCGACCTTATTCACCTCTACTTTATTCTTTTTTGGTTTGCTATTTCTTATGGTCATTTGTCTTCACTTTTCCATCCGAATTTCTGCTTTGACCAACCAGGTTCGAAAATTGACCCAGAGCATTGGCATCCTCGATTTAGAAAAGAAAACTTTAGAAAGGCAGATCAAACACCCCTCTTGGCAATCTGGCTCTTCAAATCTGGAGCAGCTTTGAAGGTATTACGAACTATAGAAACATTCTTACCTTATATCTGTGGCCCCGTAAATCAGGCGTTTCAAATCTCAGACCGCCTTGAAGACAAGGGAGTTTCATCCCCGGTTTTCACCACCTACTCTGATGTATCTTCAGAGCTTCCAAAAAAGGAAAAGATAGGGAAGGTCTTTGTAAACCGCTTCAAATCACAATTAAAAATAATGCGATATCTCGTTAGCGCAGGGATGCTTCCGCATTTGAAAAACTTTGATATTTTACACAGCCACAATTATCGCAATTTCCAAACGGACAGTAGTTTTTTTTTGCTCTCCTTAAAAGCAAGCCCTTCGTTTTAAATACTCACGGTTCCCTTCTCGGCTTCAAGAACTATCTTCCTACATTTGCGCAGAGATTCCCCTATCACCTTTACGATGCCCTTACTTTAAAAACTTCGGCCAAAAGAGCCCAAGCCATAGTTGTTTCCTCCAAGCTTGAGTATGAAGATGCTTTGGAATTTGGTATAGACAAAGAAAAAATCCATATAATTCCTATGGGAGTTGATGTTGAGCCTTTTGAAATGGATCGCAGTGAATCGGAACAATTAGAAATATTATTTGTTGGGCGTATCGCTCGAGTCAGACGAATCGAGATATTGCTTCAAGCCGTTTGCAAACTGAACATCCCCTATCACCTCACCATCGTTGGTGGCGAGGAAAAAACCAGTAGCGTTACTCGATCGGGATACCTCAACGAACTTAAACAACTCACCAAACAATTGAATCTTGAACAAAAGGTTACGTACGCCGGAAAAAAAACTCCAGCAGAGCTAAAAACTCTTTATCAAGCGGCTGATATTTTCGCCTACACTTCTTTATATGAGAATTTTGGGCAACCTCTGCTTGAAGCAGCAGCGCATGGTCTGCCCATTGTTTCCACACCTGTGGGAATTGCACGAGACATTGTTATCGAAGGTGAAACCGGGTATCAGGTATCCGACAGACCAGAAGCATTAACAGACCGAATAGAAGCCTTAAAAGATATCAATTTAAGATTAAAGATGGGCCGCCGAATCAAGGATGAAGTCAAAACCAGATTTGACTGGGAAAGAATTATTAACCAGTATATGAACCTCTACCGCTCTCTATCATAAATAACGGCTACCCGAATTTCGATCTTTACTTAATTTTGCGGGCCTGCTTCTAAGGTGGTTTCCTCTTAGCTAACCGTCTCTAGAGAAAAGACAGAAAACCTTCTTCAATTTTTCTGGGTTTGTAAGGGATGAGAGACAAAGTTTTTTCTATGCAATGATTTTTTTCACATAACAGTCTTGGAACCTGATCAGAAATAGCAAAGTCAGATTTCAAAATCGATAGAAAACCAATACATGCTCTGACTAACCCAATGGGGAGAAATATTTTTGCTCGTCGAACTTTATGAATCTGAGCCAGCCTGTCAATCAGTTCACTCATGGATAGTTTTTCTGGCCCGCATAAATTCAGGATTTCTTTTTCCAGAGAGTCCTTCTTAAAAACTTCTATAATTGCCTGGACAACATCATCAATATATACCGGACTTAGAAAATATTCCCCATCTCCAATAACAGGGATTATTGGAAATTTTTTTATCAAGGAAATTAATTTCCCAATACCTTCTTGCATATTAGGGCCATAAACTTCCGACGGCCTCAGAATCACCCAATTAAGAGGCGATTCTCTAACCATTTCTTCACATCGCAGTTTACTGACTCCGTACTCTCCCCCTTCTTCCGAAGCCGCAATAGAACTTATAAAAATGAATCGCTTCACTTTATTCTTTTGGCAAGCCGTCAATAGATTTTCTGTACCCGTTTCGTTTACTTCAAAATATTTTGTACCTGTGGGTGAACGGGTCAAAGCCGCCAAATGAATCACGGTATCGATTCCAGAACAAGCATGGACTAGACTGTCAGCATCCTGAATATCACATCTGAAAATTTCACAGTTTTGATTTTGAAGAGTTGAATGGTGTTCTAGCAATCGGATCGAAAGCCCGTCTGTCGTCAGAAGCTCTGATGTTAAATTTTTCCCCAGGGTACTGGAGGCCCCGGTGATGAGAAGTTTCATGCGGATATCTAAGGGTTAGTTTTTGGCAAGAAATTCTTTTATTCGGTATGAAATAAGGTTACCCAAAAATTCAATAATAGAAAGAGGCTTAACAAATGAAGGGCGCGAATCCATACTATGAAAAACAGTTTCAATTTCGCCGATTTTAGCCTTGAGGCGTCTTGCTAAAATCATAATCTCTGCATCAATGAACCATCCATTGGATTCGAGACGGGTTTTTTCGTAGAACTCCCTTTTCATGATTTTGGGTTTGGAGTTCATATCCCAGGCATTGACACCTGGAAACAATATTTTAAACAAAACATTATAGACGACAGAGATCAACCTTCTATAAGACCCGTCATTTCTTTTTGCCCGATAGGTTTTGGCAATATCCAAATTATCTCGCTTCATCAACTGATATACACGGATCACATCTCCGCTGGGCATTTGGCCATCCCCATCAATTACAGCTAAAGCTTTTCCTGTGGCAGCCTGCAATCCGGTTTTCATATCCCATCCCATCATTCCTTTTTTTACTTCAACCACCGATACTATTCGGGAATCCTTAGCGGCAATTTCTTTGACCACCTCTGGGGTCTTATCCCCAATTCCTTCAAAATAGTTCCCCACCAGAACAATTTCCCAATGTAGCTTCTCCTTTTCCAAGGAGTCGACCAGAGAATCAACAAAACTGGCAATTGTCCCAGCGCTTCGATAGGCTAAAACTATTACAGATATTTCAGGAGCATCCATTTTTTATACAAAATTTAGCTAATATAAGGGAATTTTTAAGCCGATAAATCTAAATAGGCGATCATACCATATTATCTAACCGCATAATTCCTTTTTACCATGAAAGAACCTGCAACGAGCCAAGTTTTGCCCCAGCCAGGACACACTCTTGGGTATAATAATATTAAGCGGTTTTTTACCGATCTGACCACATGGCTCCTTAAAGTGACATCCATCCGAATTTTTATCAAATCTCACCTGGCACTGGTTCTCCTTCTTTTCCTTTCATTCTTGATTATTTTTACCGGTCTGGATGACAGCGTTTTACAGGTGGATGAAGGAGCAGACACACTTGTTTCGTCCTCGATTTTGAAACATGGACTGCCCATGCATTCGGATGGTTTGAATCACACCATGCTATATGCTGATATTTTTGACGGAATCTTTATCTATAGAACCTGGGTTCCCTATTACCTTCAGTCCATTTCGTTACATTTTTTAGGGAACAACACTTTTGCAGCCCGTTTCCCATTTGCCCTTGTTGGTTTTTTATCTATCTGGTGCTTGTATCACTTTGCAAACCGACTGACTCAAGAGAAAACTGTGGCTGTTTTTGCCGCTACATTTTTGGCCACCTGCGTCCCGGCACTCCTTTACTTCAGAACTTCTCGTTACGTAGCTCTTCCTATTTTATTAACTCCCATACTACTTTTATTCTATATAAATATTTTTGAAAAAAGTAAATGGAACCCCATCCCGTTTACCGTAACGTCAATTATATTTTTTCATACGATGTATGTTGAATTTGCGGGTCTCATCTTAGGAATGTTGATCCACCTTTATATTTACAGAAAAGATGTAGAACCCAGCAACTTGAAACGAATAAGAATGCCGGCTGTGATAACTGCGCTTCTTTGTTTACCCTGGCTTTTATTTCTACCGGCGCTATCCAAAAATATTTCAGAGTTTTACACATCCACAAGCTTGTTGATTGACACATCTACTTTAGGCTATTTAAAACATTTCATGGCTTTTCTGTTTCAAATAAACAGCTACATATTTCCTTTAATTTTAATCCCATTCATATTCTTAGGACCTTTAAAAAACTTTAGAAGGCCTGTTTCTCTTTTAGTTATTTCTGTTTTTTTTATAATACTAACCGCGTCACTTCACTCTATCCCTTTATTGCAATACATCTCAGCAAGCATTCCAATATTCTTTATACTTTTAGGTTGGTTGGTATTTTATTTGTTCAAGGGTTCCATCATCAAGCAAGGCATTTTAGTAGGCTTGCTGATTTTTTCGAATATAGTTCATGTGACCCCTTTAATTCCTATCAAACAAATAATTCCATCTCCAAGTACCGAAGCTCCGCCGAGTTTGTACATGCAAGGTATTCATCAGACCTTTATGCGGGAAGTACAAATCAAGTCCATATTTTTTGAGTACTGGAGGGAACTCGCTAATCCTTATCAAGGTCCTCTGGATAAAATTGTTGCTTTTTTTGAAACTCATGGGAAAAAAGGGGAAACATGTTATATTGACAACGAAGTGGAATCTTTGGCTTTCTACACAGGATTCAAAATGATCCACAACAATGAACTGACCACCGAAAGTAGACCCGACTGGATTGTTTTAAGGGGCGACCAATGGGATTTTCATTCCGATGAAAAAGTAAACCCGCACCGTGACAAAATAAAATCTATTCTGGAAAACAGTGAGTACGAGCAAATCATATTGAATGCGCCCGTAAATCGAGTCAACAACTCCTACGAAATCCAGATTCACCTTTTCCAATCCCCCACTTCTACCGATAAGGTTTATATATTTCGACGCTCCGGTACAATCTGAATAACCCATACACTGATCCCGTGAAACTAATAATTCAAATCCCCTGCTTAAACGAAGAAAACACCCTTCCTCAAACACTGAAGGACTTGCCCGATAAAATTGAGGGAGTGGATACCATCGAAATTCTTGTGATTGATGATGGAAGCACGGATAAAACGGTGGAGGTAGCGAAAAGCTTGGGGGTTCACCATATATTAAAATTTACAAATAATAAGGGCCTGGCAAAGGCATTTATTTCAGGAATTAATCAGTCTTTAAAACTAGGGGCTGACATCATAGTCAACACCGATGCGGACAATCAATATTTTGGTGGCGACATAGCCAAGCTGGTCCAGCCCATTCTCAATAAAGAAGCCGATATCGTTGTAGGTGACAGGCAAGTTGAAACTATCCGGCATTTTTCCCCTATTAAAATTTTTCTTCAAAAATTTGGAAGCTGGGTGGTCCGGCAACTGTCCGGCACGCAAATTCCCGATGCAACAAGCGGGTTCCGCGCTTATAGCAAAGATGCCGCTCTTCAACTTAATGTGGTTTCCGATTTCACCTACACCATCGAAACTATAATAAGCGCGGGGAAAAAGAATCTTGCCATTACGCATGTGCCTGTGAAAACAAATAAAAAGCTGCGTGAATCCAGACTATTTCCCAGTATTAGCGTATATCTGAATCGGTCTCTCGTCACCATGCTCAAAGTCTATTCTATGTACCGTCCCTTACGACTTTTTACCCTTGCGGGAGGGACATCTTTTCTACTGGGCTTTGCCATAGGTTGCCGATATCTTTTCTTCTTTTTTATGGGACAGACCGAAGGACATATTCAATCTCTCATATTATCCGCCATTCTCCTGATTGTTGGTTTTCAGATTATTATGATGGGCGTAGCTGCCGAACTCATTTCTGTGAATAGACAACTTTTAGAAGACATTCAAGTTAGAATTAAAAAGGCAGAAACAGATAAATAAAGTTCCTTTATTTTTCAACCCCTTAAAATTATCAAGAGCCCATGCAAGGTAATCCTTCAGGAAAACTTCGAGTTCTGGTAATCGCTACCACTTTTCCAAGGTGGAAAAATGATCAGGAACCCCGTTTTGTATACGACCTCTGCCGAAACCTTCCAAAAGATATCGACATCCATGTTTTAGCGCCCCACGCACCCGAAGCAAAGGAAAGTGAAATATGGGAAGGAATGAAAATAACGCGCTTCCCATACTTTTACCCTCGAAGCTTACAAAAACTTTGCTATGAAGGCGGAATAATCCCAAAGCTGAAGTCTAGTTGGCTCGCTCGACTGCAATTGCCCTTTTTTCTAGCGGCCTTGCTTATACGATTAATTAAAATAACCGGTGAAAATCGTTTTGACCTTATTCACTGTCATTGGCTAATCCCTCAAGGTTTTTTTTGTGCTCTCATAAAATTTTTCAGAGGGACTCCATATATCCTCACCGCTCACGGAGGGGATGTTTATTCGTTCAAAAACTTACCCGGCGTCAGAAGCCTTATAAAGTTTGCCCTGAAACATTCAACAATTTGCACGGTAAACAGCCAGGCTACCAAGGATAAAGTTTTGAAGATCCATCGCATCCCCAATATTCAAGTGGTACCAATGGGCGTAGATTTAGGTCAGTTTAGTCCGGAGAATTATAATCAGGATCTAAAAGCCACTATCGGGCCTGACAACTTCCTGTTACTTGCCGTCGGGCGTCTGGCTTCAAAAAAGGGATTCAATTTTCTAATCGACGCCATGCCTCAAATTATCGAGAACATCCCGACCGCACGACTTGTCATCATTGGGTTTGGCCCACAAAAAGACTCATTGGAAAAGCAAATTCAAGAACTGGGGCTTACCTCTTACGTTTCCTTGATTGGCGGCAAAAAAGGAAAAGAACTGAGAGATTGGTTTGCCACAGCCGACATATTCATCGGCCCTTCGATCATCACACCTGACGGGGATACCGAAGGGCAAGGAGTGGTGTTTTTAGAAGCGATGGCTTCTGGAACACCTGTTATCGCCTCTGATGTCGGAGGAGTTAAAGATGCCGTTCGAGATGGGTATAGCGGGTTACTTGTCCCCGAGAAAAACTCTCAAACAATCGCAACAACAACAGTCGAGCTAATAAAAAATAAACCCCTAAGAGACCAATTAGTTCAAAATGCCCTTAAGATGGTTCACTCAGATTATTCATGGGAAAATTCTTCAAAAAGTATGTCTGAGCTATACCACCAAAAACACGCGCATCTCTCTAAATAATTCAACCTGTAAAAACCATCGATTTTGAACAATTTATTTAAATTTGTAATTACCGGCTTAATGATTTTCCTGCTGGGATCAATGGTGGCAAGGCATCGAGAAGAATTAACTCAACTTAAAGATATTTCTTTTGCTCAGTTTTTTCTAATTATCTCTCTCGTTATAGGCTCAATCATTATCAATGGCAAAAAACTTAATGCGTTAGCAGGGTCCTTCAATATAAAACTAAAGAACAAAGAAGTTCTAGGTCTTTCTGCCATAACCACGTCACTGAACAATTTCTTTTTTAAAGCAGGTTCATTATTTACATCAAATTACTTGAAACAGCGCTACGAGTTTCCCTTTATGTCCTTTGCAGGCTCACAAGGCGCAGACCATTTAATCTCCTTTTTTATCAACGCAGTTATTGGGCTAATCCTATCCATTGTTTTTTTAGTCTCAAAAAATGGCGTGTTTCTAGCATTAACACTTGGGTACGCATCAGTCACAATTGCTCTGGGATTAATTCTCCTCAAAACCTTTGATCTTCAACACCGACCCAACAAGTATCTCAATGCTTTGATCAGAGCAGTCAACTCTCTTTACAGGATACTAAAAAACAGAAGACTTTTTTTCACACTTTGTATCTACAACGTTCTTATTGTCGGATTTAACACACTGAGGTTTTATTTGGTATGCAAGGCTCTGGGGTTAAGTATCCCTTTAGGATACTGTGTGCTATTTGTAACTCTTATGCCTTTTATATCAGCGATACCTATCATTCAAAGCGATATAGGTACCCGTGAATTGATTGTTGGAATTTTTTCTCAATGGCTGGGAGCCGGGTTTGAATCAGGAATGCTGGCTACTCTATTAGACCGCTGTTTTATTCTATTAACGGCAATCATTATTTCTCTGTTTTTTAGTAATTTGTTAATTGGATTTAAAGTTAAAGACTCAACTTCCCAGTAATGTACCTCTGTTGGGAAAACCATATTTTCATTTCTTTTGCATTAATTTTTCAATCAGAACAAGATTCCTCTTATCTACCTGACAAATCCCCAAACCTGTGTGACCTAAAGAATAAACGGGCCGTTCTTTGCAGAAATCTCCTCTCCAACCTGTATTAAATACGACGTGTGCTTCTTTGTCCGAAAGATAAGAGGAAAACCTACCCCATCCCAAATCACCAGAAAAATATATTTTTCGTGGATACAGACGCTGGATCAAAGCTGATCGACTCAAAAAAGTCTCCCTACCTTCAGAGGGCATTAACACTACTGCATCTTCACCTACCCTTTTTAAAATCTGGTTAGCCACTTTATAAGATGTTGCATACTGGTTAGGCATATCCATAGCTCCTGAAGTTTCCATTAAAGAAGCAGACTCTTCCCCCCAGTTACTGAGCATAAATTGCGCTCGTGGAATTAAAAACACATACATCAGAACAATAAAATTCAAGACAATTATTCCCAAGAGTGAATTTTCAACCCAGCTTCGACTACTCATTTGTCAGTCTCCGATTTACAAATGGAAGTAACGAAGTAAAAAATATAAACACTGGATAGATAGACATCATCCCTCTGGTGTCGGATAAATTCACACTATTTCCAGGTTGTATAAAAGTAGCATAGACAAATTCGCTAAGAGTCGGCCATTTAGGAGTGGCGTAAGAAAATATTGCCAAATGCGTGAAGAGAAACAAGATTAGAAAAAAACCCAATAACTTTTTTTGCTCAGAAAGGCTTTTGATTTTCTCAAAAAATATAAAAACCATTAATGAAGCGGTAAATAAATAATAAATATGCACGACCGAAGTTCTATATAAACTTATCATAAGTTTTTTCCAGACGGGCATTGGTCCTGTCTCAACCAAAAACAACAAAAGAAAATAACCCAAAACTGCAAAAACAAATACCAAGCGAACATTCGTTTCTGAAATATTCCACCTACCCCAAACCAGTGCGAATGCAAGAATCCACAAAAAACTGCAAACTCCAGCCACCATCTTGACCTGACTCCAGAGAACCATGTCAAACGTAATCAAATTCAAGAACCAAACAGAAGGAAACAAAAGCAGAGAAATAAAAAATACTTTTAAAGAATCCCGACTTGAACTTCCCTCTGAATATCGACTAAAAACATAAACCGTCAGGAAAATGGGAACCAAATCATACAAAAGGAATTCCATACGAGTCCAGGCAGCAAGTCCAAACAAAATACCACTGGCTAAGGCATAGGACTTCTCTTTATCAGGTGAAGAGCCATCTATCTTACTCTTAACCCAACAGTACCAGTACAAGGTACCGGTTGAATAGAATACTGCTGTTGTCATATCTAAAAACGGCAAAACCCCATGCCACCAGAAATAGGGAGTGGTTGCCAATATCATTGTAAAAAGACAGGCTATTTTTTGACTTCCACTAATTGACAACAACCGTGAATAAAAAATTATATTCAGGCAAAGAAAAAGAATAGGAAAAAAAACCTTTAAAAACCCCACATCAAACGCTATGAGATAAGCAAACAAGAGAGGGACGAAAGGAGGATATTGCTTGAGTTGGGGAACCACCGATTCAGAATCAAACTGAACTTCATGAAAAAATGACATTCCCCTAATTTGATACCAAATGGCATCCGACTCGGTGATCGGAAAAAACCATGCATTAATCATACTTAAGACAAAAAGACCACTCACCCCCAAAAGGGTTATCCAAATCAAGCCCGTCTTTTGACTTGGCAGAATTTCTCTTTCCTCATTTGGATTTTTAGGGAGTAGAAAGGTCGACACCAAAACAAAAGCACTTGCTAACAGTTGGATTCCGGCAATGGGTTGTATTCCCAGCCTAATTAAAAAAAATAAAATCAGGCTTTTTGATGCCAACGCCAGAATGAATGCCATAGCTATCTTTTCCGACGGCAATGCCCATCCACACCAACCACCCAAAATCCGATAGCAGGCATACCCTAGCAATGCGATATCAAACCAAATCATTAGCAAAGTTCTTTAATAGAGATTACGAAAAACGATATTCAACAGGATTGGAAAATAAAAAAATCTATCGAAGGCTCATTTCCAATTGGTTCGGTTTGAGCCTTAAAATTCTCAATGGTTTCTTTTAATTCCCAGGCTGGGAACCACTCTTCAATATCACTTGTAAACTTCCTATGGCGAACATGCCTTGAATGCAACATGCCATACACGTCTTCATTCGACGAATAAATTGCCACAAATTTTCGAGAGGAATTAAATACATTTGTAAGATAGGTGCGGTAAACCTCATCTTCCACCAAATGATAAATTACATCTAGAGAAATAACCAAATCAGCCGAAAACTTTTGCCGATTGGCTTCGAGGTCACTGGGATCATATATAAAAAACTTTTTCGAAGGATCCTTTAAGAACAATGCCGAAGAAAGTTTAACAGCTTGTTCGGATATATCCAGCCCTGTGTAATGAGGATATTCAGCATAGGTGAGTTGGTTTCCATCTCCACAACCATACTCAGTGACTGAATTTATATTATTTTGGCGAACAAAATTATTCAGGATTCCAGATTTAAACTCAGCATTTTTCCCATAAGAACCCTTCCCAGAGTTCCCACCCAACGAGTAACGTTTCTCCCAATAATCCTGGGAACCAGGAAAAAACAATTGCCGCAGGCGAATAAGAAACTGGGTTAAGGCAGAGGGTTTTGGATAATCATTTGAAGGTTTTTTTAACATTAATATTCTTTAGATATTTAACGTCTTTGAAATCGCGAAAACAAGCCTAGCTTTTCCTCGCAAGATTGCTTGTTTCTATGATTCCCTTAAAAGCATTGTCCGCTTCTTCATAAAAACGTTCTCGATGAGCCATATGTTTTCTGGAAAAATGAAACACACGCAATTGCCTTGCACATGCTTCTCTGGCCAGAGCTCCTGCTTGATGAGAGGTTAGGTGAAACCTATCCTGCCCCCTGGCTTCTTCGTCTGCAAGAAAAGGCGATTCACAGAAAAAGATATCTGCAGATTGGACCAAATCAACAATCTTCTTTTTATTCTGTTCGTTATAAACCGTATCCACGACATATCCAATTTTCTGACCGGGAAAAATATCGATTAAACTTTCTTTCAACGTGCCCAGAGTCATTTGGTGTGAATCTGACTTCCCATCCCTTTTGATTGGAACGGCAATGGAATAGGCATCGGGCTTCCCTTCTAATACGGATTGTTTTAAATCATTCAGCCACGATCCCTCAACAACCTGCATAGCCTCTAATCGGTCTTTATTGATATTTACATGAAGTTTTTCCTGCAATGAAAACCCCAGACAAGGGACGCGATGCTCAAGCACCGCCGCACTTACTGTAATTGTGGAATCGTTAAGAATGATCCCGTCTTTAAATTCAGTTTCCGTCTCTTCCGAGCGTATAAACTTGTCAATGGCCTTGAACCTGGCTTTCAAAAGTTTACTTTCTCTCACCTCAACCACATCAATGGTCAACGACTCATCATAGCGGTCTACCAAATTCCAAGTGAAGCCCGCCAATTTACCTTCCACATTCTTTATGAAATTTTCAGGCCCGTATAAAGTAAGAGTTTTTTCCCGACCGAAAACCGCTCGAAGCAAACGGTCAAAACCAATGAAATGGTCAATATGTGTATGACTCACAAACACATGTGACACCTTCAAAAGTTCGCCATTGCTCAATGGCGCAATATCTCCCAAATCAAATAACAAGGCTCGTTTTTGAAACAAAAATTGGACCAAAAGACCAGGGTCACCAAATGGGTCATTGATTAAAGATGAGCGCAAACAAGACTTCATTACGCAGCACTCCCCGTTTCTGAACTATTAAAACGCAGGAAGGCCTGAATAAAAACATCCAGTTCACCATCCAGTACCGCATCCACATTCCCCACTTCTACATTGGTTCTCAGGTCTTTAACCAATTGATAAGGATGAAGGACATAGGAGCGAATCTGGCTTCCCCATTCGATCTTCTTTTTTTGTTTTTCCATCTCTTTCTTTTCTTCGTCCATTTTTTCCTGTTCCATTTCATACAATCGCGCCTTCAACACCTTCATGGCCGAAGCTTTGTTCTTGTGCTGAGATCTTTCGTTTTGGCACTGAACGACAATCCCCGATGGCACATGGGTCAAGCGGACTGCTGAATCCGTGGTATTGACTCCCTGACCGCCTGGACCCGAAGCGCGGTAGACGTCAACTTTCAAGTCTTCCTCTTTTACATCCACCTCAATATCGTCATCAGCCTCGGGATAAACAAAGACCGACGCAAATGAAGTGTGTCTTCTTTTATTGGAATCAAACGGTGAAATTCTTACCAGACGGTGGACCCCAATCTCCGCCTTCAAATATCCAAAAGCATAATCACCGGAAAATGAAATGGTGGCACTCTTTATCCCAGCTTCGTCTCCATATTGGGTGTCAAGAACTTCTGTTTTGAATCCATTTCGATCTCCCCATCTCAAGTACATCCGAAGCAGCATATCAGCCCAGTCTTGAGACTCCGTGCCGCCGGCTCCTGAGTTGATAGCAACAAAGGCATTATTGAAATCATTTTTTTCAGAGAGAAGTGCTTTAAATTCTGCCTCGGCAACCTGACCGTCGAGTTCTGTCAGGGATGCTTGAACTTCTGTCAAAAGAGAAGGATCGTTTTCCTCCTCTGACAACTCAAGCATAGCGCCGATGTCATCGCTGGCATTTTGAAGGTTTTTCCAGATTTCTACCTGACGTTGCAACGCCGATCTGTTTTGAAGAGATTTTTGCGCTTCTTGATTATCGTCCCAGAATCCTGGCTGGGCAATGGTTTCATCAAGAGTTTCAAGGATTTTCAATCTATTGTCGACGTCAAAGAAACCCCCGGAGTTGGTCGATTCTTTTTTCTATATCTTTGAAATATTTGGTGTGATCTTCTTGCATTCCATTCTCCGTAATCATTGATGTCCCCCCTATTTTCGCCAATCCAACGAGGAAAAGCAAGCAAGCCTCATTCCGGTCTTCTTAGAAGGGGAAACAGAGGGTTGAACCTGAGGTTACCCTTATTTATACTCCGTATTGCTGCACCGATGTTTCTCCATTCAGTCCAACTTTTTGGCATATATATAGGAACTAAAGCCAGTTCAAGTTTTTTCCGATAAGCACAAGACCGGGTAAGCTAGCTTTGGATAAGCTTTAACGAGTTTTTCATCTCAGAAATAGGGCTCAATCTACGGGCGCAAATATGGACTCTTTGACTACATTTCATATTCTGACTTTAATCGCCTCGGCGTATCTTTGCCGCCTGCCCTTTTTAAAATTTCCCCTGGACGATGACTTCGCCATTTACACCTACCCTGCCCGGTTCGTCGAGAAAAAATTTAGCTGGAAGAAAGACTTACAGGTCATAGGCATCCCGATGTGGAAGATGATGCTATTCGATAGAGTTTTTGCTTCTCCAGATGGAGGTCATTCACGGCTCAGGAATTTACAAACCCTATTCCATGCAGCAGCCTGCCTATCCATTTACTGGGTTATTTTAGTTTTAACGCAGAATCCGTGGGCGGCATTTGCAGGAGGAATGCTGTATTCATTTTATGGAACATCTCCTGACCTGACTGCAGGCTCATTCAACTTCGAACAGTTTTATATTCCATTCATTTTTTCTGGATTGGCCTTTCTTTTAAATGGCTCGGTTTTTTTTGCAGGACTTTGCTTCGGCTTTGCCGCCATAGCCAAATGCACAATGATCATTTACGCTGGCGTTCTGACACCGATAACTTGGATCTATTACGGTGAGTCGCCTGTATTCGTTTTTATTCTGACAGTAGCCAGCGTAGTCATTATTTCCAATTTAATTGAGTGGAAGCTTGGGTTTTGGGATGCTGAAGCAAAAAAACAAGTGAAAACCCGCATGGCCACCACCTTGCGAATTACCAAAACCAAAGCTCAACATTTCAGCATCTGGTTTGAAATAGTTTTACTTATGAAACAAGCCCTGCCTATTTGGATAGGAGGGATTGCCGGGTTGGCCTTTTTCATAGTAAACGCAGAAAGCCTTTGGTTGCCAACCTTCGCCCTTATTATATTAAGCACCATCTTTTTACAGCGTGCTTTTTCCAGATATCACTACCTTCCATGGTTCGCTCTACTTTCATTGGGTTCCGGTTTGGGGGCGCATTGGGTTTTACAACAGGAACCCGCACTAGCTCAAGCAATCTTGGGAGCTTTCTTACTCCTTCTGGCCTGGAATATTAAATCCCTTCTTTTTTATTATTTAAAACCAACTCATCCAGAGACTTTGGTGCAATACGAAAAATACGACCAATATCTGTATATCCCTAGATTAGGAAAAATTCTTAAACGACTGATGAGAATGCGCGGAGAAACGGGAGAAAGAATATTTGTATGGGGCACCTTCTCACAGCTTTACCATTTGACCCATTGCTCGGCAGCCGACAATTACCTCCATTACACAATAGGCCCCTGGGATACGGAGGATCTGGAAGGATTTTATGACAGCATTATAGGAGGAATAATTAAACACAAGCCAAAATACATAATAAAAACCTTTCCCGATTTCGACATGCAAAAGTTGCAGGAGATAACCGGATTAAATTACAAGCTTTTAAAAGTAGTGATGGCAAGGTTCCCCATTTATCGCCTGGAAAATTCCGAATCATTGGCAGAAGACCCCCTTACACTTTCCTGGCAGGAAAAAATGCAGCAAATGGAAGACTTGACTCAAGGGGAATGGCACGCCCCGGCATTGAACCGAGAAGACTTTGCGAGAGGTGAACTGGCAACTGCACTTAAGGAATGTCGGAACCTCCTACGCCTAAACCCTGATGACAGGGAAGGAAATGTTTATCTGGGAGAAATCTACGTAGCCTTAAATCTCCCTCAACAAGCTGAAAAAGCTTATGAAAAATCCATTGCCCTGTCTCCAACATGGGAAGACTTGAGGTTTCATCTTTCTAAAATAAAAATTCAATTGAACAAAGTCGATGAGGCTGCCAGATTATTCGAGGAAGAAGTCCGACGCTTTGGTTTAGATTTTGAAAAGACCATCTTTAAAGGAGTCCTTCTAAAACACCAAAACGAATATCAATTGGCCATTGAAATATTCGATAGCGTCAGGAGACAGCACTCCGAACGCCACGACTGCTGGGAATTTTCCATCGAGTGCTTAACCCATCTAGGCAACCAGGGTGGTTTGAAAAGTTTATATGCTGAAGCTCAAGATATCGAATCTCGTAAAGACAGCGATTGGCTTCAAACAAAAATAGCGCGAGCCTTGGCAGAGTTGGATTCGGAAATAAGACCTGTGCATGAAACCTTAGGTCTTTATCTGGAAAAGAATCCCGAAAACGTGATTTTGAAATACGCGAAAGCTTCAGCATTAGAAAGCACCGGAGACACCTCAGGAGCTTATGCTTTATTTGAAGAAATCGCAGACTCACCTGAACAATATTTGCATATTAAAGCTAATGCCTACTTTAGGATGGCCCGATCGGCTCCGTTAGGAAAAAGACAGGAACTTTTAAAGAAATGCGTTCAATTAAACCCATCTCACGAAGGAGCTCAAGCAATGCTGAGCGAAGTTAAGGAATCATCAAATGCAAGCCATAACTCGGCAATAGATGCGAATGAAAAATCAGTAGCATCTCAATTGGAACGACCGGAGAGTCCTGCCGTTAGCGTAATCGTTCCCAATTGGAACGGAATGCGTTTTGTTGGGATGTGCCTTGATTCCCTGGCCGAACTCCATTTTGAAAACTTTGAAGTTATAGTCGTAGATAATGGTTCGATGGATGGGTCTCGCGAAATGATTGAAGAAAAATACCCTTGGGTGAGACTGCTAAAAAACCCTCATAATATGGGGTTCGCCATCGCCTGCAACCAAGGCATCAAAGCATCCAACGCTGAATATCTGGTTCTGCTCAACAACGATATTGAGGTCACTCCAGACTGGCTGACCGAACTCTATGAAGGCATGGAACGACACCCCGAATGTGGAATGGGAACAACCAAAATGATGTTCCTTGATAATCGCGATGTCTTCTACAACACGGGTGACCTTTTTCATTCCTGGTCAGCAGGCGGCGGACGAGGACAGGGGGAAAAAGACAACGGACAATACGATGAGGAAGATTATGTGTTCGGAGCATGTGCCGGGGCGGGAATTTATCGAAAAGAACTTTTCAATCAGATTGGGTTATTCGATGAAGACTTCTTTATTTTTGCTGAAGATGTTGACCTGAATATGCGCAGCCAGCTAAAAGGTTTCAAAGCCGTTTACCTGCCAAAATCGAAGGTCTATCATATCGGCACCGCGACCGTAGGGTTGTACAGTGACCGCTATGTTTATTTATGCAAACGCAACGATATTTGGGTTTTCATTAAAAACTACTCTTTAAAGATGTATTTTAAGTATCTCTTATCCATATGGAAGCACCAATTTACCGACATAAAGTATTTCACCTACCGAGGACAAGGTCAGGTATTGCTTAAAAGCAAATGGGATGCACTGAAACTACTCCCAAAAATGTTGTTTCGGCGATTCCAGATCCAACGTGCCCGAACCATGTCCGATCTGGAAATTGAAAAACACATAATCACAGATTAAAAGAAGTTCCACTTCATTAGCTGCAGAAAAAGCTAAAACTGCATTATAATCAGCAAGACTTTGGAAACATGCTAAGCCACAAGACGCACCTCAAATACTGCATTTAATATTTCAGTAAAAAATGCCGTTAAGAATAGAGTCTCTATTCCAAATAGAAAGCCCATGAAAAACTCTATACTTTTATTCAATCCCAGACCGGATCCTTACTATAAGCCCGTTGATCTTCCTCTTTCGCTTATTTGCGTCTCGCGCTTTCTTGACAAAGAAGGCTATCCCATAAATATCATTGCTGAAAACCTTTATCCCGATCCATATCAGGAAATACGGGAATCGGCCAAGGACAGCCTTGTTTTGGGAATATCTGCCATGACAGGCCTACAGATTCAAGGCGGTCTAGAGGCAAGTCAAATTGCTAAAGAGGCTAATAAAGATATAAAAGTAATTTGGGGAGGTTGGCATCCATCCGTACACCCCTATCAGGTATTAGAAAGCCCCTACATAGACATTGTCATCAAAGGCCAGGGAGCCCGGGCTCTTTATGATGTCGTGAAAAGAATTGAAGCAGGTGAAAGCTACAAAGACATCCCCGGCGTAATTTGGAAAGAAGATGGAGAGGTATTTTCTAATCCAGATAGAAGCCTGGAGTCTATTGATGACTGGCCACCGCTTCCCTATCATCTGGTGGATATTGAAAAATGTGTCATGGTTACCGAGTTTGGTACCCGGACGATCAACTACGTTTCAAGTTATGGATGTCCTTACCGATGCTCATTCTGTAGTGAAGTCACCGTAAATAACAGAAGTTGGGTTGGTCTGAACCCTGAAGCCGTTCTGGATGATTTAGAAAAACTTCAAAACGATTACAACGTCAACGGCGTTAATTTGTACGACAGCCTGTTTTTTGTGAATGTAAAAAGGGCAAAAGCAATTTTGAAAGGCATTATCGAACGAGGCTTGACCCTAAGACTCGGCAATGTCGATGGCCGGGCAAAACAACTTGCTGAAGCCGATGACGAACTTTGGGAGTTATTAAGAGAGTCGCGCACCTACAGTATATTATGTGGTGCTGAATCCGGCGATCAGGAATCTTTGGATGCCATCGACAAAGATATGGATGTCGAAGACAATTATAAGTTTGCTGAGAAATGCCGGCAATACGGGGTCAAAGTTATCTTTTCCACTCTAGTGGGAATACCCATGACAAACCATACCCACAAGGAACTTACTCAAAAAACCAACAGCCAGATAGATGCTACGGTAGAAATGCTCGACAAATTTTTATCCTACGACAGCCGCAATCGTGGACAGATATTTATCTATATACCCTATCCCGGCACACCTTTATACGACACCGCAGTCAAGTTGGGTTTTAAGGAACCCAAACAGCTCGATGGCTGGGCACATATGAAATTTTACGAAAAGCAAACACCTTGGGTCACTCCCAAGCAAGCACATTTGGTGTCGATGATTTCGAGTTATATTTTTATGTTCCTCGATTCAGACACCATTATTTGGGCCAAAGGAAGAATCGAAAATCCAATAAAAAAATTACTTTTCGTTTGGGGCTACAGCCTTTTCGCCGGGATCGCAAGATTCAGATGGAAATATAAATTGTTCGGTTTTCCTCTGGACTACCAGCTATTCCTATTCGCCAAGAGAAACAATAAAACCATATAAGAGGGAATCCTCATGACTCAAGTTGTTCTATTAAAACAGAAAGACCAAGCCGAAGAAATTTTCAGCGATCCTCATGACCCACGTCTTCTGGAACACAACCTTCATCTTCAATCAAGAATCAAAAGACACCTTTACGAATCGCAGTCGACTACCATTGACTTAGGAAAAGTCTCCAAAAGAGACAAACAATGGGACGTCCTGCAAGTACCCATCACCGATAACTGCAATTTGCTTTGCAAACATTGCCCAAGGGAAAGTAAATACCTGCGCAAAGATATCTCCCTGGAAAACTTCAAAACATATCTGTCAAAATTTTCTCCGGAAAACTTCGACAGCCTTTTACTCAGCGATTTTGGTGAGCCACTAATCAGAGCTGATTTGATGGAAATATTGCGTTACGTAAAAGCTCAAGGCTTCAAACATGTCCAAATCGTTACCACCGGTTCTCTGTTAACCGAAGCCTGGTGCAAAGCAATCGTAGAAGAAAACCTGTTGCATCAAATTTTAATTTCCATCGAAGCATCATCCAAAGAATTGTATGAATACATCCGCGGTTCTGATTTTGAGCTGATGAAAACAAACATTAAAAGATTGACTGATTACAAGAAACAAACAGGGTCTCCCTATCCCGAATTATTTTTCAACGCTGTCTGCTTAAAAAAGAACATCAACGAGCTACCGGGAATTATGGATCTGGGTCATGAGCTAGGAATCAATTACGCATATTTTGTCCATTTAAATGCTGTTCCTTCGGATATTTATAAAGATCGCAAAGAAGAGTTGAGCGACAAATTATATTTTCAAGATCAGCATTTAAACAACTGCGATAGAGAACATATTAAAAAAGTATTCAAAGAAATTGAAAATAAGTCCAAAAAATATCAAATTCCATTTCTGCCTCCCGAAGATTATTTCCCATCGCAAACCAGCGAGCCGGAAATCCAAGATAATATTTCAGAAGAGGAAAAGGGTTGCAACAAGCCCTACGAATGGGCACAGGTAGATCCCGAAGGTAATGTCTACCCCTGTTGCCAGATTTCGCGTCGCTATTCTGTTGGGAATTTGAACGATCAAACATTTGAAGAAATCTGGAACAACGAAAAATTCACAGAGTTTAGAGAGGGGCTAACTAATGGGAATCCCAATCGATGGTGCGCCGTATGCAACGTTTACAACGGCAAACGTTTTTAATCCAACCTCGGGAACTCATCGCTTTTAAGCATCAACACTCAATAACGTTTAAATCTCATCGAACCAGAAAATGGTCACTATAATTATTGCAAATGAAAACACTCGGGAAGCTTTAAACCTTTGCCTTCTCTCCCTTCGAAAATACACCAAAGGACCTTATCGAGTGATAGTGATTGATAATTCTTCCACAGACGGTTCATTGGAATTATTAAAGACGTTCAACTGGGTAAAAACTATAAAAGTCTCAGGAATAAAACTAGGTGAAAGGCATGGTAGAGCCTTAGATTTAGCAGTTAAAAAGGTTAGAACAAAATACTTTCTGGCTTTGGATTCCGACGTAGAGATCCTAGACCATAACTGGCTCAGCGACATGGTGAAAAAGATTTCCCGAAAGAATGCGGCATTTGTTGGCGAAGTCACCCCAAAACAAAAAACATCTTATTGGGGGAATTTCAAAGAACGCGCCCTACCCTATTGCCTACTGGTAGACGCTAATTTTTTCAAACGAAACAATTGCACTTTTGTTCCAGAATACAGCTGGAAACATAAAGGCTATCAAAGTGATGTCGGTGCCGATGTTTTATTAAAGGCAAAAAAAACAAATCAGCCTTACAGCATTCTCGATGAGGACATTAAAAATAAACTCTTTCATTACGGCAGCATGACAGCCGCCAATTTATTTGAAGACAAAGAATGGAAGGAAGAATTTAAAACGCATTTGAAAAACGGACTGAATCCATCGCAAAAAAAGGAAATCAAAAATTACATTACTGGGGTAATCAAATCCAGCAAAAAAAAGATTGAGCTAATCAATCACCGAATTGGACTGTTAAAAAAAGAAGCGCGGAAAAAGGTAAGCGACTACGAAAGCACCAGCCTGATCAAATCCACTTTAAACAACCTGTCGCTACAGCTTTACCATCTTGCCCAAAAACATTTAGAATTTAAAAACTACAAGGCAAGCATCTTGAAGTTCAATGAAGCTCAGAGGTATGCCGCCCCTGAATTAAAATACGAAATTATGGCAAAGCTGGCACTCGCTCACATTGAAAACAAAAAACCGAAAAGCACAGACCTCTTATTAGAAGAGCTAGAAAACTTCAAACCCAAAAACATAGAAACCCTCTACACCATAGGCACTCTTTATAAAAAAAGGAACGATTTAAAAAGCGCTGCCAAATTCTTCAGCAAAGTGGTTCTTACGAAAAAAACAGGCCAAGAGGAAATTCGCAATAGAGCCTATTATCACTTAGGAGAAATTTCCCTCCATATGGGGAAAACTTCAAGGGCCGTTGATTATTTTGGGTTATGTTTAAAGTCCAACCCAAACCATCAGAAGGCGAACCAATACCTTACGAACATTTCAACACATTCCATTTAAGGATTAATTATGCCTATTGCTAGTAAAAACTTTTTATTAGCCTTTGACTTCGATCTTCCCACTGCACCCGACACCCCAGGGGACATTCTTTTTATTCATTCTTCCCCAATCGAACAAAGCTCAGTGTCTATTTCTCGATTGAACCAACTTTACTCAAATAATAATTTCCATGTAATCAAAAAAGACGGAATTGACTTTCCAGAGGAAAAACTCCACAAAACTTATACTTACAAAGAAGCTCATCTTCCCCCTGGCTTTAAAGTTCCCAGAGGAGAAAAAGCTACGAATTTCGGTCTTGCTTTTTTTTGTATAAACATGGACATCGGACTTGTATTAAAAAAGCAAAAGCCAGACGACGTCCCCGAGGACGTAGAGTATGAAGCCATCGAAGATAAATTAAAAAACCGCTATGAAAATATTCTGAGTTTTCTGGAAACTTTAAACTTAAAAGAAGTCACCTATGTAATCGATAAAAATTTTAAAGTCTGGAAGCTGACTCATTGCGACATAGAAGGTTGGTCGGCAAAATGGGAAGTGGGAGGTGAATCTCTTTTACTACCAATGACCTTATTGAGCGCAAAAGAAAGAGAGGAACTGTTTAAGCTAGGGAATTCTGGCCCCGCCGAAGGTGCCATTGTTAATATTGGAAACTTTCTTGGGGGTTCATCGATTCTGCTCGGCAAAGGTTCCAAAAAGGGAAACAGGGAAAAGGTCTATTCATTTGACCCCAAGTATTACTCATTAAAAGAAAACTATCTAAAAGAGAATCAAGTCGACGATTGGATAATTTTTAATCGGCAAAATTCGGAAAACGGCGCTCAGAGTTGGCAAGAAAGAGACGACAAACGCATTCGGCTTTTGTTCATCGATGGAGACCATTCTTATGAGGCCTGTAAAAAAGATATAAGTATGTGGATTCCTTTTCTGGTTCCCGGAGGAATCGTTGCCCTTCACGATTATTCCCGTGCTGATTATGGTGGCAATATCTACGGGGTGACCAAGGCCGTTCATGACACCATCTTATCCACGGAAGAATTCGTTAATTTTCGGCGAAAGGACTACATATTTATAGCCACCAAAAAAAATGGAATTTAAAAATCCACAAAGTCCTAAACCCCCTGCCTAGAGACAACCAATGACTAACACAGAATTTGACGATATTTGGAATCGGGCGCAGCACATACCTTCCCCTTTCATGCCTGAAGAACATGCACAACTTCTTTATAATTTAGCTTTGGAAAACCCGGGAACAGTTGTCGAAATAGGTTCCTGGCATGGAAGAAGTTCTGTCGTTTTAGGAAGCGCTGTAAAAAGTTTAAGAAAGGGACAATTATATTGCTTCG
Source organism: Nitrospinaceae bacterium (assembly GCA_029261695.1). Taxonomy (GTDB): domain Bacteria; phylum Nitrospinota; class Nitrospinia; order Nitrospinales; family VA-1; genus UBA8687. The sequence continues at coordinate 12,667 of JAJDAV010000074.1, read as the reverse complement.
ACCACTGGAATCTGATCGAAGATGCTGAATGTATTATGGATCAGGACATATGGAGAAGCTGGAATAACCAAATCGCACAATGGCAATTGCAAGAAGTCGTTACACCCGGAAGAGCTTATTCTCAGAAAGCTGCCGAAGAATGGCCTGCAAACAAAACAATCGACCTGCTTTTTATTGATGGTTGGCATGAGTATTGGGAGACAGGCCCCCTTATTATCCCTCCTGAAGATATTCAAGAATACGGAATCAAAGGATGGCTTAAAGATGGAAAAATGATTCCTGCTCATGAGCACCAACCCAGCTTTGACCGAGGGGCCAAAGTAGATTTTGACATCTGGACTCCAAAAGTCCGAACCGGTGGAATAGTGGTTCTGCATGATCTAAATCCCGATTTCCCAGGTGTCATGAAAGTCTGGCAGGAAGACGTAGAATCCTCCAAGGAATGGACGATCATACAAAGCGAAAACAATATCGGGGTAGCCCGGAAATCCTAGCTTTTTTGTCCTTTCATTGCCTTCAACAGGTCGATTGTAATGTCTTGGTTTTTATGATTAAATGCGGCCTGACTGAGCAGACTGACTGTTCTATTTCAGCGACCCTTCCGTATCACCAAAGGCGAATATGACCTCCCTTTTTCCAATAAATTTCGATGCCGCATTTAGAACCAAAGACGAAGTCGGTGAAGACCTTTCACCTCCATCTGGATTATGCCTGACTCCTGAAGGTAATTTTCTCTTAACAGACGATTTTAATCACCGCATCCAAATTTACGATTCACAATTCAAACTCCTTAACAGTTTTGGTGAAAAGGGTAAAGAGCCAGGTCAACTTCAATACCCAAAAGGCATAGCAGTGGATGGGGAAGGAAATATTTTTGTCGCAGACAGTTGGAATCATCGAATACAAAAATTTGACTCACAAGGAAATCATCTACAATCTTTCGGCACCTGCGGGGACAGTAAAGGCGAACTGAACGAACCCTACGATATCATCATAGACCCATTTGGAACCCTGATTGTTGTCGAAAGATATAATCATCGCATACAGTTTTTCGACGGCGATGGAAATTCCCTGGGCTGGGTTGGGCAAAGAGGAACCACCCACGAAGAAAACCTGGCAGACCTTTTTGAAACACCTGCAAACCTGTTGGCTCGCCCTCTATTCGAATTTCCCACCTCGATCGCCACAGACAGTTGCGGAAATTATTTTATTACTGACAGTGGCAACCATCGCATCAGAAAATTTGATAATCAATGGCAGGAGGTTTTAACTTTCGGAGAATCGGGTGAGGACCCGGGACAATTTCAATATCCTCTATGCGTTTCTATTGCCTCAAACGATTTACTTTATATCGCGGATTTAAACAATAATCGAATCCAGATATTCACATCCTTCGGACAGTATTTAAACACGATCGACCATGCAGACGTTCCACTGGAGGCCCCCTGTTTGACCTTGGTAGATTCTACCGGAAACTTATATATCGGCTCAACTTTTGACACAAAGATTTTAAGATATCAGGTTTCCATGGATACAGAGGACGTGCTTGCCGAAAAGTTGGCGACCCACGACCCCCTTCAAGCAGAGCATGTTTATTTTTTTTCGAGGGTTCAGGAAAAATGCAATAACGCACCGAAAGCGCTTGCGGCTCTGGAACAAGCCCTAAAGCTTTCGAATCGAAGCACGGACACCAAAGATATTCAAGCTGCAATTCATCTCGGGCGATTAGCATTGGCAGGGAAAGAAATTACTGATTCAAGCATTGACCTTGCCATTTCGCTGGTCGAAAACCAGTTTGAAAATTGCAGAAAAGAAATGATTGAAACATTTCAGACTTGGCAAACACACGCTCAAAAATTTGACGAGACTCAAATAAAAGAAAACCAGCTAATTCAAAATGACCCACAAGGGCTAAGAGAATTTAACAAGGACCTATACACCAACGAGCAAAACGAAAGAAATAGTTTTCGGGAAACCCGTACCGCATTTTATTCCTTCCGAAAAATCACCCAGCAATTTTACGATTTTATTGATCATCTGGTTGAAAGCGATATCAAAGAAGCACAATTGAAAAGTCTCGCAGATATTTTGGCGCGTCAATGGGAAGCTTCTGTAAGCTTTATTAATGATTATTTTAACCAGAAAGAAAAATGCGAAGAGTCTATGGTCCAAATTCTGGGCAGCAGCGAAAAGGACCAACTTCCCCCTTTTCTCATGAAGTACTACAATAATTGCAGAACGATGGACCTTCTCGTACAACTTCAATTTCCGCTTAGGACTCATTGCCTGGTCTTGAAAACTTTGGCTCGAAAAGCAGCCAGCAACGAAACAATCTGCACCCTTCTTCGAGGTCAAACCCAAAGCCCCTCTTTCTCAGAGAATGCTACACGGATAATGCTCCGTTTCCATGAACATTGGCAAACCCTGGATGCATTAGAACTTAATTTTCTGGAAGCACTTGATGCCTCCACGCCCTTTTGGGAAAGTGAAAATATCTCTACCCTAGAAGCAAGTATCGCAGATTTCTCACCCGTTGCATTTGATTCTGAAAACTTGGATATAGAACAGATCAACAGAGTCCTTTTATCTCAAGCTTCTGAAATTAAATTTGATAAGGAATTTTTGATATGGGGCATTAGTAAATACAATCCCAGTTCACTCGCCAACCAGAAAAACGAATTAGTCGCACAATGCCTGACCACACTGAAAGCGCAATCTGTCTTTGAAGAAAAAACCGTAGAATTATTGAATCAGTTGGATGACATGGGGCGGCAAAGAAGGGATTTGGATGCTCAGCTGAGACAGCTAGGAACGGAAGACAAAGCCACCCCTATTGGCATAAACAACAATATGGCCGTTCTTGATTTCCAACTAAACCTCATCCGAAGGATGATCAAGGGAATCGATATTAACGAAAACCTCAACTTGCACCGCCTGATTGCCGGAGCGGCAATTGTCAGCATTTTAGATCCATCCCAAGAAAACTCTCAACTATTCGACGAGCTTGCATCCTATTCCAAAAAGCTCAATGACAATATTGTAAAAATTTCGCACGAGAGAAAAACAAAAAACTTTGAACTGCTTGCCTACAGAGAACAACAAAATCAACTTGAGTCCGACCATGAAGTATCTGGCATAGATGCTTCCATAAAAGTTGAGACTGCCATCACAGAACTTCGCGTAAACCTGGATCGTCTGGAGTTGGAATCTAAAAGAAATGCGAAATCAAAAAACTTGTTGTCATTGATTTCAAACTTCATAGAACTTAGTCCATCCACCCCAGAGACACCTTTAAAACAAGCATTCTCCATCAACAAAGCTGGCTTAAAATGTGGAACACCATTAATCCCTCTAGGTCTTACACATAACAACAAGGGAGACCTTTTAGTCGCTGACTATGAAAATCACTGCATCCAAAGTTTTACACCTGAAGGGAAATATAAGTTCCACTTTGGAACATATGGAAATACGCCTCAAGCCCTCAAATATCCAGTCGATTTAATCACCGATCAGCAACAAAATATCTATGTCATAGATGAAGGAAACGGAGTGATTAAAAAATTTGACGCATTGGGAAATTTCCTCCTTCAATTTGAGGAAGGAATTTTAGGCCATGTCTTTTCTCTTTCGATCGATTCCAAAGATCAAATCCACATTGCCGACCCCGACAACAATCGCATCGCAGTCTTTGGCGCAGATGGTAAAGAAATCTCCAAAACTTATTCTGCTGAGCAATCTAAAAACCTAACTGGGCCTTGTGGGATTTTTTGCCTCAAAGATGGAGGAACTATAATTGGGGATCGGTCAGAAGCCCTGTTAAAACATTTCGATTCCGAAGGAAAACTAATAAATCAGGTAAGTAAAGAAGGGTTAGGGATCGATGATATTTATTATGTAACTTGCGATCCTCAACATGGCATATTCGCTTCTGACTTTTGGCATGGGCAGATCATTCACTTGAATAACGACCTAGAGGTATTAGACGTTTATCGCAAACAGGGAAATAGAACAGGAGAGTTAGGGAAAACAGGCGGGCTTTCAATTCACAAGGGGCGATTAGCAGTAGCCAACTATAGTGGCAGAAAAGTACAAATTTTTAGCTTGCCCAGTTAAGGGCAAAAAACCATTTCTTTCTTCAGTGAACATTTTTTATTGGATACCGCCGGTTTTTTACACTTGAGCGGTTTTCTTTTTCCACATCGTGCAGGAAACCTTTCTCGGAGAAGTGGTCGTCAAACCTTGCAACAGATTCTTCAATAAACTTTCCAGGTCGATAATTTTTCACAACCTCTTTCATGGAAAGCGGCTCGGGCATTCCACTAAAAATAGATGCTCTGTCATTGATTTTTTCTTCGCTCCACCGCTTACCGCCATTTGCAATTAGTACTGTTGCGACACGTTCCTCATCTTCAAAACAATAGATATTAGGGAACACCGACATAAACGTTTTTGTATCACGAGGCTTTAACGTATTTCCTTTTCCGTATAAGTTGGAACCAACAATCCCATCAGGTTTTAAAATGGCGCGAATCTCTTTGTAAAAATCATGCGTTTTTAAATGATATGGAATTGACCCGCTTTTAAACGCATCGAGAATAACCCAGTCATAGAGTTCTTGCCCTTTTCGTTTCTGAATAAAAACTCTTCCATCTTCTTGAAAGACCCGATAGCGATTTGATTCCTGCAAATAAAAATACTTTTTCGAAACCTCAATAACTTTCGCATCAATCTCCACAACATCAATTTTTAAGTTTGGGAAACATTCATTTAGAAAGTTTGTAACAGCTGCGCCACCCAACCCGACCATTAGCAATCTTTGCGGTTTCGGACAAAAAAGCAAAGATGCCATCATCATATTCGAATAAACCAGAGCCAATTGTTTTTGCTTTTCGACATTCACCCGGCTCTGCAAGAAATAATCGCCATTGCCCTTGAACCAGAGTTCTCGATTATCGCCATTTTGAATGACATAAATGTCATTGTACTGGGTACGTTCCCTAGCCAGCACCTTAACAACCGGCTCTTTGGCCTTATTTTCAAGAAAGTTGAACATTCTGCATCAAACCCGATTTAATGTAGCAATTTACTTCTAAAAACCTATTTCCATTTATCCTATTTATGCTAAAATGAGATATGGTTTATTAGCGACCCTATCGGAAGGGGAGAAACTGTTCCCCATCAAGGGTTTACGGTCACTCACCGCTTCATAATAAAGGAATTTTGTCCATGCCGCAAAACGTTTTAAAGCACAAGGTGGGCTTAGAAACACACGGCCTCAAAAACTTAAAAAAAATACATTGGAATTTATGCACTCCTGAGCTTTACGAACACATCATTGCCAATAAAGAAGGCCAATTATCGCATCTTGGCCCAGTGTGCGTAACCACGGGTGAGCATACGGGAAGGGCCCCTAACGATAAATTTATCGTTCAGGAACCATCCAGTCAGGAAAATATCTGGTGGGGAAAAGTAAATCGCCCCTTTTCTGTAGAACAATTTGAGGCACTTTATTCTCGTGTCCTGGCTTATTTGCAAGGCAAGGAAGTCTATGTTCAAGATTGTTGTGCTGGGTGCGACCCCAAACACCAGACGCATATTCGGGTAATCACAGAACATGCATGGCACAGTCTGTTTGCCAGAAATATGTTCATTCAAATTCGCGATATGGCGAAGCTGGAAAACCATGATCCCGCATTCACTATTATTCATGTCCCCGATTTCAAAGCCGTACCGGCGATAGATGGAACCAATTCAGAAGTATTTGTTATTGTCGATTTTGGCAAACAACTGGTTCTTATCGGAGGAACCAGTTACGCTGGAGAAATTAAAAAATCCGTTTTCTCCATCTTGAATTACCTGTTGCCCCAGAAACAAAACGTATTATCTATGCATTGCTCCGCAAATATTGGCAAAAAGGGTGACACCTCAATATTTTTTGGCCTCTCTGGAACCGGAAAAACCACATTATCTGCCGATCCACAAAGAAAACTTATTGGCGATGATGAACACGGATGGAGTGACCACGGTGTGTTTAATTTTGAAGGGGGTTGTTATGCAAAAGTAATCCGCCTTTCTCAAAAATCAGAACCGGAAATCTTTGAATGCACGCGCCGCTTTGGCACCCTGCTTGAAAATGTGGTTTTAAGTCCCGGGGGAAGAAGGCTTGATTTGGATGATGCGAGTCTGACCGAAAACACACGCGCCAGTTATCCCATCACCCATATCAACAATGCTGTACTTGAGGGAATGGGCGGTCACCCAGATAACGTCATCATGCTCACCTGTGATGCTTATGGTGTTATGCCTCCGGTATCTAAATTGACACCGGAACAGGCCATGTATCATTTTATCTCAGGATACACAGCCAAAGTTGCAGGCACTGAAAAGGGCATGAGCCGTGAACCAACTGCTATTTTCAGCACTTGTTTCGGAGCTCCCTTCATGTCATTACATCCTTCTGTTTATGCAGACATGCTGGGCGAAAAGATTGCCAAACATCAAGTTTCCTGCTGGCTGGTAAACACCGGTTGGACGGGAGGTGCTTATGGCGTGGGAAAAAGGATCGAAATTAAATACACTCGAGCCATGATCAAAGCCATTTTAGAAGGCCAATTGGATAATGTTGAAACCGAAGTCGACCCAGTATTCGGAATTCAAATTCCAGTTGCTGTCAAGGGTGTGCCAAAAGAATACCTGCTTCCAAGAAATACTTGGAAAAACCCAGAAGCCTACGATGAAAAAGCCAATGAGCTTGCAAACCAATTCATTGAGAATTTCAAAGAATATGAAAGCAACGTTGACAAGAAAATTCTCGATGCAAGCCCAAGGCCCACTGCAAAAAAACCGGGTTCTTCTGGAAAAATTCACGAGCTAAGAAAATAGCTAATCCCGAAAAAAAGTTTTGCCCTTTACCCGCCCTTGGAAATCAAGGGCGGGTAATTTTATTTACCCCAAAAGAATTTTTTCTGACTTTTTAAGCGATCTATAAAAATGGAAGCAACGCCCATCATTGCTCTGACCCTCGGAGACCCTGCCGGAATCGGCCCCGAAATTATTGTCAAAGCGTTTCAGGATGAAGTTCTATCGATCAACGCTAAAATCGTGGTACTTGGCGATGCAAATCTTCTCAAAAGAACAGCCAAACAGGTGGCTCCAGAAATCCTGGTTCATTCCATTTCTTCGCCTAAAGAAGGTTGGTATCAACCCTGCACCATAGATATAATCGATCTCAATAACGTTTCCGAAGAACTGGTTCCAGGAAAGCCATCAGCTGAAGGCGGCAAGGCAAGCTATGAGGCCATCCAAAAAGCAGTCGAGCTAACTCTGAATGATGAAGTCTCAGCAATAGTTACCTGCCCCATCAATAAAAAAAGCCTACACTTAGCAGGGCACGCTTTCCCAGGACATACTGAGCTTTTAGGTCACCTTACCAATTCCAAGGAACCCACTCTTATGATGGAAGGAAATTCTTTACGAGTGGTACTGGTGACAACGCATCTACCATTGGATCAAGTTAAGTCGCAAGTTACTGAAGAAAAAGTATTACAAACCATTCGAGTGACGCATGACTGGCTACAAAAACATGTAACAGAAATCCCTCGCATTGCAGTGGTAGGGCTCAATCCTCATTGTGGAGACGGAGGAATTTTTGGTCATGAAGAAACAGAGTTCATTCTTCCAGCATTAAAAACAGCCCAGAAAGAGGGAATCCAAGCAAGTGGTCCCTATCCGGCCGATGCACTTTTTGGAAGAGCCGCATCCGAAAAATACGATGTCGTCATCTGCATGTACCACGATCAAGGAATGATTCCCGTTAAAATGAACGGCATGGGAGTAAATATTACTTTGGGCCTTCCAATTCTACGAACTTCTGTAGATCATGGAACAGCCTACGATATTGTAGGCCGCAATAAAGCTTCTGCTGAAAATCTTAAGTTAGCACTGAAAACTGCAGCCCAATTATCGCAATCCACCCTCTCCCTACAATGAGAAAAAGGCCTCTTGGGCAAAACTTTCTTGTCGATTCTGAAATCGCGCAAAATATTATCACGTTGGCAGACATCCAACCTGAGGATGATGTTGTAGAAATTGGCCCTGGAAAAGGCGTTCTCACTCAACGACTGCTCTCTATCACAAAGTCCCTGACCGCTATCGAACTAGACCCAAAGTTGTGTCGGGAATTGGAAAGCCGGTTTCAGAAAAGTTCGCCTTCATTTAAAATCATTGAAGGCGATGCTGCTAAATTCGATTACTCTTCCATCAAACCCGGATTCAAGGTCGTATCCAATCTTCCCTATTATGCTGCGACTCATATTATGAAAAAATTAATCCACTTTGGCAGCCGAATTCAGTCTATGACCCTGATGATGCAAAAAGAAGTCGTTGACCGGCTGACAGCCGAGCCAGGCAACAAAGAATACAGCTCGCTTTCAGTGTATGTACAGTACCATTGTGAAGTAGAGCGATTGCTGGAGATACCCAACACAGCTTTTTCGCCCCGTCCAAAAATAGACTCTTCGCTTTTTTCTTTAAGACCTCTTCCTAAACCCAGAGTTCAAGTTCAAGATCCACAATTGTTTTTTAAAATAGTTAATGCGGCTTTTTATCATAAACGGAAAATGCTAAAAAACAACTTAAAGTCCTGGGAAAGAAATTTCACAGACAAGCAAGGCAAAGCTCAACTGGCGGGCATTGATCTTTCGCGACGAGGGGAGACCCTTTCCATGTCTGATTTTGCAAATATGGCCAATTACCTCTATTCCCCAAATGAATAACAACACACCAGGAAAAATAATCCTCGTCGGAGCAGGACCGGGTGACGTAGGTCTACTAACACTTCAGGGAAAACACTGGCTACAAAAGGCAGAAGTTATTCTTTACGACCATCTGGTCAATGAAGATCTATTGCGTTTCACACAAAAAGAAACGGAAATTATTTACGTTGGGAAAAAAGAAGGCGTAGCAAGTCTTGAACAAGAAAAAATCAACGCGCTACTTGTTGAAAAAGCAAAAGAAGGAAAGGTTGTTGTCAGACTCAAAGGCGGTGATCCTTTCATTTTTGGCCGCGGGGGAGAAGAAATTCAAGCCGCCAACAAATCAAAAATTCCTTTTCTTGTTGTGCCAGGAGTCACATCAGTGACCGGAGTTGCGGCCTATGCTGGCATTCCATTAACTCATCGACACCTTTCTTCCACTCTTTCCATTATTACAGGCAGTAATGAAAAGAAGCAGGGCGACATCCATATCGACTGGGAAAAAATAGCTTCCCGAGCAGGTACTCTTGTATTCCTTATGGGTGCACGCAAACTTCCATTAATTGTGGAAAAGCTCATGAAGTTTGGTAAAAGTCCGGAAACACCGATTGCCGTAATTCAATGGGGAACCACCGCTCGCCAAAAAACATGGAAGGGGACTCTCTCTAGCATTGTAGACATTGCATCAAAGGAGAAAATTTTACCACCAGCCCTCACAATCATTGGCGAAGTGGTCAGTTTGAAACCGGAAATAGAGTGGTATGAACGTTTGCCTTTATTTGGGAAAACCGTTGTTGTAACCCGAAAAGGAGATCAGGCCGAAAGTATGATCGACCGACTGCGGGAACTGGGCGCAGAACCTTTTTTCTTTCCAGTCATAGAGACCATAGCACCTGATGATTGGGCTCCGCTTGATAATGCGCTAAATAATCTTTCAGTTTATGACGGTCTGGTTTTTACCAGTGCAAATGGCGTGAGATTTTTCTTTCAAAGGCTCAAAGACATCCATCAAGACATTCGAAACCTAAAGGGACTGCGCATCTATACCATTGGGCCTAAAACAGCCGAAGCGGTTCGTGACCTTGGAATTGGCGTAGATGTTGTTCCTAATGAATTTGTCGCCGAGTCGTTACTGGAAAGCATCGAAAATATCCAGGGCAAGCGTTTTCTTATTCCGCGTGCCACCGTTGCACGAGAAGTGCTTCCTGAAAAGCTTCGTGAAAGAGGAGCTGTGGTAGATGTGGCCCCAGCTTACAAGACCATTATGCCCGAATGTAAATCTGATGGCCTGGCAAAAAGGCTATTATCTGAAGACATCGACGTCTTGACATTCACCTCCTCATCCACCGTTAAAAACTTTCTGGAGTTAACCGGTGAAGACCTTTTGCCTGCCATAAAGAAAACTCACATTGCCTGCATTGGTCCCATCACTGCAAAAACTGCGGAAGATGCCGGTCTTACAGTCGAAATCCTACCTAAAGAATATACCGTCTCATCCCTTTTGGATGCTATTGAGGACTACTATCAGTCTTAATTTTCTTCTTTTTAATCCCTGGTTCCCGTATAATTTGGATATAAATTACTTCACTATCAGGGCGAGGACGACAAGATGTCAATAAGATCTATTCGAGTCAGTCACATTGTTTTATCCACTGAAGAGCTTGCAAATGTCTTGCTTGATCATCTAAAAGAAGATGAATATAAAGACAAAGAGATGCTGTACAAAATGTTTGCGAAAATGGCAAAAAAATACAGCGCCTGTGGAACCCGGAATAAAGGTGGTGATTTAGGGCTTCTCGAATTCAATACTGCGGCACCGGAACTTGAAAAAGCGGCAATGGCTTCTCCGGTGGGCGAAGTTCAAGGGCCAATTAAAAGTAAATTTGGGTACCATATTTTTATAGTCACCGAAGAAGAGAAGATGACAGATATGGGAATTGATGGTTTGACAACAACTGGTTTTGGCGCCGGAGACGGCACCCTTTAATTCATTCCTCTCCCCTCCTGACTTCTCATGCGACTCAAAGGCATTCATCATATAGCGCTCAATGTAAAAGATCTGGATCGAGCCGAAAAATTCTATACAGATATTTTGGGGTTTCAGGTAACACATCGATTTAATAAAGGATTAAATCATCTCATGCTTGAAACTGGGAATGCGGCCATAGCCCTTTTTGAAACACCTCAACTTGAAGTTAAAGAGGCGATGAATCTGCTGAGTGAAGACGGTTACCTACATCTCGCTTTCGAATCCGACCCTGCCGACTTCGAAAATATTGTAAAAGAACTTAAAGCCAAAAACATCACCATTACTGGTGGGCCTGTTAAACGGGGAGATGGAGAGTCTATCTACTTTAATGACCCCGATGAAAACCATCTTGAAATTCATTGCGACAATCCCAAATGATCGAATCCATTCTTGAAAAAGCAGTTGCAGGACAACGCATTGAACCCTCAGAAGCAATAGAACTATTCTCAACAAAAGACATTCTTTTGCTTGGGAACGTGGCTTCTCGTCTCACTCGTAAAAAGTTAAAAAAAGACAAAACCATAACATATATCGTTGATCGCAATATCAACTACACCAATGTTTGCGTTACAGATTGTTCCTTCTGCGCTTTCTATAGAAAAGAACCCGACAAGGATGCATACGTCCTGCCCTTCGAAACCATTGCGAAAAAAATTGAAGAAACCCTGGCCGTTGGTGGACAACAAATTTTGCTCCAGGGGGGGCATAACAACAATCTGAAAATCGATTATTTTGAAAATCTATTCAAAAGTATTAAAGAAAAATATAATATTCATCTACACGCACTTTCACCTTCGGAAATTTTACACACCAGCCGAATTTCTAAAATATCTCTGCAAGAAACATTAAAAAGAATGAAAGAGGCAGGGCTGGATTCCATTCCCGGTGGGGGCGCAGAAATTCTCGTTGACCGAGTACGGCAGGTTATAAGCCCTAAAAAATGCACCAGTGACGAATGGCTCGACGTTATGGAACAAGCGCATCAAATGAATATTCCTACAACTGCGACCATGATGTTTGGTCATGTGGAAACTTTAGAGGAACGGATCGAGCATCTAAATCGTCTTCGTCAGTTGCAGGATAAAACCGGCGGATTCACCGCTTTCATTGCATGGGGATTTCAACCGGGGAACACCGAGTTGCAAGGGCAGACGGGCATCAAAACATCGATAAGCGGATTCGATTACCTAAAAACTCTCGCAATCAGTCGAATCTTTCTCGACAACTTTGACAATCTGCAATCTTCCTGGGTAACCCAAGGACCCAAGATTGGTCAAGTGTCACTTTATTACGGTGCAAATGATATGGGAAGCACCATGATGGAGGAAAATGTGGTTGCAGCGGCAGGCACTGTCTACTGCCTTGATGAAGAAGAAATTAAGAGACTCATCACCGACGGCGGCTTCATCCCTCAACGCCGCAATATGCGATACCAACCGGTAGAATAAAATCAGGCGGGAAAATCTTTAATCCGACCATTCCCTATCCCCCTCCCTATGGAGGGAGAGGCGGAAACTCAAGCGGACAATAGTTTAAGGGAAGTGATCCACCAACCTTACAAAAGGGCTAGAGCGCGCGTCTACCCAATAAAGTTTTTACAGAAGACTTATCATTTCCTTTGGCTAACATAAAAGCCGTAAAAGACTGCCGTAATGAATGTGGAGTTGCTTCCTTTTCAACACCCGAAGATCGTAAAGCGGCTTTAAAAAATTTAGTCACACTTCGGGTTGTCAGATTTCCGCCCCGCTCACTGGGAAAAAGAAAGTCATCAGGGCCTTTGTTACCTATCTGCCTTTGCAATGCATCTTTAAGTCCCTGAGAAAAAATTGTTGTTCGAGCTCCAAATTTACCGATTCCCGGAACAAACATTTTCAGTTTATCCAAG